>NZ_JBFUAR010000001.1:0-521743 GCF_056406175.1 Arthrobacter sp. P1_D12
CGGCGGCGGAGCGTGCGAGGGAGGCTGAAGAAGCGGCGGCGGAGCGTGCGAGGGAGGCTGAAGAAGCGGCGGCGGAGCGTGCGAGGGAGGCTGAAGAAGCGGCGGCATACTGGAACAGGGAGATCGAGGCGGCACTGCAGCGCAGGCGCCAGGTAATCGCTGCTCTCGAATGGCACGCTGCTAATGCCCGGAAATCCATAAGCGACAGCTTTGAGCGGACCAAGGCGGTGCAGGACGCCGTTTACGCCAGCGACTGGTTTCGGGGAACACACGTGCGACAACTCATCCTTACCGACTATGCCTCGTTCTATAGCCTTGAAGCTCCCTTGCACGACGGGGACCAAAAAAGAGAAGCCGGTCCAAGCCACTTGGAATGGCTGAAATGGCTGAAATGGTTGAACGGGGGGCCTGGCGAGGTCTTTCTCGGATATGAAGGCCGGAAGGCTCACGTGCACTTGCCCGTGGTGCGGTCGGCCGTTTCAGAGCTTCTGAAGCTTCAGCACTCAATAGGGGACCTTGACCTACTACGGAAAATGTCGCCCGGGGAATGGGTGGAACAACTACATGTCTGGGCACTGCGAGAGGCTCAGATTCAAGCCCTCCTGAAAGCAGCTGTGGTTGGGGAGGAGAACACCACGACCAGAGCGCAGTTGAACGGCCTGGTAACGGCGGACGTGAGCGAATCACCCGCCGTCACGGACGACATATTGCGCCGATGGGAGCGTGGATCAGTCAGGAACGACGCCCTGAACGATGCTAACGCTTGCAGACAGGTCCTCAAGCTCGATCCCATGATTCTGGCCCGACAGGAGGGTGGCGTCAAAGTACGGTCAAACATCCAAAACGAGTACGTGCGACGGAACCCTCAGATCAGGCACGGCGGCATCTCCGAGGAACGGCGGTTCCCGCTGGGGTGTACACCGGAGATCGTGCGGCAGTTGCAGAGGGGACTTCGCTCGATGGAGGAGTGGGGGCCAATACTAGAACTGCCTTTGTCCTCCCTGTTAGATGAGTTTTCATCGTGGACTCGGCGGCCCATGTTGTAGTAGTTCCAGGCATCCTCGAAGTGGAGGTTAGGGACTGCTTCGGCGAAGTTGTCAGCACGCCAGTCGGAGGTGAACTCGTCCGCCTTGGCCTGGGGTGATCTCCCATTCGAGGTCCCGGATCTGCTGCGGGCCCGGGATGCGTCCCGGTCTTCAGGGCCGTGAGGCGCGCTTCGACCTCAGCCTGCTCACCGAGGTCTTCGAGGGATGCGAACTGTGCGTCCAGGGAGGATGCGGCGAGTTCCTGCTGGCCGCGGACGGTCGCTTCTTCGCGGCGGATGCGCTCCTCGAACCGGCCGATCGCGCTGGTCAGCTGTCTAGCGAAGCTGGCAGTAGTACGAGGCGTCTCCGAGGTAGAGATTTAGATGCCGGTCAAACCAGCCGTGAGCGTAGCTGACGCCTTTCTCAATTGGGACGCTTGAGTTGGCTTTGTACTTGACGACGTTGATCTTTCCTCCACCAACGTGGAATACAGAGATTGGACTCTCCTGCGAGCCAGACCTTGCGTCGCAAACGTACTCACCCTTCGGAAAGCCACCGGTGTTGAACCAAAGTATGAGACCGCCTACGAGGACAATCCATGTCAGGGGCTTGGAGAAGAGCTTCTTGGCTCCCGATTCGTTGGAGCTGGATGAGTCTGATCTGTTTGCGGTAGTCACAGTGTCCAATTGTGCATGAAACGGACGGACTCGCCGCTGGTTTGGCAGAGGTGGGCGTGGTGCAGGAGCCGGTCCACGGTGGCGGTGGCGATGGTTTTGCGCATGAGCTCATCGAACCCGCTGGGGTGGATGTTCGAGCTGATCGCCAGGGGGCGTTTTTCGTAGGAGGCTTCCACGACGCGGTAGAAGCCCTCGGCGGCGTCGGCGGATACCGGCAGGAGGCCAATGTCATCGATGCAGATCAAATCCACGTCGGTGGCCCGGCTGATGGCTTTGTTGACGCTGTCGACGATGCGATGCCGGAGGCAGACCGAGCACGTGCCATGAGACAGCGCTTCCAGACCGAGTAAGGGAAATAGAAAGCAGATCAAGGTCATTAGCGATCTTTTCCACAGCCTGGGTAGATGGCCCGGCCGGACGGGGATCCAAGACGGAGTCCTCCGCGCCTTCCCGCACCGGCGGCTCCCATCGGTGGCTAGTGTCCACAGAACACGTCCACTTCCCGATGAAACTGGGCCATGCGGACAGACATGCCAAAGGGCTGACAGGACTCTCTGGGTCCCGCGTAGGCCTCACTCTCCTAGGGAACGAGCAACAACACCTCTTAGGTAACTGAAAGTACATTTCCTGAATATGGGCGAACCGGCCCAGGAGCTCCATGACCCTCGAACTCAAATCTCCGTAGAGCTCGTAGTTGGAACTCGGGTGCACCAGCCGGTTCGTTTGGCATCGGCGACATGCTTGAACCAAGAGTCACCGTTTTCGAAGCCCAGGGCCTTGGCCTGGTTGGACCGGGCGACACAACGCAGTCGTCGTTGTTGGACCGGGCGACACAACGCAGTCGTCGTTGTTGGACAGGACGACGACGATGGGTGGGCCTTGCAGTGGCAGGTCAAAGGCACGCTCGCATGAGACGCAGAAGCTGTTCACGTCCACGAGGGCGATTGGGTCGACGCGGCCGTCGGACAAGTCGTTCACCGGGCTACCGTGAGAACCGCGAGCGGGAACGTAAGCTGGCAATGTAGCTACGTGCCACCACTGGGAGAACCGTTGAAGAAGACCGCAGCCGTCCTGGCCGCAACCGCCTTATTGCTCACCGGCTGCACGCCGCAGCTGTCAACGAGCGAGACCTGCGTGGAGCTCCGGGCCGCCATGGCGCTCGCGAAAGACGGCGTGTGGACAGTGCCCCCAAATGTCCAGGCCGAATACCTTGCTGCCATGGACAAGGTTGCCGCCCGCTCATCGGACACGCTCAAAGACGTGATCCGGGACGTGACCGAGGCCAACCGTGAGAGAGCGAAACCGACCCGGGAGCAGGACGCCGCCAAGATCGCGGCCATCCAGGCGCGGATCGACCCCAAATCGGACATGTTGATCGAGACCTGCCATTTACCCACTTCCTAGACGTGATGCAGGTAGCGGGTGACGAGGCCCCAGATGGTCAGTTCGGATAGCACAGGGACCACGACGTCCGGATAGTCGGGGTTCTCGGCGGACGAGCTCGACCAGGCTTGCCGGCGGCGGACGTTCGTCCGCCGGGTGCTTACGGCGCGGACGATGGGACACGTACGAAAAAGCGTGTACCGCGTGGACGCATCCGCCAGCCTTCTGCAGGACTACAGCGTCGGTGCTTCGCCAGCCGCAGCGCCGACGATCCGACTTCAGACTAGGTCTCCGTCTACACGGCCCCGCCGACTCCGCGGAGGGTGACAAGGATGCAGCGACGTGGCTTCCTCCGAACAAGGCATTCCGGTGCGAATACGTCGCCCGCCAGACCGCGGTGAAGGCCAAGTACAAGCTCTGGATGACGCCCGCCGAGCACGACGCAATCGCCGGCATCCTGGCCACCTGCAAGTAGCCTCGGCCGCCCGTGGCTCAATCTGACAGCGCCCCGTACCGGTTTCGGTGCGGGGCGCTTTGTCGTTCCCGGTAGTGATAAGGCTAGAACTCAGAGCGAGAAAAACGAGGCCAGGCCCTAGCCAAGACGTCTACGTATGCTTTAGCTTGAGAAGACTTCCAGCGCTCTTCTTGTTGCTGGCTCAACCAACGTTTGGGGAACCGTATGACAGAAACCAGGCACGCCGGGTGCGCACTCACAGCTATCCCTTGGATCAGGACTGCAGCGGGGCCCATGACGGTCCGTGACGCCCTGCTTACAGCCCACGACTCGGACGGACTGGACTCCCGACTCAACGGCATCCAGACAGGCGCCCAACTGCGATACCTGACAGCGGTGACCGCCCTGGTCCTCCGCCACCAGGGCCGCCCGGGGAAAGCCTTCAGCGCTGAAGCCGTCGACCAGGCTCTGGCGCTCATCACGCCGCACAGCAATGTGCTGGACCCGGACCGGCCGTTCCTCCAAATCCCGGCCGGCAACACCCCGCCCAAGGCCGGGAAGGAGTTCCCCGTCAAGAAGCTGCTGCCGTGGATGCCTGCTGACCGAGCCGAGGAATTCTGGTCAGACGGGGCACACCCGGAGCAGCTGGATGGGGCCGACGCGGTACTCGCCCTCGCAGTGCACCACCACTACTCCTTTGGCGGCAACAACAAAATCGAAGGGCGCTCATGCGCCAACGGTTCACCAGGCATCAGGTATCCCGGCGTCGGCTACACGGCCACTGAAGTGCTCTGGCAGGGCGGGAACCTCTTCGAGACCCTGCTGCTGAACACACCCAAGTCCTGGGTAGACGGCACCGGGCTCCCCGCCTGGGCCGACCCATCCTGCAAAGTGTCAGGAAACGGCGCCGGGAAACCGGAGCACCCGCTGTGGAGGGCGACCTGGGGATCGAACACTGCCATGTGTGCCTGGGACGGAACTACCCTCACCGCCGTGACCACAGGTGGATCCACCCACCGCCCACCGACGATGGGTGAAGGCAAAGTCGCGGCGAAGGCATGGTGGGACACCCGGAACACGGAGGACACCTTCTACCTCTACGTTGACATTGAAAGGAAGACTGCCAAAGGGGTCGTCCAGTCCGTTGAACGCAAGGCCCAGCGCCTCGACTTTGGCCACAGCCCCACCGATCTGGCGGTCGAATGGAACTCCAAGAACCTCTCCTCCGTCGTCCAAAGCCGTTCCAAACAGATGGTCAGAACACCGGACGATGAGCAGATCATGTTCCTCCGGCATCTGGTCGAGGGCAGCGCGTCCTCACCCGTCGTCCGGCGCACCGAGGTCCTAGTGTCGTCACCGAAGAAGTGGATCATCGACGAAGACCGTGCCGATGCCGTCTCTTTTGCCTCGCAACTGGTCAAGGCTGTCTGCTCCGAGGTCTGCAGGCCGTTCACGGACCCGCTGCGCGGGAGCAACCCCTTGAACCATTCACTGCGAACACTCAAGGACCGTCGGCCTGACGTTGAGACGGCCTTCTGGCAGAAAGTGGCCAAGCCCTTCGAACAATTCATCGTCAGCGGCACTGGAGACTCCATTGACCCGGCGGTCTGGCCGGCGGTGCGGACAGCCGCACTCGCCGCCTTCGACGAAGTCACCTCGTCGGCGCCCGCCTCAAAGCTTGCCCCGTTCGTCATGACCGCCCGGAACAGGGTGGCGTGGAACATCACACAGGCACTCGGCCTGGCCCCGCAAAAGGCCGGCACCAAGTGAAGAAGGAAGGACAGATGACAACAGCGCCCGACACAACCGATCCGGGGGCCAAGGGCACCGCTGCCCCCGGAGATCCTCTTGCTGCGCTGGTGGGCAAAACCTTGGCGCTCCGCGGCCAGGACGCCAAGTACAGGTCCAGCGTGGCACGCGGGCTCGACCAGGCGACCGAGCACTACGCCTACCCCTGGGTGCTCGGCTATGTCGACGAGCCGCGGCACAAAACCGCATACCTGCGGGCTGCCGGCCTGGCCGCTGCCTACCCGGACGTACGGCACGCGGAACGGACTCCGCTGGGAGCCTCACTCAAGAGGCTGAGCCTGAGCAAGTCCGCAGAGAAATCTCTGGACCCCGCCAAGCCGGACCTGATCGCCTCACGGCTCGCCACCTTCCACGAACAGGACCTTGAGGCCGCAGTATCCACCATTCGGCGTTTCCTTGACCTGGCCCGCGGCACCGATGTCGGCTTCGACTTCCACGCCATCGCCAGGATGCTTGCCCGCTGGGGCAACGGCTTCACCGACGCCTCCCAGTCCGTCCGCAGCCGCACGGTCGGCGACTACTACGGCGCCTGGACCAACGACAACACCACACCCGCAGGCACCGCCAACACGAACCAGGAGCTCTAACTTGAAGAACCTCACCCTGCACATCGTCAACACCATCCCGTGGAGCAACCTCAACCGTGACGACTCCGGCACCCCGAAGCGCGCCGTCATTGGCGGCGTCCTCCGAGGCATGCTCTCCAGCCAGTCCATCAAGCGTGCAGCCCGCACCGACTACGAACTCCGCTCCCTTGATAAGTCCGTCCGCTCCACAAACCTGGCGGTCCTCGTCTCCGACCGCGCCCGGGAGATCAATCCGGAACTCGACCCGAAGATCGCTCTCCGCGACGCCAAGAAGCTGATCTCGGGCCTGGTCAAGAGCTCCGCCGCTGACAGCGCACCGGCCGACGGCGCCGACGCGGCCAAGGAGTCCGGCATCAGCTCCTGGCTCAGCACGGAGGAAATCGAGACCGCTGCCGCGGCCGTCGCCACCGGCGCCGTGACGATCCGCAAGGAACCGACGCCGGCCCAACAGAAGAAGAACGAAGAGGGCGCCGAGGTACCGATCGACTTCGTGGAGCCCGGACTGACCGGCTCTCTGTCTATCGCCGCGTTCGGCCGCATGTTCGCCTCCGCCCCGCAGGCCAACACCGCCGCGGCCCTCGCCGTCAGCCCGGCCATGTCCGTTCACAAGGCCGTCATCGAAACGGACTACTTCTCCACCGTCGATGACAGCCCCAGCGCGGCCCAAGGCAAGGGCGCATCGTTCCTCGGAGTGGCGTCCTACACCTCCGGGGTGTTCTACCGGACGGTCACCATCGACCGCGAGCAGCTCAAGTCCAACTGGACCGGCGTGGACTCGGCCACCGCACGCGAGCAGCTGGAGCTGATGGTGCACGCCCTGATCTACAAGCTGCCGTCCGGCAAGAAGAACGCAACCGCCCCGTACGTCGCTCCGCTGGCCGTTCTGGCCGAAGAACAGGCCTACCGCCTCGCCTACGACTTCGAGACCCCGGTCCTCCCCGGTGAGGACGGCGGCTACGCCACCGCCGCCATCAGGCGACTTGCCGAACAGCGCGAAGCGGCCCTCGCCTTCGACGGAGGCAACTTCGGCACCGCCCGCATCGCCGGGACGGTAGACGGGCTGGAAGCGTTCAAAGCCGAGCAGACCGACGTCGACGGCCTCGTCGGCAGCATCGTCGACTGGATCCTTGAATGAGCAGCCTGTACCTGCGGTTCGCCGGCCCCTACCAGTCCTGGGCCGGCGCCCGCGCCACAGGCAATCACGTCAACACCGCTGACATCCCCACCCGCAGCGGCATCACCGGGCTGATCGCAGCCGCACTCGGAGCCCGCCGGGGAGAATGGCCGGCCTGGCTGGACGAGCTCGAGATCGAAGTGCGGGTCGACAACCCGGGCCGGATCGAGAAGGACTTCCAGACGATCAATCCGCGCCCCGACGCCCAGCCGTTCATCGAACGCATCTGGGCCGCATCCGGGCAAAAGGGCAACGCCCCTGTGTCCTTCACCCCCGACGCCCAGAAAGGTACGTCGATCGTCCGGCGTACCTACCTGGCCGGCGCTGAGTTCATCGTCCGGGTCAGCCACCCGGACCGTGTCCCTGAGCTCGCTGCAGCGTTCGCCGAACCGGGATTCAGCCCCTTTCTGGGCCGGAAGGCGTTCGCCCCCGCCTTCCCGCTGCTCCTGGGCGTCGGCGATGACGGACTGCTGACCGAAGCGCCGTGCGGATCCGTGGAGCCGGGACTCCACACCCTGGACGGCCGCGACAACAGCTACCCGGACAGCACCGCCGTTGTGGCGCACGAGCCACCGGCCGCCCGCCTCGAATGGTGGGCGACCCGCACTTCCATCCCGGAGCGCGCCGCCAGCTAACAGCACCCCTTCCCCGGCCCGCCGGGGGAATCGAATCGACCACCATCAGCCCCAACAGAGGACCACCCATGACCACCTTCCTCAGCATGGCCCCACTTCACACCGTTTTCAGCGGCCGCAACGGCCGGCCCGGTCCGCGGGCACTGAACGACCCACATGAGCTGCACCGGTCAGTCATGCAAATGTTCGGCCACGTCGGCGGGGAGAGCCCGCGCGCCGCCGCTGGCATCATCTTCCGCGTCGAGCCGGCTGCACCTGGCCGCGCGGCCACGCTCCTTGTTCGTTCTGCACAGAAGCCCCTCGGCACGGTCGACGGAATGGCTGTCCGCGAAGAGGGCGAAACCCCAGCGGCCGGAACTCCGGTGGCTTTCCGGCTGGCGGCAAACGCCGTGCGCCGGAAGAAAGACGGGGGAGTGTCGCCGGTCCCGCGCGATGACGCGCCCGTCGAGGGCTTCGATTCGATGACCGACTGGGTAACCAACAAGCTCGCCGGGGCGCTTCACGACGTGGAGCTGATCAACCACGACCGCAACGTCCTCGGAGTCCGCAGCGGCAGGGCCGTCCAGACAGACCTGGTTGACGGCTTCGCCGTCGTCTCCGACCCCGCCAGGCTCGCAGAGCTGATGGCCGCCGGCGTCGGCCGGGCCAAGAACTACGGCTGCGGTCTCCTCACCGTCAAGGCCATCGGCTGACCGTGCCGCTCTGGAGCAAAAGGCATGGCCTGGACGGTCCGTACCCGCTGAGCAGCCACCTCCTCGACACCGCGGCGTCCGCCATGGTCCTGTGGGACCACTGGCTTCGGGACGGGCTCCAGGAGCACATCGAAGCCGACCTCGGTCCGGACGCCCGCGCCTGGGTGGCCGCCGCCGCGGGCCTGCATGACCTCGGCAAGGCCAGCCCCGTCTTCGCCGGCCAGCTGCTTGCCCCTACGGAGCCCTGGCATGCCGAAACGCGAACTGCCCTGGAGGGCGCAGGCTTCAGCCTGGACGTCCCGCACGAGCGGCGCGGCTTCCTGCGGCGGCACGAGTCCGTTTCCGCCATGGCTCTCTCCGGGGGCATGAGGGGAAGCGACGGAGTAGCCGAACACTGGATGGCAGCAGCAGCCCTCGGGCACCACGGCACGTTCGAGGTCCCGAACGCCGATGCGCTCAAGGTCTTCCGGAAGTCGGCTGCAGGCGCCTGGGAGTCGTCCCGGACGGACCTCTTTGCAGCTGTCATGGCCTCTGTTGGGTTGGATCCGGCGAAGGAACCGCCCGCTGGCTCCACCACGACTGCGGTGCTGATCTCCGGGCTCGTGGTCCTTGCCGACCGCACCGCTTCGGAATGGTATGCCGTGAAGACCGCCCAGGAAGAAATCCAGGCCGGGACGCTCAACCCGGAAGACCCGACTGCATGGATGGCGCACCGCGGAGCATTTTTCGCGAACCGACTTCGGCGCACCCTCGGCGTTTACCGTGACTTCACCGACGCCCGTGCCTCCATCACCGGGGACTACGAGCTGAGGCCACTGCAGGAGACTGCGCTGGAATCTGGCGGCGGACTCTGGATCGCCATGGCCCCGACTGGCAACGGGAAGACGGAGGCGGCCCTTCTCCGCCACTCCCTCCGCAAAGAGCGGCTCATCTTTGCGCTGCCCACCCAGGCCACCACCAACGCCATGATGAAGCGTGTCCAGGCCACATACAAAGGCACCGGCAACGTCGCCGAACTGGCACACCGGCTCGCAAGCGTCGAGGACTTCTACGCGCTGCAGTCCGAGTTCAAATCCCTCGACTGCCACGACGAGGAGGACAGCAAGGGCACGCCAGACCAGGGCCTGATCCCGTCAGATTTCCTCCGCAACGGAACGGCCCGCCTGCTCGCCCCCGTGTCGGTATCCACCATCGACCAGGTGCTGTCCGGGTCGCTGCGCAACAAGTGGGCGCATCTGCGCCTGCTCACCCTGGCGAACGCCCACGTGGTCATTGACGAGGTGCACCTACTGGACCAGTACCAGTCAGCCCTCGCCACGGAACTGATGACCTGGTGGGGCGCCACCGGCACCAGGGTCACCCTCCTCTCGGCCACCCTTCCGCGCTGGCAGCGGGACGCGTTCGCGGCCGCCTACGACGCCGAGTGGGAGCGGGAGGAGATCTCCTTCCCGTCCCAGGAGAGCGTCCCCGGCACTGCAGGACCACTGGCACAGCCCAGCTACGGCATCGCAGTCACCAAACTCAAGGCTGAGGACACGGTCCACGCTCACGTCGACTGGGCCGTTGGCCTGCGTGCGATCGCTCCGTCCGCCCGCCTTGGCATCGTGGTCAACACCGTGGGACGTGCACAGGAGGCCGCCCGGCGGCTCGCCGCAGCCGGAATCGATCCGATCGTCCTGCACTCCCGGATGACCGCCGGGCACCGCCGCGACGCCGCCGACCGGCTCCTGCGCGAAATCGGCAAAGGCGGCAGCGGAACAGGCACTGTGCTGGTCGGCACCCAGGCCGTAGAAGCGTCCCTGGACATCGACCTGGACGCCATGAGCACCGACCTGGCGCCCTCACCGTCCTTGATCCAGCGCGCCGGCAGAGTCTGGCGCCACAACGACCCGCGCCGGGCAGCCCGGCTCCCCGGCGCCCGGGAACTGCCCCTTCACATCGTCCGCGGCAACGGCAAGCGCGGTGCCCTCCCGTACTTCACCTCTGAGCTGGACCGGGTCTGGGCGCACCTTGCCGCCCGCAGCCGCCTGGTAATGCCCGACGACAGCCAGGCCTTTGTCGAAGCCTCTTCGCTGCAGCTCGATGAGGTCGACTGGAACGAGCAGGAAGAACTGACGGAGTACGCCCGCCGCTACGCCAAAGCCGATGCTGTCGTCATCAACGCCGACGAGCTCACCGACCCGGAGGCAGATCTCTCGGCCCTGAGCCGTCTCACCGGGCAGGACGTCAACGAAGAGATTGCCACACGCCTGATCGAACCGCCCAGCGTCACCGCGCTGTTCATCGACCCATCCGGAAACAACGGGGTCCCAGGCGCCTGGCAGGGGAGCATTGCCGACCTCGAAGCCATCGACCCGAAAGACCGGGTCGGACTCCGGACCGCCATGGAAGCCACCGTTCCTCTCAACGGGAGGCTCGCGCGCAAAGCACTCAACTCCGTAGGCGCATGGAACCCCGCGTCCAAGGTTCTCAACGGCATGCTGCCGGTTGTATTCGGTCAGGGCGGACTTGGCTACGACCCGGTACTCGGCCTCATCGAACTGGATTCGGCCTAGTGGTCAATCCGGTCCTTCCCCGCATACGCGGGGGTGTTTCCAGTTTCTACATCAAGCACGGAGCCGCAGAGCTATCTTCCCCGCACACGCGGGGGTGTTTCCTGGAAGATCCGCCTCATCGACGGCACCGCGGAGTCTTCCCCGCACACGCGGGGGTCTTTCCAACGGCTGGGCCATCAACAAGCTCCTCCGTGTTTCTTCCCCGCACATGCGGGGGTGTTTCCACCTGGGCCTACGACATCGACGTGACCGGCGTGTCTTCCCCGCGCACGCGGGGGTGTTTCCCAGGTGAACTTCTCGCTGCGCCACATCGGCCAGTCTTCCCCGCACACGCGGGGGTGTTTCCATCCCGCACATTCAGAGAGAGTTCCTGCTAGCGTCCTCCCCGCACGCGCGGGGGTGCTTCCTGCTTCGTCTTCGTTCCGCACCACGCGAACGGGTCTTCCCCGCACACCCGGGGGTATTTCCTACGCCATCCTGTCCAAACAGGCGTCACATCTGCTTTCCCCGCACGCGCGGGGGTGTTTCCATCACCGCCGACTCCGGCGCTTTCAATGTTCGGCCTTCCCCGCATGGACGGGGCCGGTTTCGTCCATATGGCACGAACAGCGACTCGTGTAGGATCTTCACTCAAGCGGGGCCGGGGCTTAGTAACCGTGTCCTCTTCTCCGCAGGTCGTGGAGGTGTATCAGTCTAGGCATGGTTTGATTCGTCAGACCTGCTGACTTCCCCGCCCTCGCGGGGGTAATTCCATGCCGCTCGTCTTCGGCGTTGCGATGGCTTTACTTTCCCCGCACACACGGGGGTGTTTCCAGCACTAGCCCTGGTGATGAAAACAGCACAAAGTCCTCCCCGCACTCGCGGGGGTGTTTCCGTCTCCGCGTTACCCCCGGCCACCGCATTTAGGTCTTCCCCGCACTCGCGGGGGTGTTTCCTACGGGAAGAATCCGCGGCGCGGTGACATCGGATCTTCCCCGCACTCGCGGGGGTGTTTCCTACGGGAAGAATCCGCGGCGCGGTGACATCGGATCTTCCCCGCAAACGCGGGGGTGATTCATTCACGCTGGACGGCAAGTGCCGACGGCACAGGCCTTCCCCGCACTCGTGGGGGTGTTTCCCAGCTAGTCATCTCCAGTACGGTCACCAAACGGTATTCCCCGCACCTACGGGGGTGTTTCCTCGTTGGCGTCCTGCAGCGTGTTTGAGTACGTGTCTTCCCCGCACCTACGGGGGTGTTTCCGCGATCTGGTTCGACGAGGCCGGCGAGCTGAAAGCCTTCCCCGACTTTGCGGGGGTGTTTCCAACGCTAACCACGACAAGACGGAGCGGCTCGTCTCTTCCCCGCGAAAGCGGGGGTGTTTCCTGGGCGTACGCGCGAATGCTGTGCGACTATCGCGGTCTTCCCCACACACGTGGGGGTGTTTCCTACGGCCAGCTCGAAATGCGGTTGGCGGCGTCGTCTTCCCCGTACACGCGGGGGTGTTTCCGTGGTCTTCACTGCCTATGGCATTGCGGTACGTGATTCCCCGACTGCTCGCGGGCAGCATCTGCCTACGCATGTTCCCTGGTAGGAAATCGGTGCCGAATAAGGAGACTCTGTCGTGGCAGTCAAGACAACCCCGCCCGGATGGGCGACAGACGCGGTGCGGCCTCTCGTTGAGGATCTCAGACAGCGGGCGCTCAGCGGACTGACCCATGCCGAAAGTTTGAGGGTGAGCAGCGATGAATTTGTGGCCCGGCCCGGGGGCGTGAGGGACCGTCTCTTCCAAGACGTGCCACGTGAAAAAAGGACGCCTTCCGGGAGGCTACACGTATCTCCCTTGGACATCGTCCACATGGAACTCCAGAGGCTCCCAGCCCAGGTCGAGCACCTGACGGCTCTGCTGGAGACGTCCCAGGGTGGCCGTCCGGGACCGCTGCGGGAGGACTGAGCGTCGGCAGCCGGCCGGCGCTGGGGCGATGGCCGACCGGGCAGCGGAGCGGCCGCAGCACTTCGGAGACGCCGAGCGGCTGGAGCTTGCGGAGCTGCCTCCACAGCTCAGATGGAGAAAACGCCGGCCTTCTATTCCGGAAGTCGCTGATTCGAATCTAGCGGGGGCACTGTGGTTGTGCCGGCTACTTCTGCCGGCGCAGCTGCTCTTGCCTGTGACGTTCCATCGCGCTGGCCGTGATAGCCTTCGTCGGCTTCCACGCCGGTGCCTCTTAGTCCGTCGAGGAGGTCGTCCAGATAGATGAACGGAACGCCCGTGATCGGGTCGCCCTTCCGGACTGCCTTCTCCTCAATGAGCGCCTGGAGCCGCACCGGGTCAATAGCGGGCCCCGAGATCTCGGCGTCAATGTCCCTGATGTAGACGAAGGCCGGCCCGGGCGAATGGATGGGCCGGTGGACTGTGTTCATCTGGATCCAGGCGTCGAGCTTGGACGGGTCGACTTGCTTGTCGGAAGGGATTCTAAACGGGCTCATGGTCCGACGTTATCCCCAGCGGCTGAGGCCACGATGACAGACGCGCTGCGTGCCGCGCCTTACCCGTCCCATTTGCCCGCTGCTGAGATGATGAACGTCGATAAGCGAACCCGAGAGAAGGACGGCCATGGCCGAGCACAACGATGGCCCGGAGCGACTGAGCACAGACGAACTGGTCGGCCTGATCGACGAGATAGCGGCTGGCCGCGGGTCCGGCCTGATTCCCGAGCGGACGCCAGCGGATGACCCCTACTGGCCTGCGGCGGATTACTCGCCCAAGCCGTCACTGGATGAGATCAAGGCACAGATCAGGCGGGAGCAGGAAGCAGTGGACTCCAGGCTGCGGTCCGGCAAGGAGGTTTTCGTCATAACCGCCAGCGGCACGCGTCGTGTCCACCGGCCCGGCTGCCACCATGTCAGGCATACCGTGGACCGGGCCGAGTCCTGGGATTTGGTGCTGCAGAATTACGACACCCTTCGGCCAGCCGATCTTGGCATGGTCTACAGGGTTCCCCATGTACTTTCCCGGCAGGAAGTAGAGGGCTTGAACAGCTACGTCACCTGCCAGGCATGCGTGCCCGACTTGGACCACCAGCGGAAGAAATTCACCTTCCCGGTACGGCCCATGCTCGCCCTGAGCTTCGGCTCGCACCATATCGGCCGGGCAGTCTTCACCGAGAATGGCGAGGAGCTCGGTGTTCTGGTTAGCCACCAGCGGATCGTCACGGCCGACGGTATTCGCAGTGTCACCACGACGACCGAGAAGATGCTTGAAGGCGACGGTACCGAGAAGTATGTCGTGGCGCCGAAGGAGAAGGAGAGCCTGTAGCGGCCGGTGATGCTTTCCCGGAACGCCGCACACAACGCCCTGACCATGATCTCCTGCGCACCGGCCGGCATCTAGGAGCACGGCCGGCGAGCCATCCGGGGCCGGGCCAACGAGGCCACGACGACTGTCACGCGGATCACCTCAGCGGTGGACCTGCGGACCCCAGCGAACTCGCCCGGCTGCTCACCGAGCAGCTGCTCAGCACCTAGGGCGTAGCCCAAAAACTGGCAAACAAGCTCAAGATCGTCTGGATACCGGCCCCGCACTACGGCGGCGACGAAAATTGGGAGAAAACCGTGGCGCAGGCGGATGCCATGAAAAAAGGTGAGATCCGCAAGCCGTGGGAATGCGCGAGTCTATTGCCGTGACGTATTGGTCTGCGGCCAACCCGTAGGCCGGATCCCGCAGTCCCAAGCAGCGCGTTCCATCAACGAAGCGATCGTATCGGGCACGTGCCCTGTGCCCTGATCAAAATTCACCATTTCGGACAGAAGTGGACGCATAGTTAACCCGTGTCCACCTACATCCGAGCCGCACTCTATGCCCGAATCTCGGCAGATCTGGAGCAAGAGGGGAAGGGCGTAGCCCGGCAACTCAAGGACTGCCAGGAATCAGCGGCGAAAAACGGATGGACGGTCGTCCAGGAATACATCGACAATGACATCTCGGCGTACTCAGGACGCGTCCGCCCCGCGTACGAGCAACTTCAGGAAGACATGCGCGCGGGACAAGGGGCCTGCTTAGTACACGTCTTAGTTGCACAACCCCCGATGGCGTCGGAAAGATCTGCATGCCGCTCTTGAAGTCGTCTAACACGTGCTTCAACGTCACCGGTTGAAGTCCCTGTCTGGACATGTCCAGAGCGGGAGCGTTCAATTGGAGCTGGGGCGCACGACGCTCCGCGGTGGCTGCCGTCAGTGGCAGTCATCCTCGCTGTCAGCTGCAAAGAGGGGGCGGTATGGACCAGCAAACATCGCAAGGATCGGGGCCGGAGCAGGGTGCAGCGGAGGCGTTTTTAGCGCTGCGGCTACCTAGTCACCTGACTCTGGCTGGGCTCATTGGGATCGTGGCAGCCCTACGCCGGCGGCGTATCGAGATCGAAGCCACAACGATCCTCAACGGCACGTCGGTCTGCGGTTTGTGGCTGTCGACGGATACTCGGGAAATCATTCTGCACGCCGTTACGGACTCAGAACTCCATAGGCAGCAGTTCATCCTGCATGAGCTTGGACATATGATCCTGCGCCACGATGAGTTGGGCGTTTCCTCGGACTATGCTGGCAGCCTCTTCCCCAATCTTGACGGAGAGCTGGTATCACGGGCTTTGGCACGGAGCAGCTTCGTTGACGACATGGAGGCCGCGGCTGAGACTCTCGCAGATCTTCTTGCCGGCGCTATCCGCGACAGCACTATGGAGCCAAGATCCTTTGAACAGGTCTTCGGGTGATCCAGGCTATCGCTGCCTCGGTCATCTGGGGCCTCGTACTGTGCCTCCTGCCCGGCGCCCGCACCAGAAAAGACCACAGCATACTCGTTGCCGCCGTAGCAATCGCAACGGCGCTTTCCTTGAATGTCGACCCGATATATATCGCGGGTGATCAAGCGCTCGGGGGCCGCAACCTCCTGGATCTGTCCGCGAACATCCTGATGGTCGTGGGAATTTACTTCCTTTCCCAGGCAATCCTCCGGGCTGCCGAGATCAACGATGCACCTGTTCGCAGGGGCCGTCGTGGCCTCCTGATTTTGGGTGTAGTCTCCGTGGGGCTGGTCCTTGCATTCCTCCGCGTCGAAGCACCCGTGTCCTCAACAAGATTCATGTTGGATTACGGGGACCAGCCTGCTGCCGCCGTCTATTCCGCCATCCAGTTTGTCTACATCGGGGTGGTCGTCGGCGTGACCGGATACGTGTGCTTTAGATTCCGACGGCGGATGGCCACGTCTTACTTTCGCGTCGCCTTCGCTCTCATTGGCATTGGGTGCTCCCTGGCTCTCGTCGTCGTGTTTGCTGTCTTGGGCATGGACGTCGCCCATCTTCTCGGAAAGCAGTCGACGATGGAGCAGTTAGCCGCCGTCTACGACACGAGTTTTGTCGGGGCGATGGTGTTCCTGTGTGCTGGCCTGGCCCTGCCACCGGTCGCCCGTCGGATCGTTCGACGAGCACAACTTAGGACGCAAGCCGGCTTACTGGAAGACCTCACATCCACCTGGGAAAAAGCGACTGCGACCCGTAAGGATGGACGCCTGGCGGCGCCCGCTGCAGCCATCCAGCCTGGTGATCGTGAGACGCGAAGACTCCATCGGATGCTTGTCGAAATTGAGGATGCTCTCCTGATGGATCCAGCCACTGCTAAGTTGCTGGATGAAGCTGACTTCCAAACACTGAGCCGAACAGAGGACTACCTCGCATCCAATCAAGACCCGCAGGATGGTCAAGTAGGTCTGGGACGATGGGAGACGAGGAAGGATCCTAGTGACAGATGATGCCGCAGAACCCTCTGAATCGCCGCAGGCGAGGCTCGCCCGCAAGATAAATCTGCTGCTGGATCTGCATGAGATCCGAGGGGCAGGGCCCTTGTCTTACAGGGAAATCAGTCAAGTCATGGCTGAACGGGGTACCCCGTTGTCACGGTCAAGGTGGGCCTACATGCGAAGCGGTGATAGCTCCCTGGCTATGGAAAATGAGCTGCTCCAGAACCTCGCGATATTTTTCGGCGTGGATCGCAGGTACCTTCTTGATGACTCAACAGAGATCCCCGAGCTGGTGGAAGCTCAGCTGAGCGTCCTGAAATCGATGCGCGAGGCGCGTGTTAGGAACTTTGCGACCAGACAATTGCAGGATTTATCACCTGAAACGCTCGCGCGACTCCGGGATGTCATCGACGAGCATGTTAGGAGCAACGATGAAGAGTCCTAGAGTGCTGGGCCCTCTAACCATTGGAGCCGTAAGTGCGGCCGCAATAACGTTCCTCGGCGCTGCCTACTTTGCGCGCCGAGTCGTGGTGCCGACGACTACGCGCCGGGAGGATCTTTCTATAAGGCAAGTCTTCGTAGGAGAGGACGGATCCCTGAGGATCGAACTGCCGGCGACGCCATTGACGAGAGCGCCCGGTCGGTACAGCTTTTGGTTTGGCAATGGCAGGGGCCATGCCTGCATCGGGGCCGTCGTAGACGAAGACACGAACGACGGAACAGTGACGCGGCTCGTCGAGCGCGTTGACTCCGGCGACCTACACGCTGCCAGAGCCGGCATCTGGAGCGGATACGCCTACTCCAAACCCGAGCAACTCGGCCTGCCTTTTGAAGAAGTGAAGATCAAGGTCGATAACGGCATGGCACCCGCATGGAAATTCATGCCCATGACGGGAGGTCTGGCGGCTTCGACATGGGCTATTCACGCACACGGATTGGGAGGGAAACGCGCTGGTGTCCTTCGCGGTATTCCTGTTGCCAGCAGGCTCGGCCTGACATCACTGGTCGTGTCATTCCGCAACGACGGCGAAGCGCCGCCGTCGAACGATTCCCGGTACTCTTTGGGCCAGAACGAGTGGTTGGATCTCGAAGCGGCCATCCAGTTTGCCGTGGACAACGGTGCCACGCGACTCGTCTTGTTCGGCTGGTCGCTTGGCGGTTCCATGGCTCTCCGTGCTGCTAATCTCTCAGCCCATTCCGATCGGATCATCGGCCTGGTGCTCGTGGCTCCCGTCCTGGATTGGGCTGAGACGTTGACGTCCAACGGAAGCGCCAGTGGGTTGCCGGAAACTGTGGCCAGGGTTGGGCTGAAAATGTTGGGTTCGAAAGCAGGACGCTGGGTTACCGGGCTCGAGCAGCCTCTTAATCTTTCCACCCTGGATTGGGTAGCCCGCGCCGATGACCTCAAGACGCCAACGCTCATACTGCACGGGATCGAGGACAAGTCGACACCAGTGACAGTCTCGGAGCGATTCGCGGAGCTACGACCCGACCTCGTTCAATTGGTTCGATTCGAAGTTCCAGGTCATTCACTTGAGTGGAACGCCGATACAGACAGGTGGGAGTCCTCGGTTTCGCGGTTCCTGAAGTCGCTGCCCGCTGACTGAAACGTGGCCGCAAAGTCCGCAAGCTGTCTCTCGATCTGATCCGCCCGTGCCCGGTACATTCCCGACCCCACGCTGATGATGCCCGCCTCGCACAGAAGAGTGAGGTGTTTGCGGACAGAGGAATCAGACACGTTTAGGGCAGCAGCGACCTCAGAGCACGTGGCCTGGCCATGGATGATCAAATAGCGAATGAGGCGGCTTCGCGTCCGGTTCATCAAGATATTCGCCATGGAGACCACAATCAGGTGACGAGGAAATCTCTTTTACCCGCTGTAGACGGGTCTACAGCAAGACGATACGCTCATCTACATACCGATGGAAGAACGGAGCCCCAGATATTGCGTGGGGAGTTGACCAAAGCAATACTGGGCAACAATCGGTAGCTCACTGGCGATAGTCAGCTCAGATCTGGGAGGTGAACGTGTCCGGAGATGGAAAAGGTCTCAAAGGCACGGAAAGCTCGCCCCAGGCCGAACTTGCACGCCGCTTGAACCTGCTGCTCGACGTCGTCGTTGCCGAGCGAGGACAGCCCGTCACGTTCCGTGAAGTCCAGGAAAAGCTGGCAGAGAAGGGGATCAAGCTTTCCAGAGCCCGCTGGTTCTACATGAAGGACGGCACGGGCAGGCTGGTGAGCGACCCGGCACTACTAGGCGCCTTGTGCGAAATCTTCAATGTGGATCCTGCTTATCTTGTGGGTAGCGAGGCCGCAGGTCTGCCCCAACGCATTGATTCGCAGCTTGAGTTTGTGAAATCTCTCCGCGCTGCGAGAGTGAAGACATTCGCGGCCCGCACCCTTGGTGACGTGTCCCCAGAGACACTTCGGGCCATCACGGAGTACCTGAACAAGGACATTAGCCGCCGGCCGGAAGGGGAGAGGGCCGCGGCCAATCCGCAGTCGGATGCAGATGAGGCGCCGGAGCGCGCCGACTAAACGTCTGGCACATCTTTCCAACGCACTGGGGCTACTGTTCCAGCAGGTACTTAAGGTGAGCGTCGAGCAGTTCCTTGATGCGGACAGGGTTCGCGGAATACCGGGGTGACCGTCCGTGCCTACGTCCAGGCTCGACGTCGACGATCACCACTCCGGCCTCTTCGAGGGCGGTCAGGTGCTTGGCCACGCTGGGATCGCCCGCGCTGACAGCGGTGACGATATCCCCGCGCGTCGCAGGCCCACTAGAGGCTAGGAACCGAAGAATTTCGTTTCGCGCTCGGTTGCCGAAGGTTGCAACGGCAGCTTCGACGTCGGCAGACCAGGCGGCGTCGTGAGGCTGCGTAATTCTCGGCATAAGGTCATTCTTCCTGAAGGTAACGCAAAAAGTAAGAACAGCACTCTTGACGATACTTTAATTATCTTCGACAATAATTCCTGTAGCTTCTTCTGATCGTTGTTTGGATCTCTGCATCCACTAACTGGGGTGGCCTTTTTGCGCGACTCTGCGAACTACTCGATCTGAACAGTCAAAGCGGTGAAGCCATGGAAATCGAAGCCAAGGCGTATCAATCTACTAAGGGCTCAGACACGGTCGCTGATGTCGACGTCTCATTGCGGAACGCACCTCCGCCTGAAGAACCCGCAATCCCGATCGACCGGATCATGGTCGCGGTTGATGGCGTGCACCGATACGTTGTTTCCCGCCTTGCGCGAATCGGGCGATCCTGCGATGTGGATGACGTCATGCAGGACATCCGAGTCGCCGTGTGGGACGGGGTTGCGCGGGGTCGCTACCGGGAGCTGCCGGGTATCCCTTTTGAAGCGTGGGTCCAGGGTGTTTGCAACAAAATCTGCGCGGCCCATATCCGGCGCGAGCTTAGCCACCAAACGTTGCCCTTGCTTGTTGACTTCTCGACGACGGAAAGCTCACCCGAGCTTCTTACTGTCATAGGTGCTGGAGCGGCGGCTGACGGCGTTGAAAACTATGTTGATCAGGCCTGGGCGCAAGCCATGCTGGGCATGGTCCAACGCAGCGTCAGCGAGGAAACCTGGAACCTTGCCGTTTCCAGTCTCACTGGGCCGAGGCATTACGGACCTCCGTCTCCCCAGGACCGGCGTCGATGGCACGCCGTAACTGTCGTTCGGCACACCGCCAAAACAATCAACATGGCCTTAGGGTGCCATCCGGAGCCCGGATTAAGCATCGATGATCTCTGCCGGTGCGCTGCGAACTGCCTTCCCACAAACGTTCTCCGTAGCGTCGCGCAGACGATAGTTCGTCCAGGACTGCGAGGACTGGATAGGTCCGTGCAGGTTGCAGCTCTGGCCAGTGAGCTCGGCGTCACCGAGAGGTACATCGCGGTAAATATCGGCTTTGCCCGGCAGTTGTACCGAGCGGCTTGGCGCGTGCTTCAGCACGAAGTGAATAGAGCGGCTCTGTAGGTCATGGGTGTCGGACAGCGGGGTTGGGCGATGAGTTGGTTCCGTGGAGCTGGCGGCCGGCAGTGGTTCGCTGCGGGGCTGGTGGCCCTGCTCATGATTAGTGCAGTCTTCCTACTTTGGCCTGCAGACGGACCCAACGGGAAGGTCGCGCCAGCGACGTCCGCAACCGCGCCGGCAACGGCGAAGCCTTCTGGCACTTCATCGGCACGAGGGGAGCCCTCCGCAGTTCCTGGTGAGGCCGGCATAACGGCGGAGGCAACGCGTGATGGTTTGCCACGTACCCTCGATTACCGGGCGCTTGCTGTGGCCGCAGCCCAGGGACTTTACTCCTGGGACAGTCGATCGACGTCGTACTCAGACGTATACGCCAAGGTGAGGTCTTGGTGGGAGCTGCTGCCAGATGGATCCAATCCATTATCTGTACTGGTTCGGGAGTTTGAGGGAACTGGCGTGACAGCGGGTACGTTCACGACCCTGGCAGGTCAGTCTGCTCGCCGCAGCGGCACCGCAGAGTCCCTGCGTTGCGATCTCGAGCTGGCCAAAGTCCAGGAATATCCGGCCCCGTGGGAAGGCCTTCACGTTTGCACGGTGACGGTGCAAGTTGTGGACGAGTCAAGTAACGGGAGAAATGCCTATTCCGCACCAGTCACAGTGATGGTCAACTGTCCTCCCGCCGTCACCGCTCCATCTGAGCGCTGCGCCATGGTTACCTTCTATGCGACCGCAGAGAGAATCGTGTACTAGTGGCTGCACTGGTGGCCGCAGGCCTGCTGTGGCAACGGGCACTGCTGAAGGTTGTGTCGGGGGCCGCTATCGTCGTCTTGCTTATCGGCGCCGTGGCATTTGCCGGAGGCGTGGCTGTGGTGGCCCGCCTTACGGGCCAGTCCGCAGTTGTTTGTACGCCGGTAAGCACCGAAGCGACCACTGCGCCTGACGTGACTGGTGCTGGCTTGGAAGTCCGGAACGCTGGGCTATTGCTCTACGAGCTGAGGCCTCGGCAGCAGAGCGTTGCGCAAACATACATCGCGGTCGGCAAGCAGCTTGGAATACCGCGCTCCGGGCAGATCATTGCCATCATGATGGCCCTGCAGGAGTCAAGTCTGCGCATGCTTGCGAACCCCAGCGTGCCGGCTTCCCTGGACTTCCCTAATGACGGCGTGGGGCGAGACCACGACTCGATCGGTTCAGCCCAACAGCGTCCGGCGGCCGGCTGGGGGACAATTGAGCAGCTGATGGACCCCTCCTATAACGCGCGTGCCTTCTACGGCGGTCCGTCGGGACCGAACCGCGGCAGTCCTCGAGGACTGCTGGACATCCCCGGGTGGCAGGCCATGGACAAAGGCCTGGCCGCCCAAGCCGTGCAAGTGTCTGCTTTTCCTGAACTGTATGCGCGTTGGGAGCCGGCGGCCACGGCAATCGTTGCTGCGCTTGAGGGCGGCATTGCTCCCTCCTGTGCAGATGCCTCGCCAATGCCGTGGTCTGCGGGATCTTCACTTAACTTGAGCAAGCTACGGCAAGACATTCTGAGGTTCACTCAGCATGGCCTGGGCGGGCGATATGTATGGGGTGGCACTGCCTTCAAAGCTTGGGATTGCTCCGGCTATGTGCAGTGGATCTACAGCCAAGCTGGAATCGAGTTGCCGCGAGTACAGCAGTGGCGGGTTGGTGTCCGAACAGAGGATCCTCAGCCAGGAGACCTTGTGGTTCAAAATCCACAGGGACCCGACAACTGGGGCCACGTCGGCATCTACGCGGGCGACGGCATGATGTGGAGTGCTCTGAACCCGGCGGTTGGGACGTTGTTGCATCCGGTGAGTTGGAACTCCGGTGCGGCCTACTTTGACCTGTTGGGGCGTTGACGCGCGGTGCCGGTGGGCTGGCGGAGTAGTCCCTAACCTAGGCAGTTTGCCCTTTGAGGTAGACAACACCGTGTGCGGCCTCGGGCCAAGAAATATGGGACCCAGCCTCTGCTTCTTCCTAGTGATCTCGAGTCACGGAACCTATGCTTTTCCTTCCGTGCCTCAAGAAACGAATCACAAACTTTCCAGTTGCACTACTTGGCGCCTGCCCTGCCGCGTGACTGGGCAAGCCTAGCCCTAACACGGATCTCCGATTTGGTGAGCCCGTCCTTAAAAATTTGGCGCTCGTCGGGGGTCATCGAAACGTTGTTGATGGTTTTCGGTCCATCGCCTCCCACAATGACTACGCCGCTCCCGAGTGCGCGACCAAGAAGACGGATAATGCGGTCATGCTGAGAGGTTCCTTTGTCGTCACCAGGTCTTTCAAAGCGGTCGAGGTCGATAGACTCTATTTTTGAAACCGGCAAATGATAGTCGGAGCTCGGCTTTGTTTTTTTCGTATCTTTTACGTCCATTACCCGACTCTTTCGTTGATCGTTGACGCGTAGCGAATAGATCTGGTTAAGAACATCCCAAAGCAGACAGCCAAATGGAAAAGTGTAAGGAAGAGCATCACCGTCCAGGTTCCGTGCTGTACATTAACAAAACCAAGATCGAAGGAGAAGGCTCCAACGCCTGCAATTTTTAGG
This sequence comes from Arthrobacter sp. P1_D12, assembly GCF_056406175.1. Lineage (NCBI taxonomy): Bacteria > Bacillati > Actinomycetota > Actinomycetes > Micrococcales > Micrococcaceae > Arthrobacter > Arthrobacter sp. P1_D12. The sequence continues at coordinate 23,283 of NZ_JBFUAR010000001.1, forward strand.
GCCGAAACGGAGACGAGGAGGACCGCGTTCACGGCCAAGAAAACAAGTGCCATAAACGTCACCAAAGAAATGCTTCGCAACGTCTTCGCATCCGCTTTGGAAAGAATCCAGCCCGTTACTATCGCAGGGACACCGAAAATCACGGTAGTCCAGCCCTGGGCGCCCTGTGGGGTGCCACCTGCTTGAACTCGGAAGATGTCGTCATGGAAGAAACCGACCGTCCATGTAAGCACCATGAGCCATGCCGAAACTGCTAGTACCGGGCCCAGTACGCCGGGTGGATGTTCGCGATACTCGAGGAACACGCGGGGAATACTTTGCGCTTCCTCTTTGCCGTTTTGAGATTGTAGATCTATGGCCGGACCGCCGTCGAGGTCGCGCATGTACACATGTGCGTGCTGGTCGCCACTGAGCTGAGACCGCGAGATGAGTTTGTTTCTGATACGGCCCACCGAAGCGTCAGTTGCTTCAGTGCTTGTTCTGCCGGTGTAGCCCCAAAGTGGATAGACCTCGTACGCGTACATGTTTTCCGGCCCTTCCACCTGCAAATGGAAGCTCTTTGACTCTGCGGCATAAGGAAGTTCGAACGTGAATTTACGCTTCCCCAAGCCCAATAGAGTGTGTAGGCGATTGGCGGCACCTTTGATGCCTTCCATGTAGGTGCCGTCATATTCAACAACTACTCTACGAATATTTGCGTCTTTGTTCCCTTCCACAACTCCCAGAATGTAGTCGTAGTGGGAGGCCTCCGACACTAGGCGGTACAGCGCATCCTTGTCCGCTTTTGGCGCCTGAACAGTGTCAATGGCTTCTTGCAGGTCTCCAATGAGGACGGAATACTCGTCGCCCGCCGGGGGACTTGACCCAACGATTGCTTTACAGCATCTGTCCAACAGGTTGTCCTTGCCGGAGACGGGGAAAAGTCGGTCGTAAGTGACATACAAAGCAGCCACCTGAAAGCCTTTTGACTCGTCGTAGGTTAGGGTTCGGGTCCGCTTTTCGTCCACAGTCAGACGGAGGCTGCCCACGATTCGCCCCTTCAACACTCGGATTAGCGGTATCGCCAGGGACTGCCCGTTCGTGTGAATCGTTCGCGCTATTTCAATGGAGTACTTTTCGTTCAGCAGTTTGATGGACTGTGAGACCCGCGACGTTAGGGATGGAGGATCAACCAGCAGTGTCATCGAGTCCACCAACGTATGAGACTGCGATGATGCAAAATACTGCTGCATATAGTACTCGGCGAGGTCGGTTGAACCGGCGGCCGGCTCGAAGATCGTTTCCTTCGGATGCTTCCGCAATAGTGGGACCGAGCGGCTTAACCAGCGAATGCACTTCTCTGCAAAGGCCAGCCGGACAGCGACGAAAATGACGAAGAGTAGCCATAGCAACGCAATCGTTCCAGGAGAAACATGAACCTGGTAAGCGGGCGTCTGGAACATAGTCAAAAGCGCAAAGACGCCGAACGCACATGCACCCAAAAACAAGAATCGACGGTACAAAGATGCCCGTCGGCGGATGTGGGTCCAAAACCATTGGTGTTCATTCACCGAAGCGCGCTCCTGATGTCAGTTGCCTTATGATACATGCCCGGTTAGTTCTAAAGGTTGACAAGGCCGCTAAGCGCAAAGTCGTGGCACAGGCCCGCCCTACCAGGGCGAAGACGTTCTGGCGCTCTCGCGTATGCGTTCATTGGTGCCCACTTCTTCTGCCCATGACGGCAGCTATTCAGGACATAGGCTGGAGCTTCGCGCCGCACGCACGGGCTTGTCGGTATTGGCAAGTCCACTGAATGAATCGTCCTGACGGCTAGCCGAAACGGTGGCGGCTTCGAAGGTGGAACTGTGTGTTTGCCTCCCACAGCAAACCTCGGCGGGGGCTTGCTTCCTCGTCCTTGCCTCCGGGCGAAGGGACTGGACAAACACTGGCACGCGAGTTCGTCGGCGAGGGACGGCTTAGCGTCGAAGCCGGCACGTTCGACTTTGAAGGTGACTACTAGTAACGAAAAACGTCATGTCGTTCCGTCCGGCAGATCCCATGAACCCGTGAGCTCATCTGCTCACTCCATGGAATACGACGGACGGAGCACCATGTTTTTGGCAGCGGTGGACCCGGGGATCACCCCGAACGCGAGCTTTCCCTTCCTGGAATCGCTCAAACAGATCGGCGGCGGAATCCTCGTCGGCGCCTTCATCGTCATCGCCATCGTGGCCATCATCGGTGCCGCGATGCTACTGGCCGGCAAACTTAGCCAGTCGTCGCGCCTTGCCTCCGGCGGCGGCGTGATCCTCCTTTGGACCGGCCCGGTGGCAGCCATTCTCGGGGGCATCAACGGCTACATCCTCTGGTCGCAGACCGCGTTCCCACTAGGGTTTTAGATCATGCCCGTTGAGTGTGACCTCAATGGATGGTGGCCACCAGGCTGTGGCTTGGTCTCACAAGCGAACGACAACGCCTTGGGCGCCGTCACGGCCCTCTTCGCGAACATCCTCCAAAGCATGGCGTCTTGGCTTTGGGCCTTTATCACCGGCGCCTTCACAGTCTCGGACGTCGATGACTCGCAATGGCTCTCCATCCGAGGGCTCACGAGCTGGTGGGTTGTTGTCATGATGACGCCACTCGTCGTCGTGATGATCCTTCAGATCTTGTCGGGCCTGGTAAGCCAGCAGCCAAGGCGAATCGGACGTGCGATGCTCGGCGGAGCAGCCGCCATCCCGCTCGTCGGTGCTGCGGTATATCTCGTTCGGCAACTGACGCGGGCGAGCGACTTAGCCTCGGCTGCACTCCTCGAATCCATTGGCTCCGATCCCTACCTGGTGTTCATGAGGCTATTCGGTTTTGAGCGCGCACCGGAAGGAACAGGGCGAGAATGGAACCTAATCTCGCTGGCACCGGGGAACACCGGGGGCGCTCCTGGTGCCGTCGTCGTGACGGTGATGGCAGTCATTGTCGTCTGGATCCTTGCATTCATCCTGATGTGCTCGATGATCTTCCGCTCCTTCGCGCTCGTCGTGTTAGCCGCCGTCGCCCCCGTTGCGCTCATGCTGCTTCCCTGGGACAAGACAAAATCCTGGGCGCGGCGATGGTGCGAGGTCGTCATTGCTTTGGTTCTGGCCAAGCCGTTGGCCGGAACAGTCTTGGCAGTCGCGGTGAAGCTCTTTGCCGAGTCCAAGTCCTTCGCAGGATTGGCAGCCGGCGCAGTCGGCATGGTCCTCGCCTGCGGTGCACCAATGATGGCCCTGCGGCTGGTGAGCTTCGCCGGCGGGGAACTCGCGGCCGCCGCCCAAACCGCAGGAGGCGGCCACATCCTGTCCAGGAGCAGCAATGTTGCGGCCCGCCAAATAAGCAGGCAGACGGGTGGCCGCATGACACTCGCGAGCCTGGTAAGTCGCTCCGCAATGACTCGGCCGATCAGCTCAAGCCGTAGCGCTTTCCCCACACAAGTGTTGGCATCCACCGTCCGCTCCGGAGCGTCTTCACCCGGCAACGACGGGAGTCGACTGGCTCTGAGCAGCGGAACCTCCGTTGGCGCTCCGACCGCGCCGCACCCCTCGGAGTCCCTGGGCTCAATGCGTGGCCATCCCCGTAGACAAAACGGCACCGCCTCAGAATCTGCGCGGCAGCCACCTCTGAAAGAGGCCGAACGGCGAGCGCAGCCGAACGCCAGCGCACCAGGTCCGGCAAGAGTCCGACCCCCGAAACCCCAGCCACCAAGAATCGACCCTCCGAAGGGAGGTACTCCTCATGTCTGACGATTCGCGGGCCCTCGAGGCCGTCAAGTTCCCAAGATACGAGCGCCGGGGATTCTTCCTCGGGCTCAAGTGGTACCAATTGCTGATCATCGCAGGGGGAGCGTCAGTCGCCATCGTGGCATCAGCCAGCGCTGGGCCGGCAGGCCTATTCCTCTCCGGACCTATGTGGCTCGGGCTCATGCTGCTTGGACTTCTCCAGTACTCCCGCATCCCTTACCCCGTGTGGGCGAAACAGATCGCTTTGTACTTTTACCGTGCTGCGACAGGCCAGACCCTTTTCCTTGCAAAGCCCGCATCGCCACAACTTGCTGGGCGGCTCGCCCTCCCGGGCGGTCTAGGCAATTTGGAGATCCGAACAACGGCCGGGGGCGAATGCTTTATCGTCGACCGCCACGGCAAGGAGGCGATCGCTCTGCTGCGATGCAGTACGCGATCGTTTGCGCTCCTGGACGCGGATGACAAGGCATGGGCCGTTCAGGCGTGGTCACGTGTCCAGGCCGGCATGGCCCAACGTCAGGGCGTGGCTCGGATCGCCATCCAGGATTACACCTTGCCCTACCCATCGTCGGCGCTCTGGGATTACTACAGAGGCAACGCCGAGCAGGCCGGAGCTGGCGGCGGGAAGCTCACGTGGGGACAACGTGCGTACGAGGACTTGCTGGGTGCTGCCGGGTTAACTATGAGCCATGAGCTTCTCGTGGTGGTGGTTTTGGACACCAGCAAGGCTCGACGGCGGATCAAGGAGTCAGGCGGGGGACTCACAGGCCTCGAACGCGTGTTGCGGCTTGAAGTCGAGTCCATGCAAACGTCGCTGGGGACGCACAGCGTCAAGGTGGAGGAATGGGTCGGCGAAGCGGGGTTGCTGGGCATCATTCGTGGTGCATTCGATCCTGCGGCGTTGCCCTCGGCGAAAGTGCCGGTGGCGACAGCCCTGCCGTCTGACGAGCCGGCAGGTAAGGCGACTGCTAATCTCGACCGGCATCGTCCGATGGCTGTTGAGGAACACTGGACGTACCTGCGGACCGACACCGGGTTCCACCAGACTTTTTGGATCGCCGAATGGCCCCGACAGAAAGTCTTCCCGGGTTTTCTGCACCCCCTGATTTATGTCGGCGAGTTTCGCCACACGTTCACGGAAGTCATTCGGGCAGTACCCACGGCTGAAGCCCTGCGTGACATCCGCTCCGCGCAGGAGGCACATGAAACCCGCCGCCGCATCAGCGCCCGCTTCGACAGGCCACTCACCCGTGAGCAAAAGGCCGAGGAAGAAGAAGTGATCCAGAGGGAGGAAGAGATCGTCGCCGGCCATGGTGATGTGCGCCCGGCGGCCTACATAACCGTCACGGCGACCTCGCTCGAGGACTTGGCACGGCACCGCCAGGAACTTGAATCCGCCGCTGCTGGCGCATTCGTCGAGCTGCGGCTCCTATACGGACAGCAGTGGGCTGCGTTTGTCGCCGGCGGGCTGCCGCTTGGGAGGGGATTGCGTTGAAGCAGGAAACGAAATGCCTTGAGTACGTCCCGTCGGGGAAGAACCGAAGCGAACGGAAGGCACGACGGCGGATCTCACCTCCCGGGGCAGCATGGGCGAGCGCAGCCGCAGACGACAAACAGAAGGATTTCCAGGCGTTTCGCTTCACAGGTGACTGGGGGAGCAAAGAGCAAAACTCCTTGCGGGGTCCGCATCGGCTGCGTCCCGCGCCGCACCGAGCCTCGACGATGACATTTGCCGCCGCTTATCCCTTCCTTACGGAGTCGGGCCTGGGGCACGAGGGAACTTACATTGGCACAGACGTGYTTGGGTCCGGGGCGTTTTCCTACGATCCGTGGATCCTTTACGACAAAGGGATCATCAGCGGCCCGTCCATGGTCGTAATTGGGACGGTGGGCACAGGCAAGTCAATGTGCGGCAAGTCGCTCGTGACGCGGTCAATCACGCTGGGGCGGAAGGCCGCCGTCGCGTCTGATCCCAAAGGTGAGTGGGTCGCCGTCGCCAAAGCAGTTGGCGGCAAGGTGATCTCCGTTGGCCCCGGCCGCCCTGCAAGAGTAAATCCTCTCGACGCCGGGCCTCGCCCAAGCGCCCTCACCGAGGCCCAATGGCAGGCGGTGGTGAGGCAACGGCGTCGCTACCTGCTCGTGGCCTTGGTCTCCCTCATGCGGCAGGGCACACCGCTCCGCCCTGTAGAGCACACGGCCCTGGACATCGCCCTCATGGAAACCATGGCCGAGAACTCAAACCCCACATTGCCCATGGTTCTGGACCACTTGCTGAAACCCTCCAAGGAGATGACGGCCTTGGTTGGTGTCGAGGGAGGAACCGCAGTCAGCCACTCGTTGAGGCGCACGGTCTCCGGCGATCTCGAAGGCATGTTCGATGCACCGTCCACAGTGGCCTTCGACGCTGACGCCCCGATGATGGTGATGGACACCTCGGCCCTGATCGGGGCGTCTGAGCAGGCACTTTCGCTAGCGGCGGCCTGCGGCGCCACATGGTTGGAAGCTGCCATCACAAATCCCGACGGCGGCAAGCGGCTGGTCGTGTATGACGAGGGGTGGCGGATGCTCGCCGATCCGTACATGTTGGCGAAGATGAGCGAGCAGTGGCGGCTGGCCAGAACTTATGGGATCGCGAACCTGCTGATTATGCACAAGGTCGCGGACCTCAACGAGATCGGGGACAGCACCAGTGGGCACCGACAGAAAGCCCTTGGCCTGCTGACGGAGGCTGACACTCGGATCATTTACCGGCAGAAACATGACGCGATGCGCCTGACCAAGGAGGCGCTCGGCCTGACGGAGGCCGAATGCGAGCACGTCGAGAACCTTCCGAAGGGGGTTGGGCTCTGGAAGGTGGGGAACCGCTCCTTCATCGTTGCCAACCGGGTGACAACTGACGAACTGGCCGTTTTCTCAACTGACGACAGGATGCTGTGAGAGCCCGAGGCAGCTCCCGGGCTGCGAGCGACAATCCACTGGTCACCGCTTGCCTTATTGCGGCGGCAACCTATGTGTGTATCTGTGCAGTGGTTCAGGCGGCAGCGCACTTAGCCGGCACTCTGCGCTGCGGCAGTATGCCGCGGTCGCCCTTCAACCCAGCGGCCGCCGTCGGGCTTCTCACTAACAGGATGGAATGGATACTTCTCCGCCCCGCCGACTGTGAATTTGGCACAGACAGCGTCTGGTGGGTTCTGGCTCCTGTGCTGCTCGCGGTAGGCGCGCTCGCCGTCGGGGTACTGGTCGCTTGGCGGCGATGGAAGCAGTCGGGCGGGTGGCTGCGCCAGGACATCCTCGGCCGCGAGGGGGTTGCCCGCCGGGCCGAGGTTCTTCGCGATTTCGGGGCGACGGCTGTACGCAAGAGAGGGAAGTTCACGCGCCCAGGAGTCGTGAACCCTTCCGTCCAGGACCTGTCGTGGACGCTGGGCCGCTCCCGCGGCGTTACGGTCCACGTCTCCACGGAGGAGTCGTTGGTCATTCAAGGCGCACCGAGATCCGGTAAGGGTCTGTACGTTGTCATCAACGCCATTCTTGATGCGCCCGGTGCAGTCGTTACGACCTCCACGCGGGCCGACAACCTGGTGGTGACGTTGAAGGCCCGGGCGTCAGGCGGGCGACCAGTCACGGTCCTTGATCCTCAGGGCATGTCGGGCCTTCCATCGTCGCTTCGCTGGTCGCCTGTGCGGGGGTGCGAGGACCCGGACATGGCTACCCGCCGTGCGCTGGTCATTACGGCGGACACTGAGATGAAGGGCGAGAACGCAGCGTGGCAGAAGCGCTCGCTGATAGTCCTGCAGTGCCTGCTCCATGCCGCCGCCCTGTGTGGCGAGGGAGTGACGGCATTTCGACGCTGGTCTTCCAGCCCGGTACTGGCAAGGGAAGCACTCGAGGTGCTGGGCCGGCCGGGGGCAGCGCTGGGATGGCAAGCGGACTTGATGGGGATATTGGAAGACGACCCGCGGAACACATCCAATTCGTGGATTGGGGTATCGGCGGCGGTGGCACCACTGTCATCGCCGAAAGTCCTGGCCGCCCTGAACCCGCAGGACGAGTCCGAAGAGTTCGATCCGAAGGCCTTCATACGGGACCGGGGAACTCTCTATCTCATCGGCACCCGAGCGGGGGCAGCTGCTGCTGGACCGTACCTGTCGGCACTCATCGATGACATCGACAATGCAGCGAGGGAGATGGCATTCGTATCACCAGGAGGCCGATTAGAGCCGCCCCTTTCGTTGATCCTCGACGAGATCGCCAACCTGGCACCATGGCCCGGACTGCCCGTGGCACTCTCTGACGGCGGCGGCATTGGCATCTCGACACTCGTGGTGTTGCAATCTTTATCCCAGGCCCGTTCCGGCTGGTCCATCGATGAGGCGGCCACGATCTGGGACTCGGCCATCATCAAAGTGATCTTTGGAGGTGGATCCGACGAGCGCGACCTCCGCTCGCTGGCCGGATTGCTGGGGGAGCGGAGCCTCACGCTGACCACACGGTCATGGTCCTCGCAGGGCCGGCAGGACGGTGAGCAAATACGCGAGAGTCCGGTAATTGCCCTGGACGAGATTCGACGCCTGCCTGTTGGGACAGCACTCATGCTCGGCCGGCGCACCCGGCCTATCTTGTTGGACCTCCTTGAGTGGCACAAGCGCAAGGACGCAGGGGAGCTGCGCCGCCTGAAAGCCGAGATGGAGCGCGAATTGGCGGACGGGCACAGGCAACGCCAGCAGAAAAAGGAAGAGGCGCCGGATGCGCAGCCATGACGACACCGACCAGTTTGACGTGCCGTCCGCGGCTTCTTTTGGGGACGACGAGCTGACCGCACAGTTGTTTAGGTCTGCGTTTCCCATCCCCGCCGGCCCCAAAAACGTGACCCGACGCTGGAGGGAGATGACTCCAGAACAGTCGCAGGACGTCTGGGGGGCCCTTTTCACATGGGTTACATGGCTTGTCGCCACCTATCAACTGACGACGTCGGTCGTTCCGGATTGCTGGTGGCGTCACTCCGAGATCGTGGCTGAGCTTTATGCCCTGCAGCGCGCAGAGCTTGCCTCCTACACGGAGGACGACCCTGGATTCGGGCCCCTGGCTTTCCACGAAAGGCTCCCGCACGCCATCGAGCGCCTGAGGACGCACACCAGGACGGCAGGATGCGTTGGCCTGCAGATGCACAAGGAGCCAGCATCCCGCGTTCTGGCTAATGACGACCCCGCTTTCACCGAGTGGCGCAAGGCTGCTCATCAGCTGGTTTCTGAATTCTGAGTCATGTCGCTCGTGGCAGTGCGAGCCATGAACGGGTGTCTGCGCGGCAAATGCTGCGGTTCAAGAAGCATGAAGGGTGGCTATCGTGGCCGCTACATCCGAAGTTCCGTCCACCATCCCCTCTGACCAGAGTTCCGCACTGGCCGGACGGGGCGCTCGCCGTATGGCCCCTGAGGAACGCGTTGCTGCCCTGATGGATGGTTTGCACTCAATCCTCGAGAACGCGGTTGAGTCACCCTCACATTGGCAGGTTTTGCTCGACGCTTCCGCCAACCTGTGGCGATACTCCGGCGGGAATGTTGCCCTGCTGATGATGCAGATGGCACAACGCGGAACGGACGAGCCGACGCTCGTCGCGGGGTACAAGGAATGGGAACGACACGGCCGCACTGTCCTTCGCGGTGAGCATGCCCTATGGGTCATTGCACCCAGGACCTCCCGTGTCCAACAGATGCTGTTGCCCGACGGTACCCGTCAGCGCATTCCCGTCGGCAGTAAGCTGCCCAGCGGTGCGGTCGATGAGGGGAAGAAGACGCTCATAACCGGTTGGCGGGGCCAGGCAGTCTTTGACGTTTCCCAGACTCAGGGAGCCCCGCTGCTGGTTCCTAGACCGACCAACTCATGGGTAGAGGCGCCTCAATTGTGGGAGGCATTGGCTCGAGTTGCGCGCTCGTATGGTTTCTCAATTAGCGTCACGGACGCGCAATACGGACTAACAAGCGGCTTCACCGACTTCGCTCAGCGCCAGGTGCAGGTGGGCGGGTGGTTGAACCCTGAGGAAAGGATTGCCGTGCTGGCGCATGAGCTTGGGCATGTCCTACTGCATGGTCCGGAAGACAATGTGGGCAAGCTCTATGGCAGCAGCGTGGACCACCGCGGGCTGGCTGAAGTCGAGGCCGAGTCGGTTGCATACACCGTGTTGAATGCGCACGGGATTGATCGGGGCCCGCAGTCAGCAAGCTACTTGTCCGGCTGGGCTGACGCAGTGATTGAGGCGGAGCAATCACGCCCGGATAACGGCTCCTCCCGGAGACAACCTGCCTCTCGCGTGGACATAGCGAAGTCCGTCCTCGGCCGCGTCACCGGAGCCGCCAAGCAAATCCTTGAAGTGTCTGATCCTCCGGGACTCGGTGGGAAGGTTCCTGCGGCTGAAGTCTCTCCGAAGGTTAGTAGCCCGGATACCTATGCCGGCCTGAGCCAGCCGGGGGAGCCGTCACGCGGATTGGAGATCTCGGGCCCATAGCCAGCCCAAAGAGTGTCAGATGGGACCGCCCTGTCTGCGAAGGAAAGGACAAAGATATGAGCACCAAGATTCCGGTCAACATCGTCGGCAATCTCGTTGCGGACCCCGAGCTCACGTATGGGGAGTCGGGTGTAGCACACGCCAAACTGCGGGTTGCAGTGAACCTGCGGATCCAAGGAGCAGACGGAACCTGGCAGGACGGAGAGCCTGTATTCCACAATGTCTCGGCGTTCCGGGCGCTCGCAGAGAATGCATCGAACTCTTTGAAGAAGGGCGATCCCGTTACGGTGTCGGGTGAACTCGAGTTCCGTGCCTTCGAAAAAGACGGGGAAAAGCGCGAAGCGCGCCGCATCGTGGCTGAAACCATCGGCCCTGACCTCCGTTTCGGCACCGCCGCCTACCAGCGTTCTCCACGAGCGGCGGCCGGCCCCGAAGCTGGAGTCGATGCCGGTCTGCACTCGGCGCCTGAAGCAGCTCAGCCCGCCTACAGCATCGCTACGAAGGGACCGGTTGAGTGGGCCCCTTTAGGAGGGCCGGCGCGGAATGAGATCAGCCTCTGAATCGGGGCCATCAAGCGCCGAATCCTGAATCAAGGGGTTGCCCGGTTTCAGCGCCGTGAAACTCAACAAAGCGCCATGGCCTGGTCCTCTTGTGGGGCCAGGCCATTACGTCATGCCTTCTGGGAGCGGTGCGTCTGGATCGCGGTGTCAGTGCACTCGCTTTCGCCCCCGGATCATCTACGTTCGGTTACAGCCTGCTACTGCCCTTCCAGTCACCTGGCTGCACACGTTTGATGCTCGAGGAGTGCGCCCACCCCATGTGGTACTTCCCGGAAGAATCCAGCCACTCAATGAGACCGTACTTGCGCGTCCACCCCACAGCCTTGCCATAGATGCCCCCGACGTACACCAGTGGCCGGCCAAACTTCGGGAAATCTCGGAGAGGTGCAGCGTCGTCTATGGGTCGGCTTGCCTCAGCGTCCATTCGAGCCATCATGCGCTCAACATCGTCGGGGGAGCCAGACTTGATCACGGGACAAGCATAGAACATATGTTCGAATGCGGCTTGGGATTCCATCTGCTCGCACGTGCTGCTCGTCGCTCCAGCACGGCCCAAACGAGGCTGATCTGCTGCCAGGCTGCATCTCAAGGGGCAAGCAGAGCGTGGCCAGTACCTCAGGCCGCTTCAGCTAGCTCGCGGCGATTCCGGGTCTCCGCGGATCCCCGACTGTGTGAGTCCAGCCAATCACTCAGCAGCAACTGGACCCGAGTTACGGGCCAACCGTTCCGGAAAAGGGGGACGCCTCGGTTCTTCGATCCTGGGTGCGGACGGTACTTTAGAGACATTCTGGATTCGAGGACACAGGGAGGTGGTCGCGCTAGGAGCGGCCGGGTTGGCACGACCGAAAGACAATCGCGCTGGGGGAAGGATGCATGAGCCTTACGGATCATTTGAGGAACTTCGGATCTCCCGTCCGCGCGTATCTCGACGGCGTCTCGCCGATCCTGGCAGGCATACAGGGCAGGTCTAGTCGGGGCCAGTCACAGGCCCGGGCACTTGGGCTAGAGGGTCTGGCCCGAAGCAGGACGGTCGTGCCTCCGCCACTCGGTATCGACGCAGCCCGCTCGGGCACGGCGATCGACTTCCGTGCGCGTGTCGCGCTCGGGGGCTTTGACCCCCATGAATCTGCCGCGGCCCTCGGCGTCGCCGTCTTGCCCCTCTATGAGGACGAGATTGAGAATGGCTCCCACCGCGCGCAGGTCCTCGCTGAGGCGTTCGATGTAGCCGTTCGGATCGTCGATAGGCCTTCGGACGCAACTGAACTCGACCGTGCCGCACTCGTGCTTGCGCACTGCGACCAAGTCTACCGCCGAGGTGCCGCGACTCTGGAGGGATCCCTCGGTGAGGCCTTGGATTTGGCTGACAATGGGGTCTCGTTTGCTATGACCATCGACGAGCCTTCGCTCACCGATCTCCGGGTGCTCATGGAGGCCAACGCCGGTCAGCTCGACCTGTGGCGGGAGAGAAGCGCGGCGGGTGAGCGCTACGAATCGAACCCAGTCTTCGCCGGTTCCAATCTTGTTGGCGGCGCTGATGGCGACTGGCTAGTCGGGGACACGCTCATCGAGAGCAAGGCCTACGGGAAGCTCACCGTCCCGACGCTGAGAGACTTTCTCCGCCAGCTGCTGGGTTACGTCATGCTTGACCTCGACGACGCCCTCGGCATCCGCAGCGTGGGGCTCTGGCTTCCGCGACAGAGCCTGACGAGAGTCTGGAGCCTTGACTATCTCCTCGGCGGAGACGCGGACAAGTTGCTGCCGAAGCTGCGTGAGGGTTTTCGGGGAGCCGCTGGCGGGCAGCAGCTGGCTGTGCGCGAAACCGTGACGAGACGGCGCAAACACCAAATCCTTGCCGACAATAAGCACACCCCACGGCGCATGCTTGTCGGTTTGGCCCGAAGCGATGACGCCGACATCCGCTTCCGTGTCGGACGAAACGCCGCCACCCCCGAGAAAACAGTGCGGGAGCTCGCCAAGGACAGGTATGCCAAGGCCCGTGAGGGCGTGGCACGGAACGAGCGCACCCCGGTCGACGTGCTTGAGGTGCTCCTCCGAGACAGCAGCGTCGGCGTCAAGAGAGCGGCCGCAGCGAACCCCCGCACGCCGAAGGTGCCCGCGAGGGCCCTGGGCCGAGGCCGAACAGCAGCGACACAAGATGCCCTTGCGGCATCGGTGACCGAAAGCACCGCTGATCTCTACAACAAGGGAGATCACGCCGCAGTGGTGCTCAGGCATGACCGCGACGACGTGTCTCTGGATTCAGCTTGGTTCGCCGACTTCCTGATCCTCACGCGGGGCGGCATGTCTTGGGGGCCAGAACGCCGTATCCCCGTGCCGAAAGCGAGCCAGTACTGGGCCTGGAAAGCAGGCCGCTCGCTCGACGTTCCGAGCTGGCTTGGAACGGGCCTCCCCGACGCGGTCAATCACGACCTCATGCGTAAGGGTCGTCCGACGCGGGTGCGCCGAATCGTCGCCGATGGTTTGCCGGTCTCGGAGCCCGCGGTGCGTGACAGACTCATGGTGGACGCTGATCCCGAGATCCGATGGTCAGCACTCCGCCGCACGGCAGAAGCTCCCGCTGCCTCCCTCGGCGAGCTGCTCGGGAGACTCGCGAGTGATCGGGAGGAGCGCACCCGCTTCCGGACGGAAGGGGATGACCGACCAGACTGGGCGCGTGGCGGCACGCCTGCCGAGCGTGATGAAGACACCCTGCAGTTCGTCGCCTCCCACCCTTCGACGCCGCTCTGGGCCCTCAAGGACCTCATGCTTGCGAAGTCTCCCGTGGTCCTAGTCGCCCTCATGCAGAATCTGGCTCTGCCCGCGGAGGACCTGGATTCCCTTGTGCCGAAACTGCGGGTGATGCGGTCCTTTGAGCCCCGCGAGCGACTGGCCCACTCTGGTCGGGTCCCCGCAAGGGCAGCCGAAGTCCTCGTCGAGGACCGCGACGTTCGCGTGCGCACCACACTGGCGAAGAACGAGGCGGTGCCCGCAGAAGCCCTGGCCAAGCTGGCCAGTGACCCCGAGCCGTCCGTGCGCCTGGCTGTGCTCGCGAACCCGCGCACTCCCATCGAGCTGGCCGCCTCCATCGCCGAACCTCTGATCGCCTCAAGTGCGGACGAGGCGTTGTACAACGTCCTCAGAATGGTTGGCTGGCGCGACGATCTCGAACTTCCCATCGAAATGCTTGAAGGAGCGCTCGACAGGTTGTCAAAGAGCCGTGTGCGCCAGCCGGACATGCGGCTGGTCGCAGCGAGCGACGAGCACACCGGTGCGCGGACGTTGGCTCGTCTCGCCCGGAGCACCGACGAGCATGTCCGGCGCGCCGTCGCCGAGAACACTGGCGTCCCGTCCGAAACCTTGAAAGACCTTTCGGAGGATCCGGGCTCCTCGATCCGGGCCGCGGCAGCTTGCAACGAGGCGTTGGACCCCGGGCTCCTCCGGGCGCTTGCACGCGACGACGATCCCGAAGTACGGGCAAGCGCTGCGGGAAATGCTCGCCTCGATCCTGCGCTGCTCGGTGGACTGCTCTTCGACGATGACAGGTCCGTGGGGTTGGCCGCGTACGGGAACCCGGCCACAAGACCGGAGGACAAGGAGAATGTGGCTGCCGAATGGGATCGAGCGTGGAGAGAGGCAGCGCCGAGTCGGACTGATCTCGAAGCGATGGTCGCCAGCCGGAGAGCGCAGGTACGCATGCAGGTCGCTTTCGACCCGCGCACGCCGCCGGACATCCTTGTTCTCCTTGGCGGGGAGCGGCGCAGCGCCCAGGTGCGGCGAGCCGTCGCGGCGAACCCGAACACGCCATCGGCCGCCCTGGCCTCGCTCGCCGAAGACAACGACGACGAAGTGCGTCAGGCGGTCGCTTTCAACAGCGCGACCCCGCCCGAGGTGCTCATCAAGCTCGCGGGCAGCCGCATGGACCTCGCCCTCATCGTCGCACTCAACCCTGATGCGCCGATCGGAATCCTCAACGCCTTGGTTGGCGATCCGGACGCCTTGGTGAACTTCGTTGCCTCGGGCGTCCGTGCGGAACGCGAGCGATTACTTGAACATCCACATCCGGCCCAGGCCCTCGCCGAGGACCGTCGGTAAACTCAGGATCGGCTCATCCCGGTCCCTTGGAAAACCGATCTACACTTGGGCTGACAGCAGACGCCTCAGTTGGCCGCCCGTCAACCGGTGCCCATGCCAAGCAATCTCCGGCTCGGATGAAGTATGTGTCCGGCCAGGGCGCGCTGGGCGTCACCTGGGCTGGGTCCGGGGCGATGAGCAGAACGGCGCCGGGCCAAATCGGTTCTGACAGCGCCTCCATCCAAGCCGGCTGAACATGGTTGAAGCGGTTCCACATGATGGTGACCCATGAACCGGTGGGTTGTATTGCGTTAACGCTCAGGAGCGTCAATTCGGTCGTAGTCCCGCTTGCCAGCTTGGCATTGTCGAAAGACCTCCATCTTTCCGTTGCGTCGGCCAGCCATGTACGGCGGTGGTTGACCCGTGTCCACCAAAACCCACCTAACAGCAGCGCAGCTGCCACCAAGAGGCCGCCAACAATAACCTTGAATACGGAAGGGACTTCGGCCGCATCGAAAGACACCAGAAAGAGGACAACGGCTATCAGTACAACGGTGCTGGTCGATACCAGCCCAGCTGTAGCAACTTTCGGTTTCACCGTGGGGTTTAGGACCATAGTCTCGCCTCTTCCATCAGCTTAGAGCTGCCAGCCAGCCCTGGTAAGGACGACCTGCTGGGAAAGGGGCATATTCAATGAACTGGTTTCTCGCTGAGGTGCTATTGGACAATTGCGAGCGCCATCAATCATTACTTGGAGTTTTTCCCTCTGATCCCGCTGTTCCCACTCGTAGTCAGCGGGAGTCGCTCCCAGTGGCAGGGGTGAGTCCGAGATCCCCCACCTGTCCCTGAATAGGGCGACGTCACGAATCAGTTGGCCTGACGCACCGCTGCCAAGGGAAACCGCCAAGACGCGTTTCCACTCAGGGTCCTCTGTCAGGGCAGTCATGGCTACGGTGTCGGTCCTCTGCCGGATGCGTTGGCGGACCTGATCGACCATCTCCGCTAAGTCAGGACGAGGAGTAGCAAGACCCTCAAGCAAGGGGTCGATCGACATTGTCGGCATCCCATTCACGAACCGACGCAACCGCATGCTGAGGATAGACGCGTGGTCGTTCGCACCAGTTTTGTCTCGGAGAGTCTCCTCTAAGACGCGTTCAGCCCCCTGAAGGCTGACGGCCGTGGCCTTCCGCCACGCCGCGACGGCCGCGCCCCACGCAGGTGACTTTTCGAGTTCGAGTGACGAGCCGCCGTCGTGCTTGCTCAAGTATTCCGTGAGACTTTGAGCAGCGGCTATTTGCGCCAAATAGTCATACTCCGCGTAGAGGCGTTCGAGGGTGTCTGACTTTTTGCGCTCCGCGTCGCGTACTTCATGGGCGGTCCGCTCAGCACCTTCCGCAGCGAGTACTTCGCCTAAGATGCTCCGCCACGACGGCTGCAGCGAGGGGTCAAGGGCAGGGTGCTCAGAGTCATCACCTTCGCTGACGTAGGCAAAGTTGCCGGACCGGCCCCGGGTCATGCTGACATAGAGGAGCTCGCGGGTGAGCCGGCCCTGGGTAACCACAGTGTGACCGGTGTCGACGGTGACGCCCTGGGAGCGATGTGCGGTGGTTGCATAGCCCAGCTCAACGTGCGACTCGAGGTACGTCCGGGGGAGTATGATCCTCGCTCCTGTTTGCCGCCGAACCGCTTGAAGTGAGGCGTCCCGCTTGCTGACACTTTCGACCTCGAACAGTGTTCCATTCCGGACGAAGTCACCGTTGCTGTCGACGAGCCTGCGGTCGTTTCCGCGGGCGATGATGGTGTCGCCGGAACCGGCGTATAGGCCATCGTTGAGCAGAACGCTCAGTTCGGGATCCACCTCGCCCTTGGCCACGAGGTCGGCTTGGGCGCGTTCGTTGAGCATGCCGACGGTGTCATTGTCGGCCGCGATAAGGATGGATGACTTGCCCGCGAGCGTATCGGCCTGCCACGCTAGGTACGCCCGGTGGACCATGTCCAAGTAGGTGCCGTGGCTGATCCGTCGATGCTTCTCATAGTCCAGAATCGCTGAGTAGTCTCCCCTCCGTAGCTTGAGGGATGATGCGCCCTCCCACTTCTCGTGAAATCTCCAGATGCTGCTGAGTCGGGTGGTCATTTCTTGCCGGTCCAGCCAGCCGAGAAAACCGCCGGCGTCGATTGCGTCCAGCTGGCCTGGGTCACCCACCAAGAGGATCTTCGCATGGGCCTCGCGGGCCTGCTGGACCAGGGCGGCGAGTTGGAACGTGGAAACCATGGAAGCTTCGTCGATAATTACGAGCTGATCCGGGTGAAAGCACCATCGCTGTTGAACGGCGGCGAGCCGGGCAGCTTCCTGCGCGAGTGCGATGCTCCGGCGGTCGTCGGTATGAGCCTTCGCCAGACGAGTCTGAACGTCGAAGAAGCGCCCAGCCCGTGAACTTGCCCCTGGGCCCACCGACTCGTGCAGCCACTTTGCGACGTTCTCTGTGGCCATGGAGAGTCCGCGGCCCAACACGTCCGCGCTTGCCGCCGCCGGGGCAAGCCCGAGCACGCTACCGGCACCGTGTTCCGCTTCCCATATCGCCTTGACGGCGCCGAGGGTCGTTGTCTTTCCCGCGCCGGCTGGGCCCACGATCGCGTCGAGGCCGTTGCCGCTGAGGAGGACGCTGGCGACGGCGGCACGCTGATCGGAGTGCAGTTCCGGCTTCTCCGGCTGTCGGATTCGGTCAAGCGAATCCATGATGACATCCGCGCGCACGACTGGGCCGCCGTCGTCGTTTCTTGCCGCCATGATGGCATCCTCGCAGGCGAGCGTTGACGTATCGGTGTAGAGGCGGGATCCGTGGAAGTCGAAGACGCTGCTTTGCCTGATGCGGACGTCCGGCGCGGCGTCTGGTGGGGCGGTGTAGCGGTACTCGTTGAGCGCCACGGACTGATGTTCGGCGGCCGTGGCGACGGCATCCATTAGTGCATTCCGGTCGGAAGCGGAGCGGCAACGGATCTGGGCGCAGACCCTTTCCGCTTCGGCGAGGAGGTTCCAGCGGTTCCAGGTTGAGCGCTTGGCGGCGACCCGTTCACGGGCAAGGGTTGCGACGGCGCCAATCCAATCGGGCGTGAGGTCCACGACCGAAAAGGCGGAAATCCGGGAGCGGTTGATCGTGGCGGCGAGGACGTCAGTTGGGTGGTAACCTCTGGCGATCGCTCGTGCCCGCCATTGGTCTGAGAGTTCACGCAGAGGCGCGGGGAGTTCGGCCTTTGGAACACGGGTAGCCAAAGTCGCGTGCTGACGAAGCTTGATGGTCGTTGCTGCGGTCGGAGGGTGACCGTGTTCCGTCTTCCATTCCGCCACGAGGCGGTCTGTTTCCACGTTGATGAGACGGGACCGGTTAGAAAACTCACGGATCAGTTCTTCGTCTATGCCGGTGAGTTGCTGGCTCGGATTGCGGGTGCTGGTGACGGGGATTCGGATATTGGTGTCGCTTCCGAGTTGTCGGTGGAGGGCGTCGAAGAGGAGTCCGTTGTAATGCTCGCTGGCGGCGACGGCGGCCTTGTATAGGGTGCGGGAGTCGAGCGTGACCCAAGCCCCGTCGGTGATGCGCTGGATGCGGTTGGCGATAACCACATGCGTGTGCAGCTGGGGGTCGCCAAGACGTGATTCCCAGTGGTCGAAGGCGGCGGCGATTGCACCCATCGCGCCTAGGTGGGCGACGCCGTTCCGTCCGGCGCGCGTGTGGACGACGTTCTCTTCGAGCCATGTAAGGGTCTCTGCGACGACGTCGTGATGGGTTCGCAGGATTCGGTCTTGGGTGCTTCGGGGGCTGAGTGCCCACAGGATGGACACCGATTTTGGCACACTGAAGGTCAGGTCGAAGCCGACGACGGCGTGCCTCACGGTCGATGGGCCGGTCTTGTTGTCGACGGCGGTGGGTTGGCTGTGCGGGCGACCCAGCGGCCCGCCCGTGTCGGGGTGAACTGCTAAGTCGAAGACTGCTTTCGCGTCAGTTTCGGAGACGGGTTCAGCGGCGGTTCTGTTGATTCCGCTGAGTCCACTGCCGATCCAGCGGCCTTCCGGTGTGCCGGCTTTCATGTAGTAGGTGGTGGCGTCCGGGGGAGAGGAGGCGAGGTCGTTCATCATCGTCGTCTTGAACAGGTAGCGCAGGCCGGATTGTGCCGAGAGCCGTGCGATGGACATTGTCATAGCCGCGGTGCTCCAGTTTGGCGCTTCGATGGATGCCACCCACGACGACGGAAAATTTCCAGGGTTGCTTGATCGAGCGCCACGCCCTTTGCCTGGGCAATGGAGACCAGCCAGGCAGAGACGTGCGCCAGATCCCGAACGTTGGTCCTTTGCGCGCGTTTGAGGCGAGAGACCTCTGACTGGAGGAGGTTGTTACTCATTCTTTGTTCCGAGTTCTCCGCTTCGAGACGATCGATCTCGCAGGCTTGAGAACGGAGCTTGGACTGGAGTACTTCGCGGTGCCGCTGGCATGATCTCGTTTTCGACTCCAGCTGTCGCTTGGTTGCTTCCAGTTGGGCTTTCAGGTCAGTGGCCAGCGAGTCCGCTTTGGGTGTTAGGGCAGGGCGGTGGCGAGTCCGACGTCGACGATCCCGCTGCCTGTTGCCACAGCGCGTCGAACAGAAGCGATGTGTCCTGCGGGACGACTCGAAGCCTTCGGTGCACTCTTCGCATTTCTTGACAGTCACGTGTGTTCATCTGTGCTGGGCCGGCTATCGACATGACCCGACGTGGGCAACACTCACGCTGATGGCCTTGGATGCCAGAGGTGTGAGCAGTTGATTAGTGATGGACAGGATAGGGAGCAACGAGACTTAATGCCACTGCTCTCTTCTTTGGAGCGTGCGGACGGTTCAAGTCTCCTAGGGGGAGGCGGAGTGCTGATTAGTGCAACAGCTTGTTGCACGATTGCTGGTGCTATGAGGGCCGGCACAGCTGTTGCAGGGCGAGCTTCCATCCCGTAAGGGAGTCTCAAACTGTCCAGATGGCGTCTGGACAGTTTGAGGTTCTTCCTGTTTCGGTGCTCGGCGGAGTCCGCGTGCGACGTAGACCGTGACCTGCGTTTGGTGGACGGTTTTAGAGAATCTGTTTAGAGAGCAGCGGGCATTCAGGGCGGATATTTGACCACCAGGCTTTATGGACGGCGCGCGACCAAGGTGTCGTGTCCTCTCGTTCACCTTCGCACGATCTAATCGCGGAACTCCCGAGTTGTGCCGCATGGCACTTCATGGTCGACTCGAACGGTGTACTTGCCGTAATCGCGTTGTATGACCAGGATTCCCTGCCTGCGTTCAAGAGCGGTGGGAATGAGCCTGCTGATGGCACCGTTAAGCTTCTCGTCTCTGCTTTGGGGCTCCTCCAAAGTGATGACTTCAAGGGAAACAGGAAGCGCCGGGCTTCGGAACAGGCCGCTGCCCGTTAGCGAGAAGGCAGCGCTGGCTTCCCGCTCATGCAACTTGTAGGACACATGTCCTCCTTTACTAGGTCGACCGGCGAGTACGGTCGTAATTGCCGTTGATGTGGTTTCCTGCCGGAGCACCCCCTGATTGCAGTCCTCTCGTCTGGAAAAGCGGAAGCTTCCACCCGACTGCATATGAGGTCGAGTCCTGGGTCTCGTGCTGCAAGGAATTCAAGGACCGGCCGAGGACGTCAGATTGGGGTGGCCCCACTCACCCAGCCACTGACTGTTTCACACTTATAGTGGAGTCCGATCCAGGGTGACGCGATCAGCTCATAGTCGGGGGAGTCCTCCAGAGGTTCTTCTTTTCTGGATTCACTCGTTGTTTCATCCACTGTCTTTGCCTTCCCGGTGACGAGCCGCGCATAAGTTAGTGCCTAGCCGACTGTGCCTGGTCGAAGGAATGAAAGGCGCGCTATACATCTGACAGGGTGCTCACCGCGCAGACTGCACCTTCGGCGCTGCGCGCCTCGCCACCGTTTTCCAGACCATTCGGCCCCGGGACGATGGAGAATGTCTGAGGCTTGGTCATCGGGGAGGCAAGCCGGTAACCGAAGGTCTTCCCGACCAGGTCGATCCCTTCGCGGCGCATGTGTTCACCCATCATCAGAGCCAGGAGGGGCCCGTGGATGACGAGGCCATCGTAGCCCTCGTTCAGGCACCAGTCGCGGTCGTAGTGGATCCTGTGTGCGTTGTACGTCAACGCGGAGAACCGGAACAAAAGTCGTTCATCGACTGCTTGCCTCAACACTCGGCCCGCGGGCGGGGCCGGCGGGGTCGGGGGTTGGGGCAGGGAGCCGGTTCCTGAAGCGCGGTAGACGATGTCCTGTTCTTCACGGATCAGGAGCTCGTGGGCTTGGAAGATGTCATGGCGAACGGTAGTGAACGTCAGCGGTCCGGTCCGGCCGACCTTCTCGACTGACTCAGCCACGGAAATGACTTTTCTCGCCGGCGCACCAATCTTGAGCTGCCCGAAGGTCGAAACCCGACCACCGGCGAACATTCTGCGCCGGTCAGGTCCTGGAGGTGCCGGAATACCGACTGTGGGGTGCCCGTCCGGCCCGAGCTCACTCTCACGGCTGCGCTCCAAAAGGTAGAGCCAATGCCAGAGCGGAGGGACGGTAGCGCCGACATCGAAGGGTATGTCGATGTTTATGGCTGCAGCGAGGGATTCCACCGGTTCCGCAGCGACGTACTCCGAGCGTTCGATGCGGTCGTCGGTCAAGGTATTTGGTGTCATTTTTGGGTCTCTATCTTGGTCGCGTAGGTGGTAGCGCTGAGTGCCGCGATGAGGTTGTCGATGGTGGGTGAAGAATCAAGATTTTCCACTGCGTCGATGAGCTTCGCGGTCGTCTCTTCGCCGTAGGGGCGAAGGAGAGCACGTGCCTTGGCGACAACCTCGGCGTGCGTCATGGGGTTCTTTTCGGAGCCCTTGGCGTCCGTCGGATTCCCGGCCGGGAGAGTGATCTTTTCGCCGTCGATCAGCTCGAAATCAAGGCGAGGGCCGTCCTCGAGCTGGATCGATTCGTCGAGCACCATCGAGATCTTGGCGAAGATCTCCTGGATCCGGGGCTCTGCGATGCGGGGCGGGTCGAATTGCTCCAGCCCGACAGAACGGTTCTCCAGCGCCACGCTGATGGCGTAGGGCAGGCTGAACTGGGCATCGAACACTGTCTCGATGGGATCGACGTTGAGCATGTTGATCGCTGTCTCCCCGGCGGTCACTGTGATGGAGCGGATGTTGGCGGGCCGCAGATCACGTTCAGCGATCAGTTTCATCACTGCATCAACCGCTGAGTGGCTGCCTCGGCAACATGCGTAGGGCTTCAAATAGGACGTGGAGACATTGAAGGTCTCGCCAAGACGGCCAAGGACTCGTTCGGGGAAACCGTGGCCGTCCCCGTAGGTGGCATAGATTCCACCCCATGGTGCCTCGAAGATCCGATGGGGTCCGGTGACACCCGCCCTGGCGAGAAGGGCAGCGTCAATACCTGATTCTCCCGCTTTGCCCGGGTGCACACGCTTGGTCCAGGCGCCGTCCTCGATGAAGGCCCAGACCCCTCCTGTGAACGATCCGGCGATGCCAAGGGCATCGGCAAAGGTGGTCGTGTCAAGCTGGAAGATCTTGGCGCAGGCGGCCGCCGCGGCGAAGGTGCCGAAGGTACCGGTGGAATGCCAACCGCGGTCGGTGTGGGCAGCGAAACCGCCGATGCCCTGCAAGAGCCGATAGCTGATGTCGTATCCGGCGCAGGCGGCAACGATCAGTTCCTTGCCGCTGGAGCCACTGAGTTCTGCGGCAGCGATCGCGGCCGGCAGGGTGGCCGAGCCTGCATGTCCCGGGCCGCCACCGTCGTCGAAGTCCCGGGCGTGGGCCGAGGTTCCGTTGGCGAGTGCTGCGTGTGCGGGGTTCAGGCGTTCGGAGGTTCCCCAGACGAGGCTTGGGCCGCCGTTCGAGATGCCGGTGACGGCTTTACGGACGCGGCGTGACTCCTCTGAGGGGATGCCGGCCATGGCGACGGCGAGTGTGTCGAGGATGTGGTCTTTGATCCCGGAGACCACATCGGGTGGGAGGTCCTCGTAGCTGGTCTTGGACCAGTATTCGGCGAGCCGTTCGGTGAGGGACTGCTGCCGTTCAGATGTGAGTGACATGGAGTACCTTAGCCTCGGGGGCCCAGGTCGACGGTGAGCTGCTTGATCGTCCACCGCCCGGCGGTCTGGCTTATGGCGGATTCGGAGTCGACGACGCGGGCCTGAGGGTAGTGGCGGACGAGGTGCCCGACTACTTCTTCGATCTCCACCTTGGCGAGTCCTTGTCCAAGGCAGTTGTGTGGGCCCGTGCTAAACGTGAGTGGCTGGTTCCGCTCGCGGCCCAGGACGAATTCACCGGGGTTCTCGAACCTCTCCGGGTCGCGGTTGGCGGACCATACGGCTACATGCATGTCAGTTCCGGCGGGGATGGTGATGCCTCCGACCTCGATGTCTTCCATGGCAATCTTGCTCACAACACCGGTTCGCGGATAAAGGCGAAGCGCTTCGATGACTGCGGTCGGGATCCAGGTGGGGTCGGCGACGATCTGCTCCCAGACTTCTCTGTTGCGCAGCAAATTCCACACCACCAGGCCGATCTGGTGACCCGTATTTACCGAACTCGCTTCGAGCATCGAGGTTGCTTCGTCGAAGAGTTCCTGCTCGGTGAGCTTGCCGTTGTCGGCGAGCGTCATCAGGTGGGAGAGCATATCGTCGCCGAGACCGTGGGCGCGCTTGCGTTCCATCAGATCCCCCAGATATTCGAACAGTTCGTCGTAGGCGGCGAGGATGTCGGGCTTCAGGCTGCGATCCCTGGCCAGCAGGGCCAGGGTTCGCTCGGAAAGTTCCTGCACTTTGGGGGCGTCGGTTCGCGGAGCACCGGCGAGATGGCAGTAGACCAGCGACGGGATGCGGCGATCTACGCCTGCGTGGAAGTCCACTGGCTTCGTGTCGTCGAGTTCCCCTACGATGCGGGTCACAATATCAGTGAGCATTTCACGGGTGTTCTGCACTGTCGCGGGGCCCATGAATCGGGCAAGCGGGGTGCGCAGGCGCAGCTGTTGCGCTCCGTCCTGCATGATGATGCTGCGAGCTCGAAAACCATGTACGGCACCATCGTTGATGCCGAACTCTTCCATCAGTCGCAGCGCAGAGTTCGCGAACCGTGGATTGCGCAGTACATCGGTGGCCAGTTGGTAGGACAGGACCGCGTAACCTTCGGGACCGGAGGCGATACCTCCGTCTGGAAGCGCGCCACCGGGGTGATCGGTCGCGTTTGGGGCGAAGAGTTCGAATGTGGGCACGGTATTCGTCATGATCGCGAGATCGCTCCCATCGGGCAGCAGAGGATGACTTCTTCGAGGTCGTCCTCGCGCTCATCCTCGACCTCGGAACGCAGCTGTTCGAGCGTGCCGTCCTGGTCGATCCGGAACACGTCGGGCATCAATGCAGCGCAGGTGCCGTTGGCATCGCAACGTTGCAGGTCCACGTTGAGTTTGATCATGGGAAAGTCGCCCTTCGTCAGGATTATCAGGCCGAGCAGCCCTTACTTCTGAGAAGGGACGCGATCGGCCGTGTCGTTCATGGTCTACCTTGCGGGCGCATGAGACATTTCACAAATACCAATATCGGGCCCTACCCATCTATTTCAGATATGCCATAGGTCACAGCCACTGTTATGGCGAGGCAGGTACGTGTGGGTCGACCGGGATCTGATCGTCGAAAAACAGTGCCGCGAACCGCTCGGCGACTGGAGTCACGACTCCTTCCCTTCGCCTCACGATTGCAATTGGCACGTTCGGCCACCCCCCGGTTACCGGGATTTGGGCGACGTCGGGGTGGAGCCGGGCCATCTCTAAACTGGAAAGAGATACGCCCACCCCAGCACCGACCAACTGCGCCGCAGTCATGACCGTGGGCACCGGAATAACCCCTGTCGGATTCGCCCCCGTCGACGCGAACTTGTCGGACCAGATCCGCCACAGGATGCGTACCCCCGGGATTCGGGCGGGCAGGATCCAGGTAGCGTCGGCCAGCGTCGCCACATCGAGTGGCGTGGTCTCATCGAGCCCCCAGGACTTGGGTGCGATAAGAGTCAGTGGAAGCTCGTCAACAATCTTCACGTCGAAATGCACCCCGTTGATAGGTTGGAGCGGCTCCTCGGCCACGACCGGCATGATCGCCAAGTCCAGGGTGCCGTCGGCGAGCCGGTCCAACTGCACCTTGGGATTGGCGTCGGTCAGATCCAGCGTCACGTTGCGGTAAATCGAGAGGAATTCAGAGATCTTGGTGCTGCCGATCCGCCACAGGCACATCGGTTCACACCCCAACTTGAGTTCGCCAGCGAGCCCTTGGCCCATGGATCGCAGCGTGTCCGCGATTCTGCGCTCCTCGGCGAGCAGGCGCTGACCGGCGTGGTGAAGGTACTCGCCGGCGGACGTTAGTTCGATGCCGCGGGGCTTGCGCTCGAACAATGTCACTCCGACCTCCTTCTCGAGTTTGGCCATCGCCATGCTCAACGGCGGCTGCGAGATGCGCAGGGCGTGGGACGCCTCGGTGATAGAGCCGTTCTCAGCAACGGCGATGAAATAGCGAACATTCCGAAGATCCATGCATTTAGCATATGGGAACCGCTACAAATTGGTATTTGATGTATGACTCGATCTGGGTGACGGTTGATGTGAGGGCGGCCACGCTCAACTTTCTAAGCACGTCCACAACGGAGGCAACATGACATACCAGCAGCAGGTGATCGTGGCCGGAGCCGGTCCTACGGGTCTGCTCAATGCGCTGGGCCTGGCACAGCAGGGACTCGACGTCACCGTCGTCGAACGCGCATCGGAGCCACAGGACGCCCCCCGGGCCATCCTCTACCACTGGTCCACTCTGGACGGGCTTGAACGGCTCGGCCTTTTCGAAGACGCTACCCAAGCCGGTTTCCTCAAGCAGGACTATGCCCATTACGTCCGGGACACGGGAGAAACCATCAACTACGGCCTGCAGGCGCTGGAGGGCCGCGTCACTCACCCCTATAACCTCCACCTGGGCCAGGATGCGTTGGCCAAGATCATCTTGCGCCACCTCGAGCAGTTCCCGAATGTGCGAGTGCTCTGGGGACACAAGGTCACCGGGGTCACGCAGGACCGCGAAGTGGTCACCGTCACCGCGGAACACGAGGGAAATCCCGTGAAGTTGCGCGCTCCGTGGCTTATCGCAGCCGATGGTGCAAGCTCCGCTGTCAGGAACGCCCTGGATCTTCCGTTCGAGGGATTCACGTGGCCCGAGCGGTTCGTTGCCGCCAACATCCGGTTCCCTGACGACCGTAGGGGCTGGGCCCAGACCACGTTCTATGTCGACGACGTCTTCGGGGCGATCATCGTAAAAATCGACAACTCGGGTCCGCACGGCCTGTGGCGCTACACATACATGGAAGACGCCGTCCTGCCCGAAGAAGGGGTCGTCGAACGGCTCCCGCGCTTCCTGGAGCAGATCTTCGGCCCCGAGGTGGCCGCGGGCACGACGCTGGACGCCATTGCCCCCTACCGCATGCATCAGCGCAGCGCTCCCACGTACCGCGTCGGCCGAGTCCTGCTGGCCGGCGACGCCGCTCACGCCACGAATCCCACGGGCGGCTTCGGACTGACCATGGGTCTGTTCGACTCCTATGTTCTCAACGAGGCCCTGGGCGCCGTGATCTCCGGGCAGGCGGACGATTCCGTCCTCGATGCGTACGCGGATTTGCGCCGCACCGCCTTCATAACAAAAGCCAGTCCCCGCGCCACGGCCAACAAACAGTTGATCTTTCACTCGTCGGATCCGGTCCGCAGGGACAAGGACCTGGAGGTGTTCCGGCGCATGAGCGCCGATCCTGAGCTCGCCGCGGAGGTCCTCTACTTCACTAAAACGCTGGAGACGCCCTCGCTGATGCGGGTCTAAGACTTTCTTCCAGCATCACCGAAACAGCCAGCCATCCGGCATCATCACGTCAGGAGTCTTTACATGCTTCCTCTGAGCGGCATCACCGTCGTCTCGCTCGAACAAGCAGTCGCCGCGCCGTTCGCAACGCGCCAACTTGCCGATCTGGGCGCTCGGGTCATCAAGATCGAGCGGCCCGGTCCGGGCGACTTTGCCCGCGGATACGACGAAACCGTCAAGGGCATGGCAAGCCACTTTGTCTGGTTGAACCGGTCTAAAGAATCGGTGGCACTGGATTTGAAGAGCCCGGAGGGCAATCATGCCGTTCACGAGTTGGTGCGCAGCGCGGATGTGTTCGTGCAGAACCTGGCTCCCGGTGCGGCAGAGCGTCTTGGGCTCGGCGCTGAAGCTCTGCGTGGCGAGCGTCCTGAGCTGATTCACGTCTCGATCTCCGGTTATGGCGCCGACGGCCCGTATTCATCGAAGAAGGCCTACGACCTGCTTGTGCAGTGCGAAGCCGGCCTGGTTTCCATCACCGGCACCGACGCAACCCCCTCCAAGGTCGGTATTTCGATTGCGGATATTGCCTCTGGCATGTACGCATACTCAGGCATCCTCACTGCCCTGATCCAACGCCAGCAGACCGGGGAGGGAGCCACCATCGAGTTATCCATGCTCGAGGCGCTGGGGGAGTGGATGGGCTTCCCGATGAACTATGCCGTGTACGGTGGGGCCGCGCCGAAACGCACAGGCGCCTCGCACGCTGCCATCGCCCCCTACGGTCCCTTCACTTGCGGCGACTCGAAGCAGGTCTTCTTAGGCATCCAAAACGAACGTGAGTGGGCTACTTTCTGCGATCGGGTCCTCGGCCGTCGAGAAGTGGCCGAGGACGAACGCTTCGTCCGCAATTCCCTGCGTGTTGAGCACTCCATGGACCTTACCTCGGTGATCGAGCAGGCCCTTGCCCGGCACACTGCAGATGAGGTCGTGGACTTGCTCGAGGACGCCGGCATCGCCAACGCCTTGCTACGCGACATGCAGGGGTTTGCGGACCACCCCCAGCTGGCGGCACGCAACAGATGGCGGGAATATGATTCACCAGCCGGACCCTTGCGGGCACTGATTCCGCCGGCGACCTTCGTGGGGCAGGAACCGGTAATGAACCGTGTCCCCGACGTGGGAGAGGACACTGAGCGGGTTTTGACCGAGTTCGGGGTGCTGGAAACCACATGAGACCGCTAAGCATTCAGGATCCTGTGGTCACACTCCAAAGCGCTCGTTCGTTTCTCTTCGTTCCGGGAGACCGGCCCGAGAGGTTCTCGAAGGCCGTGGCCTCCGGGACCGATGTGGTCGTCCTCGACCTGGAAGACGCTGTCAGCGCAGAGAACAAAGACGCGGCACTGCAAGCGGTCACTGCCTGGCTGTCAGGAACGGGTCATGCTCTGGTACGGATCGGACGGGACGAGGACCTCGAGGCTTTGACGGGGCTTCCCGGTCTTCTCGGAGTGATGGTCCCGAAGGCCGAGAACCCAGATGCTCTGTTAAGGATTTCCGAGGCGGTGGAGCGGCCCGTGATCGCGCTGATCGAATCGGCTTCCGGCGTCCTGGCGGCCAATTCTTTGGCAAGTGTCCCCGGAGTGGCCCGGTTGGCGTTTGGAGAGCTCGACCTGGCTGCGGACATCGCGGCCCAGCCGAACCAGCGCGCAATGCTGATGGCTCGATCGCTGTTGGTCCTTGCCTCCCGCTCGCAGGGCCTCCCCGGTCCGCTGGACGGCGTGACCTCAAAACTCGACGACGACTCTTTGCTAAACGATGACCTGCACGCCGCTCTCGAGTTGGGGATGTCCGGGAAGCTGCTCATACATCCGCGTCAGGTCGCCGTGACACACAGCGCTTTCCGTCCCAGCGATGACGAGATCACGTGGGCACGGCGCGTCGTGGAGTCCACCAAGGGGGGAGAAGCTGTGGTCAAAGTCGACGGGCAAATGGTCGATGCCCCCGTGCTGCTTCGTGCACAAGCCATTCTCGCGCGCCGGCCTGAATGCGTAAGCACGATCCCGACAAGCAGCTCTGCCGGCGCACCGTGACCTGCCGTTAACGGCATGCATGCAATCAAAAACCTCGACGGTAGATCGAGAAAAAACGCCGTGAAGTTCACGGCCAAGGAGGACAGATGAGTAGGCACGTGAACGAGCGACCGGTCGCCGTGATCACCGGCGGTGGGGGTGGTCTTGGCAACGACATCGCGGATCATCTCGCGGATGACGGATTCGACCTTGCACTGCTTGATGTCTCCAAGGCGGCACTGGAAACCGCAGTGGACCGGCTTGGTGCCAGGTTCCCCGGTCTCAAGGTCCTTACCATAGCTGGGAACCTGTCCGACGAATCCATCGTCAACAAAGCATTCAATCGTATCGAAGACGAGTTCGGGCGAATCGATGCGCTCGTCAGCGCAGCTGGAGGCAGCGGCACCGCAATAGTGCGCGATCTATCCGAACTCAGCGGGGAAATCTGGCGCTCCGTGGTGGAAAGCAACCTGACCAGCACGTTCCTGTGCGCCCAGCACGCCGTTCCGATCATGTTGAAGCGCGGCTATGGGCGCATCGTAAACTTCTCTTCCCTCGTCGCCGACGGCCTCGATGGCCCTTCCGGAACCGTGGGGGCCCGTCTGGCTTACGCTGCCTCCAAGGGAGGCATCGTCAGCCTCACCAAGCAGCTCGGCAAGGACCTCGGCAGTACCGGAATCACCGTCAACGCCATCGCCCCGGGCCTCGTCCTCCCGACCACGGGCCGGGTTCGCGACTCGTTCGAATCCATGGGTGAGGAAGACAGAGCCGCCACCGCCGCCGCCATCCCCGTGGGCAGACCCGGAACCGGACACGAGATTGCCGCAGCCGTTGCCTACCTCGTCTCCGAGGCGGCCGCATTCACCTCCGGCACGGTGCTGCACGTCGACGGCGCCGCATCCTGACCACCACCCACCAATCGAAACGAGAATCCCCGTGACACACCCCCAGCTAGTTATGCTTCCGGCCCTGGGTGCCGATTCCCGCCTGTGGCAGCCGGTCATTGACGAACTCGGCGCCGAGTTCGACTGCACGGTCATTCGCGGTGAAGGGAAGACAATTGAGGCAATGGCAGACCATGTTCTGTCCAAAGCACCCAAGGAATTCATCCTCGTCGGGATCTCGATGGGCGGGTACCTCTCCCTTGAAATCGCACTGCGGAACAAGGGTAGAGTGAAGGCGCTGGCGTTGTTCAACACCTCGGCCGTCGCCGCGCCTGAGGACCGCCGACAAAACTCGATCGACCTAATCTCCCTCGTCGAATCCGGCGCCTTCCAGAGGGCAATCGATCGCACGACTCCGGTCGTATCACGGGGCATTCCCGAGATCCAGCGCCTCGCGGCAGCGATGACCAAAGAACTCGGCCCGCGGGTGTTCGTCGACCAGCAGCGCGCCGTCCTTGGCCGTTCGGACCGACGTGCGGAACTGAACACCATCACATGCCCCACCCTCGTAGTGGGCAGCAACGAGGACACCATCACCCCGCCGAAGCTGAGCGAAGACCTGGCACACCGGCTCCCTAATGCGCGGCTTGTCCTTATCAAGGGCAGTGGGCACTTCACCCCGCTGGAACAGCCGGCCGAGGCCGCGGCTGCGCTGGCTGATTTCATTCGCGCTCTAACAGAAGATGCAGCTCAGAATGATCAAAAGATTGCGATCACATGAGTTTTCGTCACTGGTCAGGCCTGGTACTGGGCGGCCAGCACAACACCGGAGAACATCCGGGACGGCTGCGGCACCGCCTGGCGGATCCCGATCCAGAAGGGCCGGTCGCCGCTGATCGACCCCGGGTTACCCGTCATCCAAGCGTTTGCGGGGGACGCTGGGGCGGCCCGCCTTTTCCCAGCTCCGGCCTTCCACCCCGGATCCTGACGCACCTACAAAAGCCGACCTAAGGAAACGTCCACCATGACCACAGACCTGGGGCCTGAATCGCTCACCGCCGCTGTCGTCGGCAGCTTCAAAAACACGCCCGACCAACGGCTGAAAGCCGTGCTGGAAAGCCTCACCCACCACCTTCACGAGTTCGTCCGCGAAGTG
Source organism: Arthrobacter sp. P1_D12 (assembly GCF_056406175.1). Classification (NCBI taxonomy): domain Bacteria; kingdom Bacillati; phylum Actinomycetota; class Actinomycetes; order Micrococcales; family Micrococcaceae; genus Arthrobacter; species Arthrobacter sp. P1_D12. The sequence continues at coordinate 54,180 of NZ_JBFUAR010000001.1, forward strand.
GCCCCGAGCATACAGGAGTGGGAAGCAGCTATCGACTTCCTCACCGCCACCGGGCAGAAGTGCGACGACGTACGGCAGGAATTCATCCTGCTCTCCGATGTGCTCGGAGTCTCGATGCTGGTCGAGACGATCAACGACGAAGAAACCCCGGACGCAACAGATTCAACAGTCCTCGGCCCCTTTCACATGGTTCAGTCACCGGAACGGGTCCTGGGCGAAAACATCTCTGCCGAGAGCGAGGGCGACGTGTGCGTCGTCCGAGGAAGCATCACTTCGGTCACCGGGGAACCAGTGCCCGGCGCCAGGATCGATGTCTGGCAGGCCAACACCAAAGGCTTCTACGACGTCCAACAGCCCGGCATCCAAACCATCGGCAACGGGCGGGGTCTGTTCACAGCCGACGAACACGGCGAGTTCTACTTCCGCAGCGTCATCCCCAGCTACTACCCGATCCCAACCGACGGACCCGTGGGCGACCTTTTGCGCGCCACCGAGAGGCGCCCCTACCGCCCTGCCCACATCCACTTCATCGTCGCCGCACCCGACTACATGAAATTGACCACGCACATCTTCGTCGGCGGCAGCGAATACATCGACTCGGACGCAGTGTTTGCGGTAAAGGAAAGCCTCATCAAGCCCTTCACCACCAACGCGGATCCCGAAGCGGCCGCGGCCCTCGGAGTGGCGGCGCCCTTCGTCGAAGGCGTCATCGACATCGTCCTGCACCCCGAAGCCCGTCCCCACGAAGATAGCAATGAGACCGTCAAGGAGATCGTCCGATGAAGGACTTCCAGTACCAGGCCCTGCCGATGCGCGTCACCTTCGGAACCGGCTCGCTCAAGTCACTGCCCGACGAAGTCCGCCGCCTCGGCCTGCGGCGTGTACTGGTCCTCTCCACCTCCTTCCAGGAGGACCTGGCCCGGGAAGTCTCAGATCAGCTCGGGGAGCTCAGCGCCGGCGTGCACCCCGAAGCCCAGATGCACGTTCCGGTCGAATCTGCCCACCGCGCACGCGATGTCGCCAAGGCCGCCGGGGCCGACGGGTACGTCGCTGTGGGCGGCGGCTCCACGACCGGACTGGGCAAGGCCATCGCACTGGAGTTCGGGGCCCCCATCATCGCGGTACCCACCACCTACGCCGGTTCCGAAATGACTCCCATCTGGGGCCTCACCGCCGAGGGAGAGAAAAAGACCGGCCGCGATCCCAAGGTGCTGCCCACAAGCGTCATCTACGACCCCGAACTGACCCTGACCCTGCCCGTGGGCATGTCCGTCACCAGCGGATTCAACGCCATCGCCCACGCCGTCGAGGCGCTGTATGCGCCCGACGGATCCCCCATCATCTCCCTCATGGCAGAGGAAGGCACCCGCGCCCTGGTCAAGGCGCTGCCGAAGATCGCAGAGAACCCGGCCGACATTGAGGCCCGCTCGGACGCCCTCTACGGGGCCTGGCTCTGCGGAGCCACCCTGGGAGCCACAACCATGTCCCTCCACCACAAGCTCTGCCACACCCTCGGCGGAACCTTCAACCTGCCGCACGCCGAAACGCATACCGTCGTTCTGCCCTACGCACTGGCGTACAACTCCGCACACGCGCCGGAGGCCATCGCCGCGCTGCAACGCGCCACAGGAGCGCAGGAACCCGCCAGCTACCTTCGCCAGCTGAGCCTGGACCTCGGAGCGCCAGCGTCCCTGCGCGAACTCGGGCTCACCGACATCGACGTTGAGACGGTCGTCGAACAGGCCACCCGCAACCCCTACGCTAACCCGCGCGCGGTCACCGGCGACGGCATCCGCGCCCTCCTCACCGCCGCGCTCAACGGCGAAACCGTCTAACAACCGACCGAGAGCCGCCCGAACGGGAAAGGGCCAGCTGGGGGTCCTCGGCCCTCGGCAGCAGAGCCGCCGGGATGGGGCACACGTGACATCGGGCTCCGATACCGGGGTGGTCCGACAGGTGCTCAGGAGCCCGACCCGCAGTTCGTCTCACGAGGACGTCGCCTGCCGCCTCCGGGCGACGGGACTCAGCATGGCCGTTGTTCCACGCGAGTCGGCCCCCGCGAACTCTCAAGCACTGTCACCCCCTCATGCTCACCGGACAGGTCCGCGAGAGTACAAGGAACCGCGAACAGCCATACATAAAATAGATGGGAAGGGCGCAATATTGGTATTTGTGAAATGTCTCATATGGTCGCAAGGTGGAGAGGAAACACCGACATGGTCGTCGCATTCCTTCTCAGAAGTAAGGGCTGCTCGGCCTGATAATCCAGACGAAGGGCGACTTTCCCATGATCAAACTCAACGTGGACCTGCAACGTTGCGATGCCAACGGCACCTGCGCTGCTTTGATGCCCGACGTGTTCCGGATCGACCAGGACGGCACGCTCGAACAGCTGCGTTCCGAGGTCGAGGATGAGCGCGAGGACGACCTCGAAGAAGTCATCCTCTGCTGCCCGATGGGAGCGATCTCGCGATCATGACGAACACCCACTCTCAACTCTCAGAATCCAGTTAGGAAGTACGGCTATGCCCCAGACCGCTACCGACGTTGTCATCATAGGTGGATCCACGGCAGCACTGCGTGCTGCCGAAACCGTTACTCGGCAGGCCCCGGAACTGGACGTCACCATCATCAGTGAGGAGGCTCACCTGCCCTATGAGCTGCCGCCGTTGTCAAAGATTCCCTTGAAGGATCACGTCGATATCGAGTCTCTCGTCTACCCGGTCGCTCGTGAACTGCGAGAGAAGGGCGTCCATTACCGTCTCGGGGAGCGTGCCACGGCCATCGATCCGGCGCGCCGGGTCGTCACCACTGATACCGGCCAGGTCAGGTACCGGGCCGCTATCATCACGACCGGTTGCGAACCGATCGTGCCTCCGATGTTCCGAGGCCAGCAGGACGTGTACGTATTGCGCCGGTTCGACGACTCGGTGGCGCTGCGCCAAGCCGTCGAAGATCGTCAGCGCTCCGTGGCCATCGTCGGCGCCGGCTTCATCGGTGGCGAATTCGCTTCGACGTTGATCAGCGACGGTCGCAAGGTCTCGCTAATCGACCTGTCTGTGCACCCCTTGATTCGTTTCGGTGAAGAGGTCTCCGGCGTTTACGAAGAGCTCCACCGTTACAAGGGAGTCGCAACGTTTTTCGGCGTGGGAGCGACTGGGACGATCGAGCGAGATGGCAGCCGATTCTTGCAGCTCAGCGACGGCCGCGAGGTCGCAGCCGATGTGATTGTCGTGGGAGTCGGGGTGCGGCCAGCCGTTTCCTGGCTGGGTTCCTCGGGAATCCCGCTGGATAACGGCATCGTCGCCGATGAGTATCTCCATACCGTTGAGGGCGTGTTCGCTGCGGGCGACGCCGTCTGCTGGCCCAACGCCCGATTCAACGCCACCATGCGTATCGAGCACTGGACCACCGCCGCGGAGCAGGGGCGTGGAGCCGGACTGAATGCCGTGAAGTACCTCAAGGATGAGCCGCTCGTTCCCTTCGTGAACGTGCCCTTCTTCTGGTCGGATCAGCACGGTCAAAGAGTCCAGTGGGCCGGTCATCAGCTGGGAGGGGAGCAAGTGGTATTCAACCGGAACGAGGGCGGCGAGCTATTTCTCTTCCGCAAGGGTGATCTCGTCACCGGTGTCCTGGCCTTCGAACGGCGCCAGGAGTTTGTGCAATTGCGCGCGAAGCTCCGCCAACCCCTCGCATGGGACGTCGCCCTCGGTATTGCTTCGGGATTCGAGTCCACGGCCCGAGAGGTGCCAGTGCCGTGACTGTCCAAAGACGCCGCTATGTTTCCTGCCCTTGCGGCTCCCTCCTGGAAGGCGCCGATGATGACGAGCTCGTCAGCTCGGTACGTACACACCTGAGCGAAGTACATCCAGGATTGGACTACGACCGGGACCAAATCTTACTCATGGCCTACTGACCGCCGGGAGACGGACTCGAGGAACGCTCGCGCCGCGATGCCGGTCCGCCCGTACATCGGCTTCTGAGGAAGGCGGAGCGGTAGCGACCCGGAAGGTTGTTTCACGAGTCCGCGGAGTGTGGGATCCGGCATCTAACAAAAAGCGCGGTCCATCACGTTCCGAGCCATAGTGGGGCCCAAAGCCAGAATGGGCGTCGAGCGATGTCTGTCACAGCGACCTCGTCCTGGCCTTCAAACGAATCTCCTTCTGGAACCTGCAGACATAACTGCCTCATCCAGTGGGACCAAAGGCGCGTCGGTAAGTGGCTGAAGAGCGCTAATCCGATATCGAAGCGATCCATGAGTTTTTTCAATGAAAGTTCGAAACCAATAAGACGTCGCATCATCCCAGCGATACAGCGACATCAAATTCAGGAGTCTTAATGTCAGTCAACACGCCCACCAGCGCCCGAATGAAATCGGTACTCTTTTCGAGTTTTATGGGAAGCGCAATCGAATTCTACGATTTCCTGCTCTACGGCCTGGCCGCCAGCGTGGTGTTTGCCCCTCTCTACTTCGCAAACCTGTCTCCGGCAATGGGGATGATCGCATCCTTCGCGACGTTGGCCGTTGGATATCTGGCCAGGCCGCTGGGCGGACTGATCTTCGGCCCGTTCGGAGACCGCCTCGGACGAAAGAAGATGCTCGTCCTGACGATGCTCATGATGGGTGGTGCGAGCTTCTGCATCGGGCTGATCCCGACCCAGGCGGCCATAGGTCAGCTGGCACCCCTGCTGCTGATCGTCCTGCGCGTGATCCAGGGTATAGCCGTCGGTGGCGAGTGGGGCGGAGCAGCACTGATGGCTATGGAGCATTCAACGCGGGAACGCCGAGGCTTTTCCGCCAGTTTCGCCAACATGGGTGGCCCCGCGGGTGCCGCCTTGGCAACTGCCGTGTTCAGCCTGTGCAGCATGATGCCCGACGAAGCGTTCATGAGCTGGGGCTGGCGGGTGCCGTTCCTCCTCAGCGCAGCCCTTGTCGCCATTGGGCTGTTCGTTCGCCTCAAGGTCGCCGAATCACCGGTCTTCCTTGAAGCTCAGCGACAGGCAGCCTCGTCTCACGCGCGTCGGCGAAACCCGATCCTCGAGGTGGTCACCAAGTATCCGCGCGCCGTCATCATCGCTTGCCTGGCAACAATCATGGCCTTCGCCGTCCAGTCCCTGCTGGCCACCTTTGCCGTGCCGTACGCCGTCGCTTCAGGCCACAGCCGCTCCGAAGTCCTATGGATCAGCCTCGCGACCCAGGTGATCCATGTATTCACGATCCCGATGTTCGCAGCCCTCTCTGACAGGATCGGCCGTCGCAAGGTCATGGTGGCCGGCGTGATCGGCATGACCCTCATGATTCACCCCATCTGGCTAATGGTCGCCTCAGATAACCTCCTGCTGCTCTTCCTGGCATTCCTGATTGGCAACCCCGTGCTCCAAGCTATGGTTTACGGGCCCACCGCCGCATACATCTCTGAAATGTTCGGCGCCGAATCCCGCTACACCGGTGCCTCCTTGGCCTACCAATTGTCCTCGACTCTGGGCGGCGGTCTCGTCCCTCTCGCGGCCACCGCCCTGCTGGCAGCCCGCGGCGGAAACGACCCGGTATACGTCTCCGCCTTGGTCATGGCCATCGGACTGGTCAGCCTCCTCGCACTGTTCGCGCCTGCTCGTGGCTACAAGGACAAGACGCAAGAAGGGGCCAAGGCCGCGGTATCCGTGGAGTCGTGACAGGGCAGAGCGTCCCCCGCTGAAACTACGCCGGGGACGCTCTGCCAACAATTTAGACGCCTAAGACTCCACTGCCGAGACACGGTCAGGGGAGTGTGGCGGCGAGGGCAGCCGTTGCGTCGAGGTTCGGGGAAATGGGCCCTAAATGCGGGCCGGATCTGCACACGCCTGCTGGCAGATGCCTGAGTTGATGAGAGGATCTGATGATCTACGAACATGCTGACCTCCGGATAAATCCAGAAACCGAAACCGGGTTCCTCGTGGACTTTGCGGCTGTCAGGCGTTTGTTGCTCGAGGCAGAAGGATGCCTTTCCGTTGAGCTGTTGGTAAGTGTCGACACTCCAGCCGCGTATCTGCTTCGGGTGGGTTGGGAAAGAATTGAAGACCATACAGACACTTTTCCTGGCACCCTCCAAGCCAACGAACTGGGCAGAGTGCTGATGGCGCACTGCGCAACTCGACCGAACGTCATCCATTACAACGGTCAGGAAGTATAGTCACGGGAGTCGAATCCCTTGGTGGGCCATGAACCAGCCTAGATGATCGGGCTCGTCCCACACATCCATTTTTTGAATGCTCAATATTGCACCGCACTAATGCCATCCCGATCCGATGAGGGCATGGGGCAGCGCCCGGCATATCGAGAACGTATGGTAACGAGCGATAATTCGTATTTGTGTGATAGTTCGAAAGGGCTCAAGCTAAACCTAGTCTCGTTTGGAGAAGCTCCGGACGCAGTTTTAGTCCTGTGTTACCTGTTCCTTACCGAGGACGGGTCCCGGCTACGCTGCGAGACAAAACAATCCGCCCCGCTCAATGAGGAGTACCAAATGGGCAAGATCGGCATCTATCTCGAAAGAATCCTGCACCTGCGGCGAGTTCCGCCGAACAGCCCATATCCGCCCTCGCCACACTTTCACCCGTATGGGGCGTCTCTGCACCTGATGGCGTACCCATGGGTGGGATTGCACATCGAGGAAAGTGGTTAGCCTGGCCTGAGGACTGCAACAGTCGGGCGATGCCCAGCAGGGCAGGATTGTTTACCCCGCCCTAATCCGGCCGACGACCCAGGACGCGATTTGGGTGCGTGAGGTGAAGCCCAGCTTGGCCAACATCCGCTCGATGTGTCGACCGATTGTCCTGTGCGAGAGCACTAGCTCGGCGGCGATTTCCCTATTGCTCCGCCCTTGGGCAACGAGGGCCGCAACCTGCTCTTCCCGTTCGGTAAGTTGCGGGCCCCCGTGCTGGCTGTAAGGATCCACAAGCACCGATTTGACTGTACAGTGGGCTGCAGAATTTTTGTGACCCGCGGAGCCTTCTGCCTGCGGTGCTACATACGCGGCGCGCGCCGAGTTCAACGCGACCTCCACGGCCTGATCCATTGATAGCGCGGGCCGGCCGTCGAGGATGGACAGGTACCGGGCTTCCCCGAGTTCGTTCCGTACCTGGGCCGCAGTCTGCTCGAAGTCGGTTTCAAGAGGACCAAATGCAGAAATTGTGGTGCCAATTCCTTTCCATACCGACTGTGCCGCGTGAAAAAGAATTGCCGCTGATTCATAGCGCCCGTTCGAGGCAGCGGTCCATGACATCTGCTCGATGGTCAGTGCAATGCAGAGCCCGTCATGGAAGTCGCCTTGAATTTCCAGCGCGGCGATCTGGGAGCAGCGGGCCTCATCGAGTTGGCCCAGGTGCCACTGGCAGAGGCCCATGACTGCGTGCCCGTAAGCCTGGCTCCACCGCTCGCCTCGTTTGCCGCTTTCAGCCAGGACCTCCCGGCACGTTGCGAGGGCGTCCTCTATCCGGCCGGCGTACATTTGCGCCCAGGCCAAAAGGAAAAGCGCGGTAAGTTCTGATGCACTATCCCCTTCCCGGTGATGGACGGCAGCAGCGTTACGAAAGAGATCAATGGCGTGCTCAAGTCGTCCCCCGAAGACTTCTCTGAGAGCTTCCCAATGATCAACATGAGCAGCCAGCACCTGATGGTCCAGGTCACGAGCGATAACGCGGCACTCCCCAAGATATTGTTGCGCCGCTTCACCGTCCCCCTGAAGCAGGGATACCCAGGCGGCTACCCACAGCGCAGCCCCACGTTCCGGTGTGCAGTGCGTGTCCAGGCTCAGCATTCGGTCGAGCCATCGGCGGCCATCGCTGAGGTTGCCGCCGGCGATCCAGTGGTACCTGAGCAGAGCCGCAAGATTCATCCCTGCTAGTTCCTCTCCCGGCGTGGTCGCTGACCATTCCAGCGCTGAGAGGATATTCGTATGATCGCGCCTGGCCGCGGCGAGGCGGGTTGCCTGGTCCGGCCCGCACCAGAGCGCTACCGTTTCAGACGCCTTGCCGAGGTAGTGGTCGCGCTGGCGACGACGCAAGTCAGAAGATTCTCCGATGCTTTCAAGCAGGTTTGCACCGTACTCCCGGAAGGTCATCAGCTGGCGGTACCGTCTGCGCTGATCGCCAGCAACGGGTCCGTCAATGACGATTTCTGCAACGACCAGGGACTTCGCGACGAGATGATCCAACAGGTCAAGAACATCCCGTTTGTTGAGCTGGCCGAAACCGCAAACCTCCTCCACGGCCTCGACATCGAAGCCGGCCGGAAAGACTGCAAGCCTGGCCCACAACAGCTGCTCGTCCCGCGTGCAGAGTTCATAGCTCCAATCGATGAGCGCCCTCAGCGTTTGCTGCCGAGGAATCGCTGCCCGGCTTCCGCCCGTGAGGATATCGAAACGCCGGTCCAACCGTTCCACAAGCTGAACAACCGATAAGGAGCGCAGCCGCGCGGCAGCAAGTTCGATTGCGAGCGGGATTCCGTCGAGCATTTGGCATAGCCGGGCTACGGCGAGCCGGTTGCCGTCAGTGATTTCAAACCCGGCGTCCACACTTTGGGCCCGATCCACCAGCAACCGAACAGATTCAAAGGCCTCAATCGCACCCGCATGCCCGTTTGACACAACGGGGGCACTGAGGGGCGGTACTTGGTAAACCTGCTCGCCAAAGATCCTCAAGGGTTCCCTGCTCGTTGCAATGACACGCAATTCTGGTGCAAAGTCCAAAAGCATGACTGCCAGGGCTGATACTGCATCCAGAAGATGTTCGCAGTTGTCGAGGACCAGAAGCAGCTGTCGCTCCTGGACGTAGTCCGAAATCCTCTCCGTTGGAGAGCGGCTTGACTGGTCGGGGAGTCGGAGGGCGGCGGCGATCTGGGAACCGACCAAGGCGCTGTCATCCAGAGCCGCGAGTTCAACGGTCCACACTCCGTCGCGAAAGGCCTTCCGTGTCCGTGAGGACAGCTCCGCAGCGAGGCGGGTCTTGCCGACGCCGCCGGGACCGGCAAGGGTTAGGAGGCGGGAGCGTGACATCAGCTCGCGCGCATCGGCAAGTTCTCGCCGTCGTCCAATAAAGCTCGTCAGGTTATGGCCCCCTGTGGATCGAAAAACTACTGCTTCGGTGCCCATAACCCTCCTGTGATGCAGAAAACAATACACGTAGCGGGTTGGGTCATCTGACCCGTTTTAGATCCGGTCCAGGGGACCAGACTGGGTGCAGTCAGAACGATACTTTGAAGCAAGCGGAAGGCCAGGCGCGATGAGGCGCAGAGTAGCAGCGACAACCACGTGCCGGCGTGGCGCCGGCGGGACCCGTGCGGACAATTGCCCCGCAGCCCGCATTTCTGATTCGGGCCAAGGTTGCAGCGATTCCTTTGCTGTTTCGGATCACTGGACCGCGAAGGATCTCTGGCCAGACTGCCTTGATGCACAAGCCAGCGGATCATCTGCGATCTTCCCCGCTGAGGACAGCAATTCTTAACACCAGCCCAGGCTTCTTTGGCATATCTGCCCTTCACCTAAAGGAGGACAGGTCGAAATTGTGTTTCGCCGCCAAGATTTTTGGGGTCCATCCATCAACACATCCCACTACGAAAGAGGCACCATGACAGCGACGTCGCTCGCCGAATTGTCAGATATCAATGTTCCGAATGCTGGGTTGGTGGCTCGTGCCACTGATTTGGTGCCGTTGATCCGGGAGTTCGCCGGGCAGGGTTCTGAAGCCCGGCGCGTGGCTCCGGAGGTGGTGTCGGCCTTGGAAGGTGCAGGGCTGTTCCGGATGCTGGTTCCTAAGCGATACGGCGGTATGGGTGCTTCGTTGCGTACTGCTGTGGAGGTAACGAAGGAAATTTCCCGCGGGGATGGTTCCACCGGGTGGGTTACGACGCTGATGATGGTCGGGACCGGTTTCGCCTCGACCTTTTCCCGGCAGGCCCAGGAGGATGTGTTCGGGAGCAATCCGTTGGCGAAGGTGGCCGGCACGTTCAGCCCGGGCAGCAAGAGTGAGCGGGTTGAAGGGGGCTATCTGATCAGTGGCAGGTGGCCGTATTCCTCCGGTTCCTTTGCTGCTGATTGGGCAACGCTTGGTGTCCTGCTTGACGGTGATGACCCGATGGCGCTGGCCCTCGTCCCGGCTGAGGCGTGGAGCATCGAGCCGACTTGGTTCGTCGCCGGGATGAAGGGCACCGGCAGCGACACGATCGTGGTCGAAAATCATTTTGTGCCCGAGCATCGCGTACAACGCCTCAGCAACATGCTGAGCTCAAATTTCCTCACCCCGTTCAAAGACGACCGCATGGCCAACGTTGCCTTCAATGCCGTCGCAGCCGCAATCCTCATTGCCCCGCAGATCGGCCTGGCCCGGCATGCGCTGGAAATCACCTTGGCGAAGCTGCCCGGCAAACCGGTCGCTTACACCATGTACGACAACGCCAAGAATTCACCCACCCACCAGCTCGCCGTGGCTAAGGCAGCCACGAACCTGCACATCTCAGAACTGCTGTTGAACCGGATGTGCCTGGACATCGACACGGCAGCCGACGCCGGCAAGCAGCTTGACCTGCCCACCCGGGCCCGGATCCGCAACGACACCGGCATCATCGCTGAACTGATCGGGCATGCCATCGATGCGCTGATGACCGCCAACGGTGCCGGCTCGTTCGCCGAGGCCAACGTGCTGAACCAGATCTGGCGCGACTCCGAAATCGCCGCCCGGCACGCCTTCGTCACCCCAGAAATCGGCAAAGAAGCCTACGGCCGGGTCCTGATGGGCCTAGAGCCAACCATCAACCTCTAAGGCAGGGCCAAAATGTCCACCCCCACGATCCCCCCAACACCGGCTGAGGACCCGGCACGAACTTACCGGCACGTCCTCGGACATGTCCCAACCAGCGTCGCGGTCGTCACCGCCGGCACCAGGTCCGGGCCTGTCGGAATGACCGTAGGCTCCTTCACTTCGGTCTCGCTGGAACCGCCCCTGGTGGCCTTCTTCGTTGACAAGGCCTCCAAAACATGGCCCCGCCTCTATGAAGCCAGCCACTTTGGCGTCAACATCCTCGGCCAGGACCAAACGGCGCTCTGCAAAGCATTCTCCCGCCGCTCCGAAGACCGCTTCGATGAAGTCGACTGGACCCCCTCGGACCGCGGAGTCCCATTACTGAACGACGCCATCGTCACCCTTGAATGCACCCGCTACAAAATCGATCTCATCGGCGACCACTACCAAGTCGTCGGACGCGTCGAATCCCTTGAACTACGCGCCACCAACCCACCCCTGATCTTCCTCCAAGGCAACTTCCTCAACCTCACGGTTTAGCGGCATGGACGGCGCCGGGAGGATACCTCCGCACGAATATGAAACAACGGGCCGGGCAAAGGCGCGGCCAGCAAGCCAATCGGCTCTAGCACGGGGTATCCAAATGAACATGCTAGTTGGATCTGACAAGCCGCGAAGCCGGAGAAAGCATCGCCCAGAAACGGCATCACCAAATCGATGGTGGACGATTTCACCGCTTTCATCCACCACGTATCAACGGATGTGACCCTGACCGAACCACAAGGGCACCAGCCCAGCGACGCGCTGTCGACCCCGAGGTCTAGCCCGAAACGCTGGCCACTCTGTCCGACACGTATGCGGGAGAAACCTTCTGGGACCCGCTCGGCTGACACCGAGTTCACTTGCAAGACGGTTCCCGCCAAAGAGGCCGGGAACAAACACCAGAAAGGAGGCCCCGAATTGGGCCGTATCATCATCAGTGGGGCATCAGGGGATCTTGGCCGCAGAGTCACAAAAATACTTCTTGCGGCTGACCCGGACATCGAATTAACACTTGTATCGCGCACACCAGAAAAGCTCTACAAGCACAAAACACATGGCATCCGCGTGATGCGCGGCGACTACCAGGAACCCGACTCCCTCAACGCTGCTTACACTGGCGGGGAAGTCCTCTTCCTCATCAGCGGCCTTAATCTTGGCCACCGAGTATCCGAAACGCGAAACGCAATCGCCGCAGCCAAACATGCTGGGATCCGCCACATCGTGTACACCTCGGTCGGGGGCATACACCCCAACAACCCCGCTCTTTCAGCCAGGGATCACTACCAGAGTGAACTGGATCTCAGGGCTTCCGGCTTGGACTACACATTCCTCCGTAACGCGCTCTACTCCGAGATCATCAGCAACGTCCTAGTTGCTCCTGCCACATCCAGCGGTGACATCTCACAGGCAACAGCCAAAGGGCGCTTGGCACCGGCGGCTAAAGCCGACGTCGCCCGCAGCGCTGCCACGGTCCTGCTTGAGTCCGCGAAGCATGTTGGTGCCGTCTATGAAATCACCGGACCTGAACTGTTGACCTTTGAAGAAATCGCGTACATCGGCTCGGAGGTGCATGACACTCCCATCAAGTACGTACCAATATCAGCTGATGAGCGCCTCGCCTTTTTTGACTCCATTGGTATTCCAAGGACGTACGACCCAAGCATGCCGCCAAGCGCCGATGGGCACATGTGGGCAAGCGATGAGTTGGTCACTGCCGAAGTCGCAATAGCTGAGGGTTACCAGACGGTCCTCTCCGGCCACGTGAAGCTGATAACAGGGCGTGATCCCGAATGCCTCCGGTCCGTGATGGAAAGCGTCAAGTCCGTTCGCTATGACCAGATCCCAGCAGAGGTTTCATAAGGACCATCAATAGGGACCTTGTGCGGAACGACGGCCTCGCTCCAAGCAAATTAGGGGCGAAGCCGTCTCCGTGCTCGTAACCAGGCTTGGGTTTGATCGAGCACTTTAGATATTTCGGCGCGCAGCTGGACTGTCAGGAGCCCAACCACAACATTCCATTGTGATGTGCTGTATACCGCTGTGAGATTCCACGCTATTTGAACCTGTTCCGATTTACATGAACAATCGTCCCGTTCTAGTTGAACCAGCGACTGATTCTGTGTGGTCGGAGGCTACTTGGCGGTTTGAACACCAGTTGGCGAAATGGGACTAGACGTTTGGCGAAGACCGGTTTAGTTGGCGGTACGGACGCTCGGGCTTAGTAGCAAGACTCGCAACTAAGCCCGAGTTTCTACGGGACTTTTCCCTGCCTTGCCCCCTCTTTAGTTGCCTTCACGGTCGAAGCCTGATGGCAGCGTTTGCGGGGGAGCGAATGCAGTTCGAGTCCCACCTCGGGCACAGCATTCCCCCTCGTCAGAGGGGGTTTTTGCTTTAACGTGTGTACATTGACCCTGCTCGGGTCCCTCTGACGCTTGTCGCGGCCTGAAGCCTGGCTGCCGCGTGGCCTATGAAGTTGTGTGGGTGGCGGGTCAAGTGCCCTGGCTGTGAGCCCTCTGCCTGCTGGGATCTGGGGTCATTCGGGGCTCCTCTCTGGCTTGTTCTGGCGGCCGTGGTTGGTCTTGTACCAATTCATGCCTGGGGGTTGTGGGGGTGACATGACCTGAGGGAGATTTCTTCCAAATTTTCGCCTCGACTAACCCTTCGGCTACCTGCCTGACGCCAAGCTGGTGTGTATCTAACCCTGACAGGGCGTGCTGCATATGTGCGGCATGAGTAATCGGTTATGTCGAACTCCTAAAAGGCCTCATGGTCCTCGGTGGACGAAGGGAATCATCGTGGTGAGCAGCCTTCTTACGCTTAGATCGTGGAAATGCAGCGCCGGTTTTACTGTGGTCGTTTCCGGAGGAGAAGCACCGCCAGGTCGCGAACTACGGCTTCGATGGAAGCCCTACGGCTTGCATGCTTCGCGCCGGCGGGCTTTTCGTGGCGTGCTGGTACCGGTGTTTGTTCGCCGGTTGGCTGAGGAATCCGGCCTACATCGGTATGGATGGGGTAGTAAAAGATGAGGTCGGTGCTCCGTCGACGGAATAGGATCTCGGGTGGCAGCGTGGGCTCCAAATGTTCTGGGCCGTCGTGGCAGTGTTGGACCGCACACGGGTACATCACGCCCAAGAGGGCCACGCTGTATTCCTGGGCACGATAGTGCTGCGCCGGCCAGTGGGTCGTGGAGACGTAGCTTGCGCCACTGCGCAATGCTCCCTTCCTGGCAAAGGCCCTCATTGTGTTCCTTTCTGACATCACGATTGTTCAGCTGTCCCTGACCGTGGGTTGACATGGCGAGTGGAGCGAACAGGCTTTGGGAAATCTCTTCGGATGCCTTGGAGTTCCAATGCCGGCGGGCTCGTCCTCATTTTTCACCCGTTTGGCCCCGTCACCTCGCAGCTCCGGCGTCCGTGCCCAAGACGGCGCTGCTGGCGGCATGGTTCCTCATACGGTCCGCCAGCACTTTGCTCTGGAACGTCAGAGTTCTTTGAGAACCGTTGCCAGGCGCGCGTGCCCTACCTCAATCCTTTCTGGGGTTTGCGATTCGCAGCAAAGTCGAAGTGCATTGCCGAAACTTCCGGAAACCGAGAAGGCGCGACCCGGGATGAAGGCTACGCCTTGGCACCTGCAACCTCGAACGGTTTTGAAGTGTCAATCGCGTTGTTGAAGGTGACCCATAGGAAGAAGCTGCCCTCTGGACTGGTCCACGTGGCTAGTGCGGTCGGCCCAGGGAATGTTAATGGCGGAGACTCAAGGCGTTGACATGTCATCCTCTTTTCTTGTGGCGGCTATTGCGCTGTGTATCCGCCGTCTATGGGCAACGAGGTGCCGGTGATGTAGGAGGCTTCATCCGAGGCCAGATATGCCACGGCTCCGGCCACGTCGCTTGGAAGTGCAAGCCGTTTAAGGGGGATTTGGTCAACAACCCTTGCTTCGGCCGCTGCTGGATCTGCATGCGTTTCCAGCCACTCGTCGTACAGCGGTGTCTTTGTCATGCCTGGGGCAACGGCGTTTACTCGGATGTTGTAGGGGGATAGGTCCACGGCTGCAGCCTTCGTCAGCGCCAGCATTGCTCCCTTGCTGGCGCTGTAAATCCCCATGGTGGGCACTCCGATTGAGGCCAAACGTGAAGTGATGTTGATGATCGATCCGCCAGTGTCCTGCATGGTTCGGGCGGCCGCTTGCAGAAGGCGGATGGCAGCGAAAGTGTTGACTTCGAAGACTTCTCGGATCTCCTTGTCGGGAACTAACAGAAGATCTCCCGTGTGATCGACCGCGGCGTTGTTGACCAGCACGTCGAGTCGACCAAAGCGTGAAACTGCTGCGGAGGTGAGGGCATTGCCTGATTCTTCGTCTTTGATGTCCGTGGAATAGAAGTGCAGATGGGAACCGAGTGCCGCTTCAAGTCGTTGCCCTCGCTCGATTGACCGCCCGGTTGCTAGCACCTGGGCACCTTCGGCTACCAGTCTGCGGGCGATTGTTTCCCCGATACCGGAAGTAGCGCCTGTGACCAACGCGACTTTGCCCGCGAGACGGGCGTTGGAAGTTGATTGCGATAGCACTTTGAATCCTCTCGTAGGCACATTTCTTGCGTGCCAGATGTCTTCGCCTCCGCTTTCCAAACATTCCCTATCGTTTGGTGCTCTACCGGGGTACAGGTTTTGATTCCTTAGATGCGAGGGCCGCAGTTGACTGCTACGAGTACGCGCGCACTGTCGACTGTGTTTGGAGTGGGCAGGCTGGTCCCTACTCACCGTCAGGAGGAGGCCGTGTTTGTATCGCTGCGGGCAATTTCCAGTGCCTGGTCGGCCAGTGTCAGGTGTTCGGGAGGAATGGCCGCCACCAGGGCGCCGAAGTTGTCTGCGTTGCGCCCGTCCTCGGGGACAAAGACGCGTACCACTTTGGTTTCGCCTACCTGCTGCCCAGGTTTCGCTGGAACCCGAGGCCACGTCCGGTGAGAATAACCACTCCTTTATTACACGGTGCCGATAAGGGCCCATATGTCGGGGAAAGGGGGAGGACCGCTAGGAGTGTCAGGTTGCGTCTGAGCCTTTGTGGTTCGTTGTCAGGAGAAGGAATCGAACCCTGAAGTACAGGGGCAGGCAACCAGCAGAGTGGGAAACCGGGATTTGCAGCAGTCGGTTTGGCTCTGTGATGGGCAGCGGAAGGCCGGCAATTGGGTGCACAGCCACCGGGCGGCGGTTTGCTTCGGCGTCAGATTCGGATTACCCGTGGAGGTGATTTTTTTCCTTTGACCTTTATTTAGTGGGGATTGCTGAGGACCTGCGCTCCGAGGGGTCGCCTCAATCAGCTGGTGTATTCCAGGATGCTGATCAATTGCCTGAAGCCGGCGGCGTGTGCCCGGCTGAGTTCGAGTGCAACCGGTTGCGGATAAGAGGAGAACTTCGCTATTACCGTGTCGCTGACGGGGTCAATCCAAATGAATTGGCCGTGGATGCCTGCAGCGTAGACCGTGCCTCGGCTATCTCCGGGGACCCACCATTGGTTCCGGTAGGAGCCGTTGGGGTGGACTTGCTGGTAGGCGGTTCCTCTGGCCAGTTGTGGGTCTCCGCCCCGCATCGTGTCGTTGATCCACCATGATGGGACGACCTGTTGCCCGTTGGCTTTCCCCTCGTCCAGCATGAGCTGTCCGATTTTGGCCAAGTCTCGTGCGGTGCAAGCGATTCCTCCGTTCGCAAATGCGAAACCACCGGAATCGGTGGTAATCAGTGCATCATCGAGTGTCCCAAGCTGGGACCACAGTTCGTCGGAGACGACTTCGGCGTATCGCTTTCCGCTGACGTTCTCGATGATCCATGCCAGCACGTCTGTACCGGCTGAGCAGTACTGGAATGATCGGCCGTGTTCTCCGGCAGCTTTGAGGAGCGTGAGGAATTCGTAAGTGTCCTCTGGGTCTGTTTCGAGCTTGGGGCGCCAGCCGGCGATCCTATCCTGCTGCTGGACTTCAGCGGCCGCATCCAGGTAGTTCTCGCTGTAGCGGACTGCGGCGGTCATGTCGAGTACTTGGCGGACCGTCGCGTTCCCGTAGGCGCTTCCCTTCAGCGGCGGGACGTAGTGGTGGACAGGCTGTTGCGGGTCTATGAGTCCCCGGCCCACCAAAATACCCATGGTAAGCGCGCAGACGGATTTGGAAACAGACATCAGGACGTGCCGGTCGTGCGGCTGGAAAGAGCCAAAATAGCGTTCCAGGACCAGTTTCCCGTGTTGAAGTACGACGATGGCATCTGTGTGCGTGGATTCCAGGAACTCCTCAACGCTGTGCCGCCTCTCCGCGTGTTCCGGTGTGGCTGACTCACTTCCAGTGGAGGGCCCGGATGCTCTGCCTCGACGGATCGTTGCGGTAGTGATGAGCTCACTGATGTGAACGAAGCCCCAGCGATTGAATGGGCTTTCCTGCCAGTTTTCCAGGGTGACGTGCTCATTGAAGTCCTGGCCGGCATAGCGGTCAACCTTGCCGGGGCTGGTCAGAAGGGAACCATTTGCTGTTGTCTCTAGCATGTTTAGTCGCTGCCTTGCGTGGTAAGGGTGGGGAGGGCGTGGGAGTCTGCCAATTCGGGCCGGGCGCGCCCTGGGGCTGCCTCGAGGAGTCTGCGGGTGTAGTCGTGCTGTGGATCGGTGAAGATCCGTTCGGCTGGTCCACTTTCTACGATCTTTCCGGTCTTCATGACAGCCACCTCATCGCTGAGATAGCGGACGACGTCCAGGTCGTGGGAGATGAGCAGATATGTGAGCCCTTTTTGTTGCTGCAGGTCCTGGAGCAGGTTCAGAATCTGGGCCTGGACGGAAACATCAAGGGCGCTGGTGGGTTCGTCCAGGATCAGGAGACGGGGCGAGGTGGCCAGGGCGCGTGCTATGCCGACGCGTTGGCACTGTCCTCCGGAGAGCTGGTGCGGGAGCCGATGGGCGTGCCCGGCTCCCAGCCCGACCTCGTCCAGCAGATTGTTTATTCTTGTTTGGAGGGCCTGCCCTTTCAGGGCAGTGTGGGCCAGAAGTGGCTCTGCCACTGAAGCGCCGATAGTCATACGTGGATTCAATGATGCCACTGGATTCTGAAGTACTATTCCCATCCGGGAACGGATGGTCCGCAGTGCCTTGGGTCCGAGTTTGCCGAGGTCATGTCCTTCAAATATGGCTCGCCCGGATGTTGGGCGCATCAGCTGCATGGCGCAGCGGGCGAGGGTACTTTTGCCGGAGCCGGATTCTCCGACAAGGCCGTAGACCGTACCTTCCTTGATGCTAAGGGAGACGTCGTCGACTGCGGTGAAGACTCGTCTGTGGTGCGGGAACGTTTTGACGATTTTTTCGAGGGTGAGAACGTTGGTCATAGTTCGCCTTCCTGGAGGCAGGCGACTGCCTGGTGTGGCCCGGTCTCGGTGAGCAGCGGGTCGGTGAGCGAGCAGTCGGTGACTGCATGTGAGCAACGGTTTCTGAAGGCGCACCCGGTGAGGGATAGGAGGTTTCCCGGCACTGTTCCAGAAATAGCGTTCAGTCGCTGGCCGTGGGTTCGCCCTGCTGGGAGGGCGCCGAGGAGGCCGCGGGTATATGGGTGGCGTGGATTGTTCATGACCGCTTCCACAGGTCCGGTTTCGATCACCCTGCCTGCGTAAAGGACCGCCACCCGGTCACAGACATCGCGGATGATGCCAAGGTTGTGGCTGATGAGCAGCACACCGAACCCAAACTTGTGTCGGAGTTCGTCAATGAGGACCAAAATTTGCCGGGCAACAGTAACGTCAAGAGCCGTTGTGGGCTCATCCAGGATCAAAAGCCGGGGCTGGCGTAGCAGAGCCATGGCAATCATGGCCCGCTGCAGCATCCCGCCGGACAATTGGTGCGGATAGCTGCGGTAGACCCGTTCAGGGTCCGGAAGGCCGACCAGGCTTAGATGACGTATGATTTCAGCTTTGCCTTCGGCCCTCGAGATCTGCCGGTGCCGGGCCAGGACATCGCTGAGTTGGCGGCCAAGCGTGAAGACGGGGTTGAAGGCAGTTCCAGGGTTCTGGAATACGATGGCCACCGAGCCACCTGGTTCTGACGAGTCCTGTAAGGGATCGTTGCCGATGGTCACTTGCCCCGTGCGCCGTGCACCGCGTGGAAGGATCCCCAAGGCTGCGAGTCCTGTCAGGGACTTGCCGCACCCCGTTTCCCCCACCAGGCCGAGGATTTCACCAGCGGAAACATCGAGGTCGATCCCGCGGACGGGGCGGTTGGTAAGCTTTCCCCGGTCGGTGAATTCGACGTTGAGGTCGCGGATGCTAAGAACATGTGTCATCGCTTTACCTGCCTGGGGTCAAGGAGGTCGCGCAGCGAATCTCCGAGGAGGTTGAATCCCAGGACGGCCAGAAAGATGGCCAGCCCCGGAAAGGTGGCTATCCACCAGGAACTGAATATGAGCCCGCGCCCTTCGGCGACCATCAGGCCCCAGTCGGGCAGGGGCGGCTGAGTTCCAAGACCGATAAATGCCAGGGACCCGGCGGCCAGGATCACAGTGCCGATGTCGACGGTAGCTTGGACGAGGATGGGCGTCATGCAGTTGCGAAGTACATGGCGGCTGATGATGAGCAGCTGCGGAATGCCCATGGCGCGGGCTGCTTCGACATAGGAGCGTTCCCGAAGGGATTTTGCTTCCGCTCGTACAAGGCGCGCATACCAGGGCCACCAGCTGATGGCCAAGGCGATGCCGGCGTTGGTCAGGCTGGGCCCAAGGATCGCAACGGTCACCATGGCCAGGAGCAGAGGCGGGAAAGCCTGGAAGATCTCGGTCACACGCATCAAGGCTTCGTCGAGCCAGCCACCGCGATATCCGGCGACAGCGCCGAGGGGAATGCCGATGAGGGCCGCAGCCGCGACAACGACGGCAGAGATGGTCAGCGCCGGGTTCGCGCCCATGATGATGCGGCTGAGAACGTCACGACCGAGCTGATCGGTGCCGAGCCAGTTCAACGCGTTGGGAGCGAGGTTTCGGGCAGAGGCATTGGTCGCCCCCATGCCCTGATCAGGGAAAGGTGCCAGCCATTGCCCAAAAACAGCAAGGATTACAACAAGGACTATGATCATCGCGCCAACAGCGGCCAAACGGTCACGGCCCAGGGTCTGTTTAAGTAGTTTGATCGGTTTAAGGGTGGCCTGTTCTCCGGCCGGCCCGGAACCGGTCGGGGCGGAGATTTGGGTCGTGGGGCTCATGACATGCTCACTCTGGGGTCGATTCGGGATTGCAGGATGTCCACCAGAAGGTTGGCCAGCAGGTATGCTGTGGCGCCCATGAGCGTAATTGCAATGATGGCTGGGTAGTCCACTGCAAGCATGGAAGATGTAGCGAACTGCCCAATTCCTGGCCAGTTGAAGACAGCTTCGACGAAGAATGTTCCGGTCAGGGCGTAGGCGGCAGCCATTCCGGCAATAGACAGGACTGGTGGCAGAGCATTTTTCAGGGCCAGGCGCCAACGGATGGCGGTGTCCCTCAGACCGTAGGCCCTGGCGGTGAAGATGTAATCCTGGTTCATGACATCGAGCATGGCGGCCCTGGTCATTCGTGCAACGAGTCCGAGAGGATATGCGGCCAAGGTGAGGGCCGGCAGTATCACGTGCTGCAAACCATCGGTGAAGGCCACGCCGTTGCCGGTGATCATGCTGTCTAACAGGGGAAGCCCGGTCACGTGAGAGATGGGGTTGGAGTATTTGATGGAGTTGCTGAATTGCCCAGTGGCCGGAAGTATGCCCAGCCCCCCAACGAACAACAGTTGAAGGAGCAGTCCGAGCCAGAAGGCGGGCACGGAAATCCCTCCGATGGAGAGGAAACGGATTGCTCCGTCGATGAATCCGCCAGGACGGCGGGAGGCAACCACGCCCAAGATGACCCCTGCCGAAACAGCGAGAACCATGGCAAACCCGATGAGTTCCAATGTGGCTGGGAGGCGGGTGAACAGCTCATCCAACACGGGGCGTTTTGTGGCAAGAGACTGGCCCCAGTCCCCGGTGATCAGCTTTGCGACGTAGTCGAAGTACTGTTCGAGGATCGGACGGTTAAAGCCGAGGTGCTCCCGGACCCTGTCCAGCTCGGCTGGGGGCGCCTTCGGGCCGGCGTAGATGACGGCCGGGTCGCTGGGAACGATGCGGGCAAGGATGAAGACGATCGCGGTAAGCACGGCGAGAACCAGCACCGAGGTGATGAGCCGCCGGGCGACGAAACGCAACATGGTTCTCCTTTTCTTGATTGGTGTGGCGGGATGGGCGGGCAGGGCAAGGGCCCGGGCTTTGTTGGTGCAGCCCGGGCCCTGCCTGCGTCGTATCGTTTAGGCGGCGCGTTTGATGGGGGCGAAGAAGGCCGTGAACGGGTAATTTTCGTTGTAGGCGGGAACTTCCAACCCGGCCGGAACGACTGAGACTGTGCGGGCATCGTAGAGGAATGCGGCAGGTGCTTCCCTATAGAGGAGGTCCATGGCTTCCTTATAAAGGCCCTGGGCTGCGTCCCTGTCCGTTCCCGTCAAGGTTGCCGCCTTGTCCACCAATTTGTCGTACTCCGGGGACTTCCAATAGCTCAGGTTGAAGGATGGCTTTTCGCTGGAATGGAACAGCGTCGTGAGATTGTCGCTGCCGGCGTCGCTGTAAGTCGGCCAGTAGTTAAGTACAAAGATGTCCTGGGCGCTCTGAGGATCAGCCTTTGCGCTGTCCCATTGCTGGTTGAAAAGTTCGGCTTTCACGTCCAGCTTCACACCGATTTTGGCGAAGGCGTCCTTGATCAGCGGCACGAACCGCGCTTCCGCGGGATTCTCGGAGGCGTAGGTGAGTTTGAGGTTCATGCCGTCGGCATGACCAGCTGAGGCCAATAGTTGCTTGGCCTTTTCCAAGTCCTGGGAGTACTGCGGGACGTCCTGGCTGTAGGGGAAGATGCCGCTGGGAGCAGGGCCGTGGGACTGCGTGCCGTAGCCCTGCCCTCCGATGTCAATGATCTCTTTGTACGGAATCGCGTAGCTGAGCGCGCGGCGGACCTCCGGGTCGTTGAGTGGTGCGCGGCTGGTGTTAAACATGGCCAGGAAGTTGAACGGTGAGTTGAAGTCTTTCACCGTGAACTTCGGATCGCTGGCCAGGGTCTTGAGGTTTTCCAAGGGAATGTTGGTCGCGTAGTCCACCTCACCTGCGGTCAGCATCTGCTGGGCCGTGACTGCGTCCGGGGTGATAGAGATGTCGACAAAGTCGAAGTGCGATGCAGCCTTTTTGTTCCAGTAGCCGTCGTACTTCTTCAGCACGACCTTAGAGCCGGGCTTGTAGGAGCCGATGGTGTAGGGGCCGGAGCCCGCGTCGATTCCGGCCTCGAAGTACTTGTCATTCTTGGCGGATGCGGCCAGGGCCTTCGGGGCAACGATCCAGGCGCCGTAGGTCGAGGAGGCGACGAGGTCCATCGGCGCAGCGTACTTCAGCTGCAGCGTGACAGTGGAGTCGTCCGGGGCGGTAACGCTCTCCACCGGTGCCCAGATGAAGGATGCGGCTGCATGGTCCCTGGCAGCGTCGATGCTGGCTTTGACCGCCGCGGCATTGATCGGCTCGCCGTCGTGGAAGGTGGCTCCGGAGCGGATCTTGAATGTCCAGGATTTTCCGTCTGCACTGGCGCTCCAGGACTCGGCTATTGCCGGGGAATACGCTTCTGCGGAACCTGCAGGGTTCTTCCAAAGCAGGGGTTCGTATATGTTGCCCATGTAGAGGGCTTCGGTGGAAAACGAACGAACCGGATCCCACGTGGTAATGGCTGCAGATGCGGCCACAGAGAAAACGTCGGGGCCGGAAGAAGCTTTGGGTGCGGCAGGACTGCATCCCGCCGCGCTAAGGGCAACGACGGCGGCTGTGGCCGTGACAAGCACCGTCCGAGCCGGGTGTGGAAAAGAGAGTGCCAACAGAGACTCCTTGAAGAAGGGTGGGAAGTGTGACGAGTCTAACTAGGTGTACCTATACCTGGGAAATGCCTATCATGAGTAAAACTCATACCTTGGAGGCATAGTGGACTTGAGGCACTTGACGTATTTCCTGAGCATCGTTGATGAAGGATCAATCAATGCCGCTTCACGCTGTTTGCGGGTGGCCCAACCCTCTTTATCCCGGCAGCTTCGCTCCTTGGAGCAGGACCTCGGGCTCACCCTCTTCGATAGGTCAGGAGCAAAATTGTCGCTGACCGCGGCGGGCACTGCGTTTCTGCCCATCGCCAAGGACCTGGTCACCCGCGCCGCCCAGGCCAAATCATCCGCGCGGGCGATGGCCGGAGGTTCGGTGCAACGGCTTACGGTAGCGGCAGCCTCTGCCACCGTCGCCGACATCATCGCCCCTTTCATTGTCTCGCAGGGGCCCGATGGAGTCCTGACCAATGTTGTCGAGGCGACCCCTGAGTTTGTCTACTCGGCGTTGCAGGACGGTAAGGCTGACTTCGCTCTGGGAACAAAGCCCCCACCATCCGAGCTCAAATCGGTTGTAGTTGGCAGGGCGTTCCTTTGGGCCCAGTGCAACGCCAAACACCCTCTTGCCGGGAGGGAGAAAATCAGCCTCCAGGAACTCGTCCAATGGCCTCTCATAACCATGACCGCTGATTTTGGTGTCCGCACAATGTTCGATGATGCTGTCAGCACTGAGCGCCTCACCTACACGACCGGATTTGAAGTACGCTCGGCCGTGGTCGGCCAAGCCTTGGCAGCCGCCGGCAAAGGCATCTGCGTGCTCTCGGATGATCCGAATTTCGGGGTGCACGCCATGCCCATCACTCATCGGGGAAAGGACCTCGTGTTCACTCTTTTCGGTGTCTGGAATCCGCTGCATTTCGCCGCGCCTGCGATAAGGGAGTGCCTGCAGAACCTTTCACGTTTCACCTCGGAGCTGTACCCCGCCGCTCGAATATAGAGGGGATGCAATCCTCAACTCTCGGCCCTGGTGGTTGAGCGGCCTCTCGAACTCTGAGTGCTAAAAGCTCACGAGATTCGCGGGGCGTGGCTCCGGGGGCAGTGGCCATTGACAGGAGCTCTCGAAGCTACTTCCACTGCCTATAAAACGCCGATACTGGACCTTTCGTGAACCTGGGGGAGTGATCGAACCAGGCACTCTTCGCCCACGCAGGAGGATGGGTGCGAGAGCCTGGCTAGTCTTCCTTGACTTCTTTCAGGACCGCACGCGCAGCTGCCGCGTCGTGAAGCTCGGCAGGTACTTCTCCTGTTCTTCGATCCTGCGCCGGTACAAGTCGTGGGCGGCCTGTTTTGTGATCCCCAGCGATTCGCGGATCTGGGCCCACTTCGGTCCGGATACCGCGACATCCTTTGGGGTCAACGACCCCGAGGACTGCATCGCCGGAGCATACCGACGCACCGGGGTGCGCGCCCGATGAGTCGCGCCCGTCAACTTGCTTGTGTCCGCTGTTGCTCGGGGAGTCAGCTGAGCTGCAAGTTGTTGCCGGTCTTGGCTTTTACCATGTTCGTCGCGTAGCTGATCAGGAATTCGTACTCGTCTTCCGGCGTCAGGTCGCCGAGGAGTACATCCATTACGAGGCCGTCCTCGAGGGCTACGAAGCTCCGGGCCAAGAATCCGGCTGGCGCTGAGAGGGAGAAGGCATCCTCCTGCGCGCCTCGTTCCAGGATCCCTTTGTAGAGGTTCGTTTGACGCTCCACGAACGCCATCTGCTGCCGAGCGGCTGCCTTGTTGCGCAGATAAACTGGGATGAGTTCCACGAGAATCCGGGAAGCGGTTTCGCTTTCCCCGGGCCAAGGTACGCCTGAGTGGATGCAGGCCCTCAGTTGCGCTTCAGGGTCGCTTTCGGCTTGGATGCGGGCCTCCCGGCGGTCACAGTACTCCGTCACGCCTTGATGGAAGACCTCGCTGAAGAGCTCGTCGACGTCCCGGTAGTAGTACAGCACCGCAGCCGGGGTGACGCCGGCCTCGTTGGCAATGTCGGAAAGGCGGGCCGCTGATGACCCTCTGTCCAGCAGGACTCGTCCTGCTGCTGCTACGAGTTGATCCCGGCGGGCTGTCTGATTCCGTGGTCTTGCCATGCTCACCATGCTTTCACACTGGCCTCGAAGTGACCCTTGACACACCCAAGTTCGTTAATTATTCTTTAATTAATCTTTAGTTAATGAAATCTCCCACGATAGGAATGCTACCGTCATGACTCGACTTCTCCCTCTGGCTCTTGTGCAATCACCTGCTGAGTCCTTGACTGATTTTGCTGCTGGTCTCGAGCGAAGGGTCAAAGCGCATGCCGTCGCCGACCTTTTCGTTTACCCGGAGCTTCACTTGAACACGGTGGATTCTGCCGGGTTTGTGGACCGGCAGGCCTACATGGAAGCCTCGGCAGAACCTCTTGATGGCCCGCGCGGCCGTACCCTTGCTGAGCTTGCCGGAGACCTTGGGATCTGGCTTTTGCCTGGCAGCGTGCTTGAACGTGGTACGGACGGGCATATCTACAACACCGCCGTTGTCTACTCTCCACAAGGAAAAGCAGTAGCCGCGTACCGAAAGATCTTTCCCTGGAAGCCCTATGAGACCGTTTGTTCCGGTAAGGACTTCGTGGTCTTCGACATGACCGGCTACGGCCGCGTCGGTTTGTCAATTTGCTACGACGCCTGGTTCCCCGAACACAGCAGGCATCTGGCCTGGATGGGGGCAGAGCTCGTTCTCAATGTTGTCCAGACGCCGACCAACGATCGTGTGCAGGAAGTTGTTATCGGTCAAGCCAATGCAATCGTGAACCAGAATTTCGTTGCCAGTGTGAACGCGGCGGGCCCGCACGGGGTTGGACGTAGTTTCCTGGTTGATCCTGAAGGCCGCGTGCGAATTTCGGCAACCGGGCCCGAAGACGCGACATTGGTTGATGTGATCGACCTGGACCAGGTAGGGAACGTCCGTCAATATGGCACAGCGGGCGTCACCCGCCCCTGGGACCAGTTCGCTGAAAACGACGACAGCATTCCATTGCCGCTATACGCCGGCCAGCTTGATCCCCGCCTTTGGCGGCAGACCAACGCCCCGTCAACCCTGACCAACCTCAGCACTGCCCCAGCCTAAGGAACTCCCCATGTCCGCTGAGAACATTAAACTTACCCCCAAGCTATCCCTGCTATCGGTGGTCGTGTTCGGCTTGGCCTATATGGCCCCGGGAATCGTAATGACGATCTTCGGTATCATCTCCTCCACCAGCGACGGAACAGCCCCGACAGCATTCGCCCTCGCCACGGCCGCGATGCTGCTGACTGCCCTCAGCTACGCGAAAATGGCAAAGATCTTTCCGAACTCGGGATCAGCCTACGTGTATGCACGACGGCTCCTCGATTCCCGTGTCGGTTTCCTCGTCGGGTGGGCAATCCTCCTCGACTACCTCTTCCTTCCCACCGTGGCCTGGCTGTTCCAATCGTTCTACCTTGCAGCGCAGTTTCCCGGCATCCCTGTCTGGGCCTGGCTCGCTCTGAACGCTGGACTGACAACGATCATCAACGTCACGGGAATCGTGCTCACTGACCGTGTCAATAAAACGCTGACCCTTCTGGTTGTTACCCTCATCGGGATCTTCATCGCCTACTGCCTGGCCTACCTCGGGGGCAACCCGCCTGCGTCGTTCACAGACCCCTTCTGGAACAATGCCACGACGGTCGGCGGCGTCGCTGCCGCAGCCGCTATCGCGGCCTACGCCTTCCTGGGATTCGACGCCGTCAGCACACTCAGCGAAGAAACCAAAAACGCCCAGCGCAACATTCCCCGCGCGATCCTCCTGACCGTCCTCGTCGGCGGAATAATCTTCGTCGTGGTCTCCTACATCATGCAGCTCGTTCACCCAGGCGGAGACTTCGAGCACGCAGCGACCGCAGCATACTCCATGCAGGTCCTCGTCGGCGGGCAGTTCTACGCCAACATCACCAACATGCTCTTCATCATCGGCGGGTTCGCATCGGGCCTCGCCATCCAGGCCAGCACCAGCCGACTCCTCTACGTCATGGGCCGCGACGGAGTCCTACCCCGCAGGCTCTTCGGACGCCTCCACCCCCGAACCAAAACGCCCATCTTCAACCTGGTCCTCGTCGGTGCCGTGGCCATGCTGGCACTGAACATCTCTTTGGAAACGGCAACCTCCTTCATCAACTTCGGAGCCTTCCTGGCATTCACAGCCGTCAACTTCTGCGTCATCGCCTACTTCATCCGAAACCGCCGGCAAGGCAAAAAGCTTTCGATCATTGGCTTCATCGTCCTACCAATACTGGGCGCCGCGGTCGACATCTACCTTCTAACCCAGCTCAGTCCCATCGCCATCACCATCGGCTGCTGCTGGATCGGTCTGGGAGTTGTTTATCTAACCTTCCTCACCAAAGGATTCCGCAAGGAACCACCAGAGATGGACCTCCACGACCGTGAGAGGCAGCCGGGCGAACCCACCAAGGAGGTTCAGCAACCAAACGCTGACGACACGCGGTCAACTAAGCGGAATGCCAGCCAGGCCCAGCCCACCGAAATCTAACCCCCACCACCAATACAAGGACGGGCCAGGCACCAGTGCCCAGGCCCGTCCCTCTGTGTGGCGGGTGCCATCTCGAGAAACGGGACCTAATCAGCGCCATTGCCACCGTTCCCTTTCACACCCGATCGGCGCTCTCCAAAGTCGTACCGTTCCGTAGTGACAACCCACTGCATCCCGGGCTGCGGAACCGCCACCCGGGATGCGGTGCAAGTTCGGTGGCAAACCTCCGGTCAAGAGAATCCGATCGGGCGAGTATGCCATCGCTGAAAACCATTTCTTCGTCCCAAAGATCCGATTCGCTACGTGCGTGCCCACATCATGAGCATCAAATCAAAGGCGATATTAAGAGCAAATCAGGAGTCCAATGATCATCACGATCGAGGCCGGCCGCTACTTCCACATCACAGGCCTATCCCCGACGGAAATCGCAGACAGTATCAACACGGCTGTAGAGATGGCCCGCGACCACTCGATGACAGAAGGATGGCAGGGCATTCTCGTCACCCGCCACGGACCTGATATGTACACAGTGAACCTCAGCGCTGATGTTCCCTACGGAGTAACTGTGGAACGGGACCTGCCGCAAGAAGTCCCGAGCAGGTGCCGGACGGCTGAGAGCTCACCGCAGCCGTGCCGGCAGTAGACTGAAAATCAGCGAGCGGACTGCCGTGGTAGCCGGTCGCCGGCCGGTACGCTCCGGCAGCGCGCGTCGTCCGACGGAGAGGACCTCAGCGATGGAACCGACCTATGTGATGGCCGAGAGCGCCCCGGCGCCCGTGGGCCCCTATTCCCAAGCGTGCGGTATACCGAATGGCCTGCTGTTCCTTTCGGGGCAGACGCCCATCGACCCGGCGACCGGGCAGCTGGTCGGCGGTGGCATCGAGGAGCAGACCGCACGCGTCTTCGACAACCTTGGCCTCGTCCTCGAGGCGGCCGGCAGCAGCTGGCGCGATGTCGTCAAAGTCAACGTCTTCCTCGTCGACATGGACGACTTCGCAGCGATGAACGCCGTGTACGCGAGGTACTTCGACGGCCAGTACCCCGCGCGCACGACGGTCGCCGTCGCCGGGCTCCCGCTCAGGGCGCGCGTCGAGATCGAACTGCACGCGATGCGCCGCGTGGGGTGATCCAAACGCACGACCACCTCGATACGCTCACTCCCGAGATCATCGACACAGCCAGAGAAGCCCTACTCGTCGGCAACTAAGCCCTGCGAATTCACTGCCAAATAGCGCTGCGATCCACAAAATAACCGTGTGAATCGCAGAGCTATTTGGCGTTGTCTTGGCGGCGCTTTTTGGCGCGCGCCTGATGCACCCCCCCCGCCGGGCTGCGGGCATGTCGGGGTGAGGGTGTTG
Source organism: Arthrobacter sp. P1_D12 (assembly GCF_056406175.1). Lineage (NCBI taxonomy): Bacteria > Bacillati > Actinomycetota > Actinomycetes > Micrococcales > Micrococcaceae > Arthrobacter > Arthrobacter sp. P1_D12. Next base: position 82,851 of record NZ_JBFUAR010000001.1, read on the forward strand.
TTGAATTCAGGCGGGCTAGTGCTTGGACCAGCGTGGACGGGAGCGCTCGATGATGCTGGTGGTCGCAGCAACTGCTGTGAGGGCTGTCGCCAGCAGAAGTGGTGCCCAGACCGTCTGTGCGATGGTTGCACCCGCGACGGCTGTTCCGGCGGATCCTGCTGCGATCTTGAGTGCGCCTACCCAGATGAAGATTTGGCCGCGGGCCTCGATGGGTGCGTATTCGCTTCGCGCGGCGAGGGTTGCCGCAAAGAACATTGCGTTGGCGATCCCTGCCAGGCCGAAGGCAATGAGGGATGTGGGGAGTGTCGGAGTAAGCATCGCGAGTATCAGCGTTGCCGCGACGAGTGCGGAGAGGGAGCTCATGAGAGGGTCTGCGTCGCGGCGAAGCGGTCGGAGCATGAGCCCTGCTGATCCGAGGAGATTCCCTATCCCGTAGGCTGCGACCAGTGTTCCGGCGGCCGCGGCGCCGCCGAACGCGGGAGCTGTGGCAACGGCGTAGATCGGTAGCGCGGCGACAGAGAATGCGACGGTCACGGTGAGTCCGAGTGTGCGGCGCAGCGGACCACGTTCCCATATGAGGCTCAGTGTTCGTCCGGGTGATGGCACCTCAACGGCCTTGTTGGGCGGCTCTTGCTTGGGGAGTGCGAGGACGGCTCCAGCACCAACGACGGCGGCTCCGGCCAGAACGAGTGTCGCGGTGAGTGCGTCGGATGCTGCCGCGATCCATGCGACTGCTGCGGGGCCGAGGGTGCCGCTGAGTCCGTAGCTTGCGACGTCCCAGCTTTGTGCTCTGCGTTGGCTGCGCAGTTCGGGGCCGGCGATGGAGGGCAGGCGGCTGCTGATCCCGCCGGTGAGCATCGGCCCGAAGATGCCGGAGACGAAGAGCAGCATGGCTGGCCAGATCGGCCAGGCGACGGGCAGGAGCAGTGCAGCAGCACCGAGCAGCACCCCGTGGAGGACGGCGGAGCACGCGATGACCTTGCGTCCGTCGCGTGCTGTATCCAGGCGCCGTGCGATGAACGGGCCAAGCAGGTGGGGTGCGGTGATTGATGCTCCCAGGAGCCCGGCCAACCAGCCCGGCATCCCGCCGGCGTGCGCGAGCAGCACGATAGCGACCACTGCGCCCCCGTCTGCGCTGCGAACCAGGGTCGCGGCAAAGACATAGCGCGCCAGCGCCCCGGCCCGGCGGTCCTCCCTGTAGGGAACGCCGAGGCCAGCGCTACGGGTTGAGCCCGAGCTCATCGACAACCCTGCCAACATGGGCACGCTGCTTCTCGGTCAATCCCTGGATGGGAAGCGGCAGGCACGATTTCGAGGCCAATCCCAGGTGTTCCGCTACTGCCGCAACGACCCGGATACTCCCGCCAAACTCGGCAAACGACTCCCACAACGGTGCAAGACGTTCGGACTCCGCGAACGCTTCGGAGACCCGCCCTTCCAGCGCGGCCCGGGTGATCCGCAGCGCCAGGGCGGGCAAAGTGCCGCCGATGACCGAGTACCAGGCATCGCACCCGGCAGCCAGGCCGGCGGCGGCCTTGGCGTCGCCGGAAACTCCGATGGTCACGTGCGCCGGGACGGCGGCGCGGATTTCCTGCACCCGCGCCTGTGCCTGCTCCGGATCGGCCGGCACGCCCGGGATTTTGATGGAGGCGATACCGGGCAGTTCCGCGATGCGTCCGTAGAGCTCGGTCGTGAACGTGAAGTGGGTAGTGCCTGGGTTGTCATAGACGATGACGGGCAGCGACGAGCCCGCGGTGACGGTCCGGAACAGTTCGAACACATCATCGTCGGTGAGGGGCTGATACGTCATCGGGGCGAGCAGAACACCCGAAGCTCCGGCCCGCTCCGCGTTCTCAGCGTTGGCCAGGACGTGTGAGGTCCGCAAGGCCCCGACACCAATGAACACGGGTGTATCGCCGGCGTGCTCGACCGCCAGGCGGGCGACACGGCTCCGTTCCTCGCCGCTCAGGTACGCGTAGGAGCCGGTGGATCCGAGCGCCGTGATGGAGTCAACCTTCGCCTCCGAGAGCCGTTCGATCAGGCGAACGAAGGCATGCTCGTCAACAGCATCATCTGCCAGAGGGGTCAGGGGGAAGGCACTCAAGCCGGTGAACATGGTCATAAATCCTTTGTTTGAATCACAGGGAAGTAAAGTCAGAGGCGCTCCCTGAGCGGACTGAGCTGCGGGGGCACCGGCAAACAGGGAATCCTCGCGCAGCGACAGTCTTACGGACCTGCATGGCTGGAGGACTGTGGCCTACTTCGGCCCTTGGCCGATGAGGTCGGGGGCGATGCGGGCGCCGGCGTGTTCGCGGGAGCGCGGTCGCCGTCGGCCACCGCGTTGCGCGGCGGCCCCTGCAAGGACGACGAGCGTGATGCCACCGAATTGGGTGAGTGAGGGCTGCTGGCGCAGCACGAGCAGCCCGAGGAGCACCCCGATGGCGGGTTCGAGGGCCATCAGGGTACCGAACGCCGTGGGCGTCATCCGGCGCAGGGCGAGCATCTCGAGCGCCATTGGCAGCACCGGCATCAGGACGGCCAGTCCGAAAGCGACGGAGAGGACACCGAGGTTGAGATGTCCGGCGGACTGCGGGATGCCGACGACCGCTGCCGTGGCAGCTGCGACGGGAACGGTGAGTGAAAGCGCACCGATGCCCGTGAAGCGGTCGCCGATCCGTTGGGTGAGCACAATGTAGACGGCCCACCCGACGGCCGCGAGCCCTGCCAACCCGATACCGGCGAGGTTGATCTCACCAGCCCAGGGTTCGGTCAGAAGGACGACGCCCAGCAGCGCCAGGGCTGGCCAGATAAGCGACCGCGCGCTGTGGCTGCGCACCGCGGCGACAGTCAGCGGGCCGAGGAACTCGATCGCGACGGCGGTGCCGAGCGGGATACGTTCGATGGAGGCGAGAAACGCGATGGTCATCAGTCCGGTGGCGACACCCAGCCCCAGAAGCACGGGGACGTCGGGGCGGCGTAGTGCGCGCAATGGGGGTCGGGCAACGGCCAGGAAGACGAGCGCCCCCACACTGAGTCTGAGCCAGGCGGTTCCGGCCGGCCCCACCGCCGCAATCAGATCCACTGACAGGGCCGAACTCAGCTGAACCGACAGCATGGCCGCCACGGCCAGCCCCCACGGCGGAACGGGAACATTCTTGGGGACGCGCTGGCTCACGGCTGGCCCTTTCGGGCCCGCCGGTCACCGATCGCGCGTGTCCGGGAGTGGACGAGCATGTCAGTCTCCTTCATTGACTGCAGTGCCGGCGGCTATCAGGCGGCGGGCGACCCTGACGTCGGGACCGAGCCGGGTCAGCCGGGCGATCAGGTCCTCGGCCGCGGCGTGGAGCGCCTCATCGGTCATGGGTTCGAGCGCGTCGAGGATGAACAGCGCGGAGGTGGTGTGCTCGCCGAGCTGGGTGCGGCGTGCCTGGCGCCAGTTCCAGCGCCGGCAGGTCACGCCGCCGTCGTCGCACCACACCACCTCGCCAGGTTCCGGGTGCTCGATCACCGTGGCGCCGTCGGCGGCGGTATCGAAGGGCTCCGTGCCGGTGGCGCGGACCAGCCGCGGCGCACCGCTGTAGCGGGTCAGATCCTCCCCACCCAGAGGGACCTGGTGGAGCACCGAAACCGCGTTATAGAGATCGGTGAGACGGTTCACCCGGGGCAACCCGGACACCGCCCGCCGCAGGAGCGCCTCCAGGCTGTTGCGCGTGCGGTTCGGTTTGGCGCCGAAGCCCTGATAAGCCTCGCGCCACGCAGCCACGTGTGGGAGCTGCTCAACCGGCCGGCCGTTGAGCAGCTCCCGGGCCGCGGATTCCGCCGCCTGGAGCATCTCCTCACCGGCCTGGTCACTCGGGCCAGGGACGAGTCCGTCAACGGCCAGCAGCAACGCCCGGTAGTCGGGCCGCAGCGCGAACACGGCGGCGTCAACATGGCCGCCGTCGAGAAATTCCTGAAGCATGCCCGACTCAAGCATCGGACGCCTCCGGCCGGTGTCCCGTCCCCACGCCCGGCTCGAAGACGGCCAGGGAGAACCTCGCCGGCTCCGTGCCCGGATTGGCGTAAGAGTGTGCCACGTCGCCCGGGAACGTCACCGCATCGCCCTCATCGAGGGTGAGCAATTGACCTGCGACCTCCACCGTGACCGTGCCCTGCTGGACCTGCAAAAGCTCCTTGGTGCCCGACGTGTGGGCCTCGCTCACATGACGGTCGCCGGGACCCAGCGTCCAGTCCCACAGTTCAACCACGTCCGGCGGTTCGGTGCCGGCCACCAACACCCCGCGCCCGCCGGACTCACCGCTCCACAACGCAGCGCCCTCACCACTGCGCGTGACCTTCACCGGCTTCGGGCGAGGTGGCTCGACCAACGCCGGCAGCCCCACACCCAGCGCGTCGCTGATCCTCAGCAGAGTTCCCACGCTGGGATTCGCGGCACCCTGCTCCACGTTGACGACCATCCTGCGGCTTACCCCGGCAGACTCCGCCAGCTGATCAAGCGTCCAGCCCCGCGACTGCCTCTCCTGCTTAACTCGGGCGCCGATTGCCAGCGCCAAGCTCGTTGTACTCTCATCCATAAGTGCATCATACTGCACTTTGAGTGCATTATCTAGAACACCTAAATGCGCTGTTACCGTCACGATCGTCACCGGTTGGGGCCAGTTTCAGTTGCTCGCCCGGGGCCAGAAATACTTGACACAATCAGGCCGGCAGTCGGGTAGCTGTAGATCCAGTTCCCCTCACGTCGAAGTGATGCCGTATGTATATGTGGAAACACTGAACTGGTCATCACGGAAGGGGAGTTCTAGCGCCTACTTCCACTCCCGTGTTTTTAACTCCGATAATGAAGATTCCGTAAGGGTGCACTCGTAACCGACGAATCTTCGCCTTGCGCTGCCACTGATGGTGCGATGCCTCAGTGGTTCAGCAGGTCACATCGTCATTGGGGAGGGCCGACGCCCTCCCTGTGGAACCGCGTTTGGGGAGCCCGCCGTCTTCCGGCGTTGGGCCGCGCCGGGGCGCCATGAGGTGCTCGTTATCGCTGGTATGCGGAAGGCTGCCGGGCTGTGGCGTCCTGTTTTTTCTGGATTGCTTGTGCCATTGGCGCGGGGTCGTCTTCATAGTCGGTGGCCCCGGCCAGATCGCGGCCGGCGATGTAGCCGAATGTCAGTGCGGGTCCCAGGTTGATGCCGCCGGCAGGGTAGTGGCCGCCCATGACCGATGCGTGATCGTTGCCGGCTACATACAGCCCCGGGATGGCTTCGCCGTCGTTGTTCAGGACGCGGGCGCGGCCGTCCGCGTCGAGGCCGGCGAAGGTACCGAAGCTTCCTGGCACTACCTTGACCGCATAGTAGGGGCCTTTTTCAAGGGGTGCCAGGGATGGGTTGGGACCCACGTTCGGATCGCCGCCGTAGCGGTTGAATTCGGTGTCCCCTCTCCCGTAGTCCGGGTCCACGCCTTGGCGGGCGTGTTCGTTGAAGCGCTCCACGGTGTGCCGCAGGGCGACTGGGTCGATCCCGGATTTGGTGGCGAGTTCTTCAATCGTGCGGCCCTTCTTCAGGTAGCCCGAGCGCAGGTAGGGAAACAGCGGCACGGGCAGCGGTTTGGCCATGCCCAGTGGGTACTTGCGGACGAACCGGGTGTCGGCGATCTGCCAGGACTGCACCGCCTCGCCCTCGGGCGTGGCGTCGATCAGTGCGGTGATGTAGTCGTAGTAGCCGTTGGCCTCGTTGACGAACCGTTTGCCGTTGGCCCTTACTCCGATGGAGCCGGGCTTGGCGCGGTCCATGATGTGTGGGAATGTGCCCGTCCGGCCGTTGCGGTAGGGCACGAGCGAGACCGGGCACCATGCAGCGGCTGACTTCACATTGGTTTTGAACCGGGCGCCGACGGACTGGCCCAGCGAGATGCCGTCGCCGTTGGCTTCAGCCGGCGCCAGCGTCCAATGCTCGCGGCCGGTAGGGGTTTTGGGGAACAGTTCTTTGCGTCGTTGAATATCGTGGGGGAATCCGCCGGTTGCCAGCACCACGCCGCGGGCTGCTTTGATGGCCAGTGTGCCTTCGGGGGAATCGACGAGGGCGCCGGATACCCGCCCGGTGCCGTCGGTCAGCAGGCGGGTAACGGGTGTGGAGACGCGGATGTGGACGCCGAGGTCGTCGGCGGACTTCATCAGCCGGCCGGTCAGGGCGGTTCCGTTGACCAGTTGCATGTTCCTGCGGTGGACCAGAAGATCCCAGACGTGCGGGGTGAAGCGGCGTGCGGCGTGGAACAGGCCGATGATGCGGCCCTGTGACGCTGAAAGGAATTTGGTGAGGTCGGGGCCGGCCATGATGCCCATGCCCAGAAACGAGGTCTCATAGAGCTGGTGGCGCATCTTGGCGCGTACTTCGGGTTTGATGCTGCGGGCGTTGATGGGCTTGGGCCCGACCGAGCGGTGGCCGGTTCCGGCTCCCGGTGTTTGGCCGTAGATGTCCTTGATATTCTCGCCTGGGGTGAACTGCAGGCTGGTTTTGTTCTCGAAGAAGCCCACCATGTGCGGCACGGCCTCAAGAAATGCTTCGACCTTCTCGGTCTGGTAGTCCGGGCCGAGGCGGTGGCGCAGGTAGGTGCGGATGGCTTCCCGGTCCTCGCTGACGCCGGCAGCTTTCGCCAACGGATTTGCCGGGGTCCAGGCCCAGCCGCCGGACCAGGACGTGGCGCCCCCGCAGACCGGGGCCTTCTCCACGACGATGACTTTCAGGCCGTGGTAGGCGGCCGTGACCGCTGCGGAAAGCCCGCCCGCGCCGGAGCCTATGACGAGGACGTCGCAGTCCAGGGTCTTGGCGGGGGCTGTGGTCAGGTCATCGGATTCTGTGGTGTTCACTCGGCTCTGGCCTTAATTGTTGGCTGTATCTGTGGTCTGTGTTTTGTGTGCAGGGGGTGAATGCGTAGCAACTGGCGTCCCGGTTGCCGGTTGCCGCACACTCGTCTTCGCTTCGCCGCTGGTTTGGGCGCGTCCTGCTTCTTGGGTGGGTTTAGCGGTGTTCCTTGTTGGCCCACTTATAGGACCAAAGGCTGGACACCAGGGCTATCAGGCACAGCCCGGCAAGCAGTGCCGCGGCAGGGGCCCAGCTGCCGCTGCTGGCCATGAGGGCGGTGGCGATCAGCGGGATGAAGCCGCCCACGGCCCCGGCCAGTGCATAGGCAAATCCTGCGCCGCTGTAGCGGATCCGGACGTCGAACATGTCGGTGAACCAGGTCTGCTGAACGCAGGTGGAGATGTTGTGCCCGAGATTGATCAGGACGACGAAGCCCAGGATCATCGGGATCAGTTCACCGCTTTCCAGCGCCGCGAAGAACGGCGCGGCTGAAAGGGCCGCGGCGAGCGGGCCGATGATGTAGAACCACTTCCGGCCGTACCTGTCCGCGAGGCGTCCCCAGAGTGCCAGGAAGGGGATGGCCAGGACCATGGCGACCATCGAAGCGGTCAGGACCGTGGAGGTAGGGGTGTGGGTGAAGTTCTTGACGTAGGCCAGGGAGAAGGTGAAGCCCATGTAGAAGGTGCTCTGGTCCACCATCCGCATGCCGATCACAGCGAGGATCTGCTTGGGGCTGGTCCGCAGCGCTTCGGCCAACGGTGCGCGCGCGGCCTTGTGTTCTTCCTTGGCGGCGGTGAACTCCGCCGACTCGGGTACGCCGGCACGGATCCAGAGGCCGATCAGGGCGAAGAGGATGCTGATCAGGAACGGGAGCCGCCAGCCCCAGGCGAGGAACTGTTCCGGGGTGGTCAGGGCGGTGACCAGGGAGAACGCTGCGGTGCCGAGCAGCAGTCCGACGAAGGAGCCGATCTGCACGCCGGTGGCGAGGAAGTTGCGTTTGCCTGCCGGCGCGTTTTCTACTGCCATCAGGGCCGCGCCGCCCCATTCGCCGCCGACGGCGATGCCTTGGATGGCCCGCAGGGTCACGAGCAGGAGGGGTGCGGCGACGCCGATCGCGGCGTAGGTGGGGAGCAACCCGATGGCGGTGCTGGCCAGTCCCATCATGATGACGGTGATGAAGAGCATGGTGCGGCGGCCGTACTTGTCGCCGAAGTGGCCGAAGATGGCCCCGCCGATGGGGCGGAACAGGAAGCCGACGGCGAACGAACCCATGGAGGCCAGCAGCCCGGCGACCTGGTTGTCCGAGGGGAAAAACAACGGCCCGAACACGACGGCGGCAGCGGTGCCGTAGAGGAAGAAGTCATACCAGTCGACGACGGCGCCAACGGTGCTGGCCAGCGCTGCCCGCCGTCCTGCCCTGGCACTGAAGACGACGGGCGGGTGGTTCAGGGCGCCCATGGTGGTACCCCCGGTGCTCGAAGTGTGGGAACTAGGCATTGCGGTTCACCGCAACCTTTCTGTTTGCTCGGCTGCACCTTTGCGGGCGAGCGGATTGAGTGCTTTAATGACTACGTAGTCATTTAGTGATTTAGATCATACGCACACCGCTTGATGGCAGTCAACACTTAGCGAGCAGGATGGAAGTTATGAATAGAACGATTGGTMTGGCGCACTTGTCGGCGCTGCATTTGAGTCCGCCGGACCTGGTGGAGGCAGCGGCAGATGCGGGCTTCACCTCGGTCGGGGTCCGGGTTCACCCGGCCACCCGGGGTGAAACTCAGTACCCGATGGCTGCCGGTTCGTTCATGTCCGCGCAGACCATCGAACGCCTGGCCGGTACGGGCCTCTCAGTCCGCGACATTGAAGTATTTACCCTGGACGGACACCGCGGCCGCGAGGAATGGGAACCGGTCCTGGAGGCAGGAGCGGCCCTCGGCGCGAGCGTTCTCAACGTCATCGGCGGTGATCCGGACCGCGCCCGGCTGACGGACAGCCTTGCGGCTCTGGTTGACGATGCCGCCCAGTACGGAATCCGTCCGTCCATCGAGCCGATCTCCTATCAGCCGCTGGATTCCGTACCCGCTGCCGGCCTGCTGGTCGACCGGACGGGGTGCGGCATCATGCTGGACGCGCTCCATTTCGTGCGGGCGGGCAGCCAAATTGAAGACCTGAAAGCCCTGCCTTCCGGCGCGGTCACAGTCATCCAGCTCTGTGACGGCCCGGCCGAAACCCCGGCACTGCCGGTCCCGCACTGCATGCCGCTGGGACAGGACGTGAACGGATCCGCGCGGCAGATCGAGTCGCGTGCGAAGCGGCTGGCCCCCGGGGAGGGAGTGTTCCCTCTCCGGGAGATCCTGGCGGCACTGCCTGACGCGCCCATCAGCGTCGAAGTCCCTGACGTCTGGGCCGTCGAGACCGGCGGCACAGCCGCACACCTCAAACACATCCACACCGCAACCGGGATTCTGATCGGCTCACCCCTGAAAACTGAAATGGAGAGAACATCATGAGCGAACTCACCGACGTGACAACACCGGGGGCAGCCGCAGGCAGCACCCCGCGGCCCCGAACCGCCAGCGCCGAGATCTATTGGCCCGGCCGTTTCCGGGATCAGGTCATCCTGGTCACCGGCGCCGCCGGCGGGCTCGGATCCGACACCGCGGACCGGCTCACACGCGAAGGCGCCACTGTCGTCTGCACCGACGTCGCCGACGGCGGGCTCGGCGACGGAAGCAGCCCCGCCAACTGCATGGCACTGAACGTCACCAGAAGGACCGATTGGGACCGCACCGTCCAGACAGTACTGCAGCGGTACGGCCGGATCGACGGGGCGCTGTTCGCCCACGGAATCCAGGGCCCCGAGGTCGCGGTGACCGAAATGCCCGCCGACGGATGGGCTAGGACCCTGAGCGTGAATCTGGACGGCTGCCTACACGGCCTGGCGAGCCTCCTCCCCGCCCTCACACAGCAGGGATACGGCCGGGTGGCCATCCTGTCCTCAATTTCCGCCCGTGAAGGGAACCCGCACCAGGCCGCCTACTCAGCGTCCAAGGCCGGACTCGTGGCCCTGGTCAAAACGGCAGCAAAGGAAGTCGCGCCTTTCGGGGTTACGGTCAACTCCATCGCACCGTCCATGATGAAGACCCGGCTCCTTGAAGACCTCAGCCCGGAACGGAACGCCCAGCTGCTCGCCAAAGTCCCCATGGGCAGGGTCGGACTGCCCGAGGAATTCTCCGCCCTGGCCACGTGGCTGCTCTCGACCGAAGCGAGCTACGTGACCGGTCAGACGCTCGACCTGAGCGGCGGCCGCAATACCGCCTGAGGAGGCGGCGCGGTCGTCCCCCGTATTTCCAGCCTGACCGGAAATACGGGCTTCCGCGTCTGGCTGGGAGGCCCGCCCTCGATTCTCCCGGCCAGGCGGTCGACCGCCTCGTACGACATCTCCGCAATGGGCTGGTGCACCGTGGTCAGGTTCACAAAAGCCCAGCGGGATGGCCCGGAGTCATCAAATCCCACAATCGACAGCTCCTCCGGAACCCGAAGGCCCAACTGGGTTGCAGCGTCCAACGCAGCAAACGCAAAAGCATCCGTCACGCAAAACAGTGCCGTAGGCCTGTCCTGGCGATCAAGCATCTCCAGGGCCGCCCGCACCCCGTCCTCGTGCGTCAGGCGGAGGTGCTGAATCCAGTCCTCGCGTACCGGGATGCTGCGGCGCTCCATCGCAGCGCGGACACCATCCTCGCGGTCACGGCCATTGGACCGGTCACGCAAAGTGGACAGCACGCCGATTCTCGTGTGCCCCAGACCCTGCAGATGGGAAATCACCAGCTCACCCGCGCCCCTGTCATCCGCCAGGACCGCCTCGACATCGACGCTGACATCATCACGGCTCAACAGCACCACCGGCGTCCCGCGGTCAAGGACCCGCCGGACCGCGGCAGAACCCTCCCTCGCCGACACGAAGATCATCCCGTCAACCGTCGCACGGTCGAGCACGTCAACAGCCTCAGGATCCGGCGAAATATCCGGGTCCCGAATCAGCACCATCCGGTAACCACGCTCCAGCAACCGATTCTGCAACGACTCCACAATGACCGGGTAGATCGGGCTGGTCAGATCCGCGACCACAATGCCCACCGCGTGCGTCCGCCGGGTCACCATCATGCGGGCCGCTGCATCCGGTACATAGCCTAGTTCCCGCGCCCCGGACAAAACCCGCTCCTTGGTAGAAGGCGCGACAGCCGGATCCCCCCGCAAAGCACGTGAAACCGTCGACTGCGACAATCCAAGATGCCGGGCCACATCAACACTGGTAACCATGGCCTAATCGTATTTCACCCACAGCGCGCCAATGGCGGAAGTCCAGGCGCGACCAAGATGACTTGAAAAGGAAAGCCTGATCCAGTCAACCATTACTGGATCAGGCCCTCCTCAATGGGCCCACGACACCATCAGGAGGACTCGGCCCTCTAGATTTCCCCTGACGACACTTTCAGGAGTATCGGGCCCTCTGCGACCAGCGCAGCATCATGCTGATCCCGGATGAAGTCATGGCAGGGTTCGGCCGCGCCGGCGACTGGTTCGCCCTCGACGCCTACAAAGTCCGGCCGGACCTGATCACCTTCGCCAAGGGCGTCAACGCAGGCTACGTTCCCGTCGGCGGTGTCATCATCTCCGAAGAAATATCCGCAACGTTCGACGAGCGCGTGTTCCCCGGCGGACTGACCTACTCCGGCCATCCCCTCGCGGCCGCGTCCATCGTGGCCTCCATCGACGCCTTCGAAGAGGACAACATCGTGAAAAACGCCGACGCGACCCGCTATCTGAAGGAATGGCTGGTTGCTCACCGTCGGCTGGCGGCGGTCACCAAGGGCGGGCCGTTAAGCAGCCAACCGCGCAACAAGGCCAGAAGATCATTGAGTATTCGAGAAAACTGGAATGCTCGGTGATTCTTTGGCTCCTATGGGCTGATGGAACCCGCAATGAATCCCTTCACCCCCGGCTCCGGCGTGAAACCACGTGCCCTCCGTGTCTGAACGATTAGTGAGGAACGAGCGAGGTCCATGCCTCCAGAATTGTTCGGGGTGAGGTCTTCGACGATCCCCTTGGCCCGAGTCAACAGAGTCTTTGAAGGCGATATGCCGGAGTGTCTTACATCGATGTAGCCAGCGGAATCATCAGCGTTCACAGTAGGTGTTGGTCCACGGCCAGGTGGCGACGCATAGGCCGGTCTCGATCGGACCTACATCATCGCGCTGGCTCCGCCGTCTACGACCAGGTGGGATCCCGTGACCCATTTCGCCTCCTCGGAGGCGAGGTAGAGGCCTGCATACGCGACGGCGAGTGGTTCCCCAGGTTTGCCGTCAATCGTGCGCTCGATGATCGGGGCGACAGGCGCGTTCTCGCCGAATTCCTCGAACATCGCGAGTACCGGCGGAGTCGCCATGACACCAGGACTCACGCAATTGACGCGAACGCCGACGGCGACACCCTCGGCGGCGAGCTGCCGAGTCAGAGCGATGACGGCCCCTTTCGCGGCAGCATGGGCGGCCTGCGGCAGGGCCCGGGCACCCTGGATCCCGGCGCCCGAACCGATGTTCACGATCGCACCGCCGACGGCGGCCAGGTGCAGCCAGGCGCTTTGGCAGGCATGCCACACCAGGTCCAGCTCGTTCTGGATGGTCGACCGGTAATCCTCGCCGCTCATCTGGGCGAACGGCGCGAATTTCGGCATGCTGGCGTTGTTGTAGAGCACGTCGATGCGGCCGTGGCGTTCGATCGCGCCGCCGACCCAGCGATCGATGTTTTCCCGGGTGCCCAGGTCCAACGGGGCGCTTGATTCGATGGCGCCCCCGTCGGCCTCCACCAGGCGGACCGTCTCCGCTGCTCCGTCGGCATCGAGGTCACAGCCGACAACAGTGGCGCCCTCGCGGGCGAATAGCCGGGCGGTAACCCGGCCCATTCCGCCCCCGATGCCTGTCAGCAGAACGACTTTTCCTTCCAGACGACCACCAGCCATGGTTCCTTCTCCATTCATCTCGTCCGATGTAGTGAGCCCATGCAACCACAGCGCGCAGGGGACCGGAGGCCGGAGCGGTGTGATGGTGCAGTTCGTGCACACTTCTGTGCACGGACTGCACCATGGGTCCGCAATCTCCCCACCCCGGCACCAGATGGCGCAGGATGAGCAGCACGTGTTACGCACGACACACCGCATCAAAGGAGATGATGAATGATGAGTATCACCCCCGATACGTCGACGCGCCCGCTCCCACCCGGCGTCACCGAGTTCGACCTCGAAAAGGCACTCGCGGCGTTCGCCGCCGCGATTGGCGAAGACAAGGTCGCAAGCGACGCCGAGTGGCTGGAAGATTTCCAGGATCCCTTCCAGGTTCCCGGCTCCGCCACGAATCTCCCGTCCGCAGTCGTCAGCCCAACGAGTACCGAGGACGTCCAGGCAGTCGTTCGGATCGCCAACGAGTATCGCATCCCTTTGTGGCCCATCAGCCGCGGCAAGAACAACGGCTACGGGGGAGCCGCGCCCCAGGTGCGCGGCACGGTGATGCTCTCGTTCCGGAACATGAACCGCGTCCTGGAGATCAACGAGGAGCTCGGCTACGCGATAGTGGAGCCTGGCGTGAGCTGGTACGACCTGCACGAAGCGATTAAGGCCGGCGGACACAACCTCGTCGCCTCCATCGTGGACATCGGCTGGGGAGGCGTCGTCTCGAACACGCTCGAGCACGGGCTCACCTACATGCCGTACTCGATCGACCAAGCCTCACATTGCGGCTTCGAGGTGGTGCTCCCGAACGGCGACCTCATGCGCACCGGCTCGGGTGCAATGGATAACAACCCGACCTGGCCGCTGTACAAGCGCGGCCTCGGTCCGACGTCGACCGAGATGTTCATGCAGTCGAACTACGGCATTGTCACGAAGATGGGCTACTGGCTGATGCCGAAGCCAGAGGTATACATGCCGCTGTGGCTGCGCGTCTGGGATGAGGCGCAGACGCCCGCCGTGGTCGATGCGCTGCGCGAGCTCATGCTGGCCGGCACCATCGACATGCGCCCGCAGCTGTCGAACACCCTGTGCATGGCCTCGATGCTCACCACACGCGCCGAGTGGTACACCGGTGAGGGCCCGATGCCGGAGGAGATCATCGACAAGATCGCCAAGGAGATGGGACTGGGCCGCTGGATGATGCGCTTCGCCCTCTACGGCGACGAACCGGTCGTCGACCACAACTTCGAGAAGCTCAAGGCGCGCTTCCTGCAGATTCCGAGCGTAGATATCATGGGCCAGAAGCACGGGGCAGACGCCTGGGAGACGCTGCCCAACCCGCACGAGCGGGTGCAGATTGGGGTGCCGAGTCAGGATCTCTACAAGATGGCCGGATGGTCAGGCGGCGAGGAGGGCGGCCACGTCGACTTCTCGCCGGTCATCCCGCTCACGGCCCAGCACGCGATCGCCGCGCAGAAGCTGATGGCCGAAATGTGCGCCGAGGCCGGCCTTGACTTCCTAGGTGGCATGCTCCCGATCAACGCCAGGTCGACCACGTTCATCAACGTGATCCCCTTCGACACGAAGAACCCTGAGCAGGTCGCCAAGGCGTACGCCCTTGCCAAGCGCATGGTCGCCGAGGCCGGCAAGCGCGGCTACGGCGAATACCGGGCGCACCTGTCCTTCATGGATCTCGCGGCCGACCAGTTCGGCTTCAACGACCACGCACTGCGACGCTTCAACGAGACGATCAAGGACACGCTCGACCCGAACGGGATCATCGCCCCGGGCAAGTCCGGGATCTGGGGCACCCGCATGCGGGAGGCCGGTTTCCCGCAGGCGTGATGGCGCATCTTCGGGGAGCCCCCGCCCTGCCCAACGGGCAGGTGCCGGGAAGACCCCSCCCTAACAAACCTCGAACCGGCGTTCGCGGATCCAGGCCGACACTCCGGTGCCGGAGGCTGCAAAGAGTTTGTGGACGTAGCGCGTGGACACGTAGTGGGCCTGCGCGATCCGCTCTGGCCCGAGTTCCGGGTCGTGCAGGTGGTCCATCACGTACCGCTGCATCCGAGCGAACAGTGTCTCAGGTCGGGAGCGCGGATCGGAAGTCTCCTGCGCGCCGTACATGCTGCGAAGCAAGGGCAGCAGCATCTCTGCAGCGCCTTCCCCGTCAGGGCTCAAGAGCCCGCCGCCGCTCGTTGTGGTTCGGGCTAGCTGGACGAGGAACGGGGTTCCCGGCCCAGTGAGCCGTCCCTGACCCGAATCCACCCGCGTCGCGGAACGCCGGGCGATGCCCTCGGCCTGCGCCCCGATGAACCACTTGGGAATGCTGAATACGACCACCTCGAAACCCTCCCGGCCCTCAAAAGTGGAAGGCCGCGACGTATCCTGGCACGCAATGTCACCGGGGCGAAGAAGGCAGCTGCGATCCTCCTGTTCGATATGTACGGCGCCCCTGGTCATCAGATACAGCAAGATACACTCCGGATCGGCGGTCGCAATCATCCGCTGCGTGCGTGCCACCCGGTGCGCAAGTCCTTGGATGGACCGGACCCCGACCGGCCCGACCTGGCCACCGGCCAAGCGGGCCTCGAATGACGGCGCCCCGAACGATTCGACCTGCATCGGGAAGAAGCGTTCGGCGATTCCCGCCGACCAGTAGTCCCGGCGCTCGGCCGGAGGAACCGACCGGGTATCGAGTACGGAAGTCATCCGGTCCACCTCAGATAAGGTTCCGTGATAGATCTGCAGTGTAGGCGAGCAGATGCCGAGCAGGGAAGGGCGGGCGTAGCCGTCGGCCCCGGGCTGGATCGACGTCGGGAACGCCGGGTCGATTCCGTGCGGCGCCGATGCTGCCGGCGATTGGAGGCCCCGACAGCCCACGACAACCCGAGCTGACCGCCAAGTCCCTCGCCAGGGCCGAACCTCCGGCTTCCATGACCTCCGTGGCAGAAGACGCAGTCACGGCACCTCCCTTAAAGATTCGATCCGTTTCGTACTGAGTGTAAGGTGCGTCAGAATTCCATGCAAAGATGCCACGTCACCTCGTCGGTGGGTTACTGAAGAATGCCCGAAGGTCGCGGGCCTGAGTGGGAATCCGTGGCAATCCGTTTCGTGGCCCCAGAAGACCCTTTGCTGCCAGGCCACTTGGGGCGTTGTTGTTCCTATATACACAGGCTGACGCTTTTGCCGGGCCCCCATCGCCAGTACCTCGCGATACCCGGAAGATTGAAGCATCAGGTGTGATCGTGTACGTTTCGTATTGGATGGCTAAGCACGTATGGTTGACCCATGGCAATCAGAAGCGAAGAAAGTCGTCGGGCCATTTTGGAAGCAACCATGAAGTTGCTCGAAAATTCGGGGCCTGACGGATTTACGGTGCAAAAGCTCTCGATCGAGCGCATTGCCCGTGAAGCCGGCGTCAGCAAGACCACTATCTACAGGTGGTGGTCGAGCAAGGTTGCCGTGGTTATCGATACATTCCTGGACAACCATGTCGCGCGTACTCCGGTGCGCCAGGATGTCCCTGCCATCGACGCGCTTCGTGAGCACATGGCCTCACTTGCGGAGGTCTACGCGGGCAATGAGGGCCGGCTCGTGGCGCAACTCATCGGTGAGTGCCAGGGCGACGAGGCGGCGATGGCTGAATTCAAGAAACATTTCTGGATCCCGCGCGCGCTGGTTGTTACGTCCCTGGTTGACCGGGCCATAAGCGAGGGGTCGATGCGCAAGGATCTCGACGCCCAGGTCGTCACGGAGCTGCTCTATGCTCCCGTGTACTTCCGTCTGCTGTTCCAGTCTGGTCCCCTTGACGCCAAGGCCACCGATGCCATCATGCAGACCGCACTTGAAGGGCTTGCTGCAGGGTAGCGGCCCCAAGTACTACCTGTTTCCCGTCCGAGTCCATGGGCCCGATGGGCTCCGTGACTAAAAACTTGAGCCTATAACCTTGGGTTCCCGCGGCATGTTGGGCGAATAGTATGCCGGTGTCGGCTTTGGCCGGGGAGCGGCCCGGCCCCCGCGTTGAGTGGCGGGCACCTATTTGAGGGTGCGCAAGAAGTCTTCGGCGTCGGTTCCGGTAGGCGGCGACGGCCTGTCATCTCCTGCGCCTCCTGAGGCATCTTTGCGACATGCTCGTGGCGCCCCTTGCCTCCCTGATTTCCCTTTCCTGTGTCCAGTGTGGGCCTGTGAGGCTTCGGCCTGTGCAATACGATACGGTTCGTATATATTTAATTCGACGTTAGATGTGAGGAGTCTGACTCTGATCTGTCCCTGCCCGTGGAGCCAGCCCGTTAGGGAAGCTGTCCACACTGAGAGGAAACATCATCATGAAAACCGCCATCGCGCCGAATGACGCGGTCGTCGTCGCCTATCGCAGGACACCGATCGGCCGTGCCCGCAAGGGATCGCTGGCCGGTGAGCGACCGGAAGACCTCGCGCTGGCAGCCATCCGGGGAGCGCTCTCGGCCGTTCCACAGGTTGACTCCGCCGAGTTTGCGGATGCCTACGTGGGGAGCGCGGTACCGCAGGGCGCGCAGGGCGACAACATTGGCCGCCGCATCATGGTGCTTGCAGGGATGGACAGCGTCCCCGCGGTCACAGTGAACCGCTTCTGCGCCTCCTCGTTGCAGGCCACCGCGATGGCTGCCCAGGCAGTGCGGGCCGGCGACGGGGACGCGTTCCTGGTCGCGGGCGTCGAATCGACCACCTCGACACCGCCCGCGGTTGAATCACCCCACCCCGCCTTCGCGGACACGGCACGGCGTGCCGATGGCATCTTCCAATCCGGCCAGGCGTGGGTCGACCCCCGGAATCAAGGGCAGCTGCCCGATGTGTACCTCCCTATGGGCAAGACCGCCGAGTTCGTGGCCCGTCAAACCGGCACCACGCGCCGCGACCAGGACGAATGGGCGCTGGAGTCCCAGCGCCGGGCCGAACGGGCGATCGAGTCCGGGTACTTCGCGCGCGAGATCGTGCCGGTGGCCACGGCTGCCGGCACGGTGGTGCGCGCCGATGACGGCCCGCGTCCGGGCACCACTCTGGAGGCCCTCTCGAGCCTCAAGCCGGTGTTCCACGAGTCCGGAACCGTCACCGCGGGCAACGCCAGCCCGCTCAACGACGGCGCGTCAGCCCTGGTGGTGATGAGCGCCCGGCGCGCGGGCGAACTGGGGTTGAAGCCGCTGGCCCGCATCCTGGGCAGTGCCGCAAGCGGCCTCTCGCCGGAAATCATGGGACTGGGTCCGGTGGACGCATCCCGCCGGCTGCTGGATCGTTTGGGCCTGTCGATGGGTGACATCGACATCGTCGAGCTGAACGAGGCCTTTGCCGCCCAAGTGGTTCCCGTGGTGCGGAAGCTGGGCGCAGATCCCGAGCGGGTCAACCCGTTTGGCGGGGCGATCGCCTTGGGCCACCCCTTCGGTGCGACCGGCGTGCGGCTGGTCGGAACGCTCATCAACGGACTGCAAACCACGGACGGATCGCTCGGCCTGGCGACGCTCTGCGTGGGCGGCGGCCAGGGCATGGCGATGGTAGTGGAGAGGTTGTCGTGAACCAGCCAGCGATCATTGCCGACCCGGCCCGCTCGATGCTGGCCGCCGACCGGAGCCTGGACGGGCTCGGCATCCAGGTGTTGCGCGCCAGCGAGGGCCGTGCCACGGCCGTCCTCCGGGTCACGCCCGAAATGGCCAACGGGCACGGGATTGCCCACGGTGGATTGGTCTTCGCGCTGGCAGACACCGCGTTCGCTATGGCCGCAAACACATTCGGCGCCGGAATCGCGACCGCCGAGGCTTCCATCTCCTACATTTCCCCAGCCTGCATCTCGGAGGAGCTGGTCGCCTCCGCTGAAGTGACCTTTCACGAGGGCCGCCGGATGATAGTGGATGTGGTGGTGCGGGCGGGGGAGCGGACTGTCGCCATCTACCGCGGAACGGGCAGGGCGCTGCGCCCGGCGGACTGAGGCTTCTTGAACAGCTGCCGATGTGGGGCGGCAAGACATGCGTGTGTGCCCGGGCTCCAAGTCGGAGTCCGGGCACACACGTATTTGTACCAAGGTTGCCGCGCCGGCTCCCGCCACGGGTGGGGCCGGCGCGGCGCAGGTGTCAGCTCTTGGATGCCTTCGGGCCGGCGGTCGCCAGTTTGTCGGCGATGCCCATGAGGACCGGTGACCCCGTCGCAGCGATCAGTAGGCCCTGGACTGGACGCTTAAGCTTTACCGATACAGGTTCCTTGGCCCCCGCAAGGACCGCTTCGCGTCCCATGGCCGGGTTCTTGTGGCACCGGACCGGCACATTGAAGATCAGGCGGCGCAGGCATGAGTTGTCGTGGTCGCACCACACGATCTCATCCTGTCGTCCCTGGAGGACCTTGTTGGGGAACTCCGGATCGGCCAGCATTTGCCGCGCCAGCATGATTGCGTCCGCGAACCCGGCGGTGATGGCGTCTGCACACTGTTGCGGGTCGAAGGTGCTGCTGAGGAGCAACGGGACCTCGGGCATGGCGGTGCGGAATGCTTGCGGCTCGCCGTGCTCCAAAATGGCGCCTGAGTGGGAGGTGACGTTGTTGTCCATCGACTCGTAGTTCGCATCGCTCAGGGCGATATATCCCACGCCTTCCTTTTCAATGATCGCTGCAACTTCGGCGAACCCTTCGGGTCCCTGGCCATCGGGAAGGTGGTCGTTGGTGCTCATCCTGAGGCCCACCGGATAGTCTGTTCCGACTTCGGCCCGGATCGCCCGAATCGTGTCCGTGAGGATGCGGGCGCGGTTTTCGGCGTTGCCGCCGTATTCGTCCGTCCTCCAGTTGGTGCGCGGTGAGAGGAAGGAGGAATAGAGGTAGCGCATGTGTGCGCCCAGCTCGATGCCGTCGAAGCCGGCCGCCTTGGCACGCCGCACTGCGGCGACGGCCTGCTCCTGGACCTCGCGGATTTCCTCCTTGGTGATCTCCTCCGGCGTCGGGTTCGTTCGGCCGCCGGGAATGTAGAAACCGTGCGGCAGGCGGGGTGCGGCCATGCGGACGGGCTTCGGGCTCGCGGCCCTAGTGGGCCGGCCCTCGCCCGGCACGCCCATGGCGCCGAAGCTCGGGAAGATCTGGGCGAAGATGGGTGCATCGTGCTCGTGCACGGCATCGACCATGCGCCGCAGACCTGGAATGAACTCGTCCCGGTCGAAACGCATCAGGGGCTGGAACGGTGCCTCTTGGTTCCCGCGCTCGGTGGCCACGCCTCCACCGATGATCAGCAGCCCTGCGCCGCCGCGTGCCCGCGTAGTGAGGAACGCGATGGTCTGATCGCTGGGATGGCCGTCCTTCGTCGGCTGAAGTACGGCCATCGGACTGAGCACAAAGCGGTTCTTGATTGTCAGGCCGTCGATTTTCCAGGGGCTGGAAAGCACTTCGGCGACGGTTGCTGTCTCGGGGGACATTTATTCTCCTTGGTTTTCAGTTGGACCGGGATGAAATGATTCATCCAAAATTGACATTCGACTCGGCGCGTATCGTATCGTGAGGAGCGCGTGTCGCAGTGGAACGGCGAAAGTAGCGGAAACCGGACCAGGCCTCAGAACCTGTCTCGGACGTGGCGTTCCCGACCGTAGAGCGACACCACAGCAAGGATGATGACCCCGAAGACGATGCGGCTCTGGGCTTCCGTCAGCCCATTGCTGACGATGATCGTTGACAAGAGGGTGAGAGTGAGTGCGCCCAGCAGCGTCCGGGTGTAGCTGCCGCGAATCGAGCCGAAGATCGAGCCGCCGACGAGGACCGCGGCCAGGCCGGAGAACAGGTAGGGTTCCCCGATGGTTTGCGACCATCCCGCGCCGAAGGATGCGATGAAGATGCCGGCAACCCCGGCCAGGGCTCCGGAGGCTGCAAAGACCATGGTCCACACGGCAGCGGTCCGGACCCTTGCCAATTGAGCGGCCCGGAAATTGATTCCCGTCGCGTAGAAGCGACGTCCCGCCGCGGTGCGATTGAGGAAAAGCCATATTCCCACCCCGCAGAGAAGCACGATCAGGATGATCGGGGGGAATGGCAGGCCAAGGGTGGTCCCCCTTAGGCTGGCCAGGGAACGCAGCGCCTCCGGCGGGGCGGAGGAATAGTCGCCGTCGGCGAGGAACAGGGTCGCGCCCGTGATGGCCGCGCCGGTGCCCAGCGTGACGACCAGTGGCTGGACCG
Organism: Arthrobacter sp. P1_D12; assembly: GCF_056406175.1. Taxonomy (NCBI): domain Bacteria; kingdom Bacillati; phylum Actinomycetota; class Actinomycetes; order Micrococcales; family Micrococcaceae; genus Arthrobacter; species Arthrobacter sp. P1_D12. The sequence goes on from NZ_JBFUAR010000001.1 coordinate 103,881, forward strand.
CGAAGCGGTGGCAGATCCAGCCGATCAGGGCGCCGACGCCGCCGCAGACCACGACTGTGATCAGCAGGGCTACGACCGCAGGGACCCCGAGCTTACCCGCGACGTTCGCCGCCATGAATGTACCGAAAAGGATGTAACCCGGGGCCGCCAGGTCAAGCCCGCCCAGGATCACCACAAGCGTCTGGCCCATGGCTGCCAGGGCCAGCAGGGACGTGATGACCAGTATCGAGGTGATTGACCTGGGGTTTGCGATTGCCGGTATGGTGATCACCAGCCAGGCCGCCAGGGCCAGCACGACAAGGACCTGCAGGGCCGGTACCTCGAAGACCCAGGCCCTGAACCTGGTCCAGGGTCTGGGCCGGACCGTCGGTGCCTGGGTTTTTGGTGCGGGGGACAGGGTGTCACTGCTCATGATGCGTTCCTCTTCAAGCGGGGGGCCAGCAGCGTCGCGCCCAGCACGACGCCAACGACGAGGACGGCGCCGTAGGCAAATTGGATGAGGCTGGGTGCCACGCCCGAGGCCGTGAGCAACTGTTGCAGCAGATAGATGGAGACCGCCCCGAAGAGGGCACCCAACAGCCCGCCGCGGCCGCCGGCCAGGCTCGTTCCGCCCAGCACGGCCGCGGCGAGCCCCAGCAGGGCATAGGTGGAGGCGAGCGAAGACTGCGATGACTGCACGATAGCCGTCAGGGCGATTCCCGCGATTCCGGCGAAGAGGCCGCCGAGGGTATAGGCCAGGATCCGGATTGCCTTGATGTTCACGCCGGAACCGTAGGCTGAAACATCACTCTCGCCGGTCGCGAGGAGATTGCTGACGAAGGCCGTGCGGCGCAGGGCGAACCAAATCAGCCCGGCGACGCCGATGGTCAGGAGAGCGCCCGGGACGATGCCGATGCCCCCGGCGAAGACCTCCGTCCAATTATTCGGGGCGGCCACCGGATTCTGGGCGATGGTCAGCGACAGGCCAACGAGCAGGAACAGCATCCCGGTGGTTGCGACCACCGGATGCAGGCGCACGACGGCGACCAGGATTCCGTTCAGGGCTCCGATTCCGGCGGCCACCGCCAGGATGATGGGTGCCGCGAGATGCCAGTTGCCCAGCCCCGCGGGAATGAGGATGGCGACGAACAGGCAGTTGCTGAAGGTGGCCAGGGGACCGACCGAAATGTCAATGCCACCGGCGAGGATCGAGGGCGTGGAGGCGAATCCCACCAGCACGAACGGCGCCAGCGTTGCCAGGGTGCCGGGGAGACGCGCGGGGGAGAGGAAGGACGGTGAGACGATCAGGTTCAACACCAGCAGCACCAGTGCGAGCAGCAGGGCAAAGGCGAAAGGCCAGCGCTGGAACAGGGGGAGGACGCGGTTCATGTATGCACCTCTGATTTCTGGCCGAAGTATGCGGCGACGATGGACTCGGTGGAAAGCTCGGAATGGGGGATCTCGGCAAACACTGATTGGTCGCGGAAAACCAGGACGCGGTCTGCGAGGGCGACGAGTTCGTCGACCTCGCTGGAGAGGACCACGACGCTCATGCCTTCGGCACTGAGCCGGTCCAGGATTGCGTAGATCTCCCGCTTGGTCCCGATGTCGACCCCTCGCGTGGGGTCGTTAAGCAGCAGGACCCTGGGGTCCGTGGCAAGCCAGCGGGCCAGCAGCACCTTCTGCTGGTTGCCGCCGGACAGGGTTGAAATTGCATCCTGCGCGGCGCCGAAGCGCAGTGACAAGGACCGAGCGAACGCATCGAACCGCCTGGCGATGCTGCGGGTGTCCAGCAACCCGCAGCGACGGTCCTCCCCCAGGGTCGGGAGTGCGAAGTTCTCCCGGATCGACATGGACTCGAACAGTGACTCACCGCGACGCTCCCGAGGCAGGTACGCGACCCCCAAGGCATCCCCGTTCCGCTCGGTAAGGTCTGCGGCGCCCTCGGGCAGGAGGCGAACAACCCTGCCCGGCCCGGCAGCCACGCCGGCCAGGCGCTTGATGAACTGGTCCTGTCCGTGGCCTTCAAGCCCGGCGAGGCCCACGACCTCACCGGCGCGCAGCTCGAAGTCGATGGGTGCCGAGGCCGGTGCCAGACGGACGGCGGATCCCCGAAGGATGACGTCCCCGGGGTCGTGCGGCTGCCGCCGGGTCTCGTTGTGGCCGGAGTTTCCGGTCATGTCCGAGATCAACCGGTCGACGGACAGGTCCGAACGGTCCACGGTGGACACGCTCCGGCCGGACCGCAGAACGGTGACCCTGTCCGAAATCTCCGCGACCTCGTCCATCCGGTGCGAGATGAACAGGATGGCGGTCCCCCCGGCCGCGAGTCGGCGCAGCTCGACGAAGAGCCGATCACGGGACCTAACGTCCAGGGAAGCCGTTGACTCATCAAGGATGAGCACCTTGGGCTTTCGCACGAGCGCCCGCGCAATGCAGATGGACTGCCGCTCGGAGAGCGAGAGTTGGCCGGCGGGAAGATCGAGGGGTACCTCGCCGGCGATACGCGAGAGGACATCTTGCGCTATTGATCGCTGCTCGGCGCGGCCCAGCCGGCGACGGAACGTCCCGTGGGACCCGAGCCAGACATTCTCGAGGACCGACTGGCTCCCCGCGGTGAGGACCTCTTGGAACACCGCCGCAATCCCCAGGTCCATGGCCTGTCGTGGCGATCGGCTGTTGACGGGGACGCCGTCCAATGTGACGGAGCCGGCGTCAGGACGGTGCACCCCACCCAGGATCTTTACGAGCGTGCTCTTCCCTGAGCCGTTTTCGCCCAGGAGCGTGTGGATCTCGCCCGGCCGGAGATGGAGGTCACCGTCGATAACGGCGCGCGTGGCACCGAACCGCTTGCTCACCCCGGCGAGCATCAGGCCGGATGGTTGGTTGTTCACGGCGAATCTCCTTTGAATGGCCGATAAATGTGTCTCAGATCATATTCGAAACTAGACGAATCGTACCGCATGTGCCTAACCTGATGCCATACGATACGAATCGTTTTATATGGCAGGAGATAAACCATGAAGAAGACGACCTTTTTCCCCCGCTTCTCGACGGTCGGCGCCGCGATTCTGGGGGCCGGCGCCCTCGTCCTGACGGGCTGCTCGGCATCGGCGCCAGCGGCCCCGGGCTCCTCCGGAGGGGCAACCCCCGCCAAGGTGTCGCCGGCGGCAGCCGGGACCTGCGGGTCGCTGCCTACGGGTAGGGCGAACGATCCGAACGGCCTGCTGTCCGGTTTGCCCAAGGAGATCGCCGCGGGCTACAACCTCTACCCCTACGAGATCCGGAAATCGGCATGGGCCGACTATAAGTCGAAGAAGACTGAGGGTTTCACGGCTGCGATCGTGGGCATGCCACCTGCCAGCCCCTTCATTGCCTCCATGTCGGAGGCGATCCGCACGAGCCTGAAGGCCAATGGTGTCAAGATCGTCGGCGACTTCGCCCCAGATGACCCGTCGAACGTGCCCCTGCAGCTTCAGCAGTTCAACGAAGCGCTCTCGCTCAAGCCGGACGTGATCATCTACACCGCCATCGCACCGGAGCCGTCCGTGGGCTTGGCAAAGGCCGCCCATGACGCCGGCATCCCGCTGGTTGCCGCCCAGGTGCCGATCGATTCCGAGTACGCCGTGAGTGTGACGAGGAATACCCCGCTCGCTATCGCCCAGGTCACCGCCGGCACCGTGGCGTCAATCGGGGGCAAGGGCAACGTCCTGCGCGTCGACGGCATCCCGGGCATTCCGGTCTCGACCTTCGCGGGCCTGGGCATCGACGCCGTCCTGGCTAACTGCCCGGAGGTCAAGGTCGCCGGGTCGGTCACCGGCTTCTTCCAACCGGCCACGGCCCAGGCGGAGGTCCAGAAGTTCCTTGCGACCCACCCTGCCGGGGTTGACGCCGTCTTGCAGGCCGGAACGATGGGCGTCGGCATCCGCAACGCCTTTGTGGAATCGGGCATGGAGGTGCCGCCGATCGCGGACGACGGGTCCAGCCAGGGATTCTCCTCCTGGGCGCTGGCAAACCCCGGCTACCCCTACTTCGGCACCACGACCCCGTCCGTGCGCACCGGTGAGGCAGTGGTCGATGTGGCCCTGCGCATCCTGAAGGGCGAGGGACCGAAGATCAACCAGATCGTTGAACCCTCGGTGATCGTCTCCCGGGAGAACCTCGCCAAGGTCGCGGACCCCTCGTGGGACCACAATGATCTGACAGACCTGGCCGGCGACCCGGCGGACTACCTGCCCACCGACCGGCTCAACGCATTCTTCTCAAACCCCGGCGCATAGGGGCGGTGCGAGTCATGAGCACGAGCGATGACCCTCCACCCGGCCTGCCGATGTCCGGGTGCCGGGTGCCGGGACCAACGCCGGGCCGGTGAACGACTCAACGCGTTCTTCGGATAATCCCGGGGCCTGACGCCGACGCAGGAGCACACTCATCACCGGTCCTGGACCGGAACCGAGGGCCTCTTCCGCCGGGGTGATTTGCCGCTTGCCTGTTTGTAGTCCGTTTCGGCGGCCGACGCACGATCCCGTTCCCTGCGTCGTCTGATTTCGTCAAGGGTGGCCCGCGGTCGCCGGATCGGTTCCGGTGCTGCATCTAGTCATTCAAGGTCATTCAAGCCGTTTTCACGCGCAAAGAAGCCCCTTGGGACACTGAACCAGCATGCCGGTTCAGTGGTCCAAGGGGCTTTCCAATGCCGGCACTCCGCCGGACGGCCGCTTAGGGGCTGACGCGTCCGCGCAAGAATTCCGAGTCCGGGGAATCGGTGACGGGCAGTCCCGAGGCTTCCAGGCTTGCGCGCAGCTGCTTCATGAAGCGGTCGGGAAGTCTGACTGCCGGCGGGCGCAGGGCGCCGCCGTTGAAGCCGGAGAGCCACTCCTGGTACTTCCACTGGGTGCGGTTGATGGAGCTGGTGCCCGGGGTGGAAGTGGACGATACAGCCATATTGGCGGCCCGGGCCGGCTGGACCTCCCAGTAGCGCTTCATGGCTTCTTCCCATTTGCCGGTGCGCGCCAGTTCGAAGGCCTTGGGGTAGTAGTCTCCCATCCAGTTCGTGTTCGCGGTGCCGGAGAACTGGACGTCCAAGACCGACATGAGGGGGATTATTTCGGCCTCGATGGGGCAGGAGATCACTACTTCATCGCGGAAGTGGTGGTACATCTCCATGACTCCGGGGATGCCCGGGTAGCCCTGTTCGGCCTTGATGGCGACGATGCTCGGCATCGCGTCGAGGACGCGGCGCACGAAGTCCACGCTCATGCCTGCGGGGTGGATGCGCTCGAAGCCCCAGGCGGGGAGCGGGAACAGCATGGTGGCCAGATCGGTTTCGTCGGTGAAACGCTTGGTGTAGTCGAACACCTCGTCGTACGAGGTCGGCCAGAACGATGAAGGGTAGGCCAGCAGCGCGCGGTCGGCGCCGGCCTTGGTAGCCAGGTTTGCTGCATGGATGTTTTCTTCCAGGGTGCCGAAGATTGCGTGGAAGAAGAGGGCGAAGTCCGGGCCGGCTGCTTCGCGGGCGATGGCTGTGATTCGGGCGTTCTCCTCCGGGGTGATATTCGCTTCGGCGATCAGCAGGGAACCCTTGTAGCCACGTTCCTTGAGCAGGAGGATGTCGTGGCGGATCGCGTTTTCGTTGATGGCAGAGAAGTCCGGGGTGAAGGACGGGTGCGTCACCGCGACGGTGCCGACGAATTTCTCCCGGGCCCAGGAGCGGGCTTCGGATTTGGTGTATTCCACCATGTTGTTCTCCTTTATTGTCAGTGGGGTCTATTTGCGGCTGGTGACGATGCCGACGGGCAGGACGGTGCCGATGCCCTCGGCGCGGGCGCGGTTAACGAGCATCTCGGCAACAACGATGTCCTGCAGGCCGGAACCGGTCGACTTGTAGATACGGATCCCGTGCTCCGCGTCGATGGCGGTTTCGCCGGTCAGGACGGCATTGAGTGTGACAATGAGCGAATCGACATCGACGCCGTGTGCCCGGGCCGCGATCATGTCCCCGCTGCCGTGCACGACCTCGTCACGGGTGTCCACCACGACGACCGCGGCGCGGGCGATCAGCTCCGCGGGCAGCTCGCGTTGTGCGGGGGTCGTGGAACCGATCGAGACCACCGCGGCGTTCGGGCCGACCCATTCGGCCAGCAGCGTAGGGGACTCGTCGCGGGAGCGTGCCGCGCACAGGATGAGATCCGCGCCTTCCGCGGCCTCGCGGGCCGAGCCGACAGCTCGTGCGGGTGCGCCGAACGTGCCGTCGAACTCGCGTGCAAAGGCCTCGCGGTTGGCAGGGGTCGGACTGAACACACGGATGTCGGCGAACTCAAGCAGGTGGGAAAAGGCTGTCAGGTGGGAACGCGCCTCAAAGCCGGAGCCGATCACACCGACGATCAGCGGCCGCTGCGGCACGATCGTGGAGGTGCCCACGGCAGTGGTCGCTGCGGTGCGCAGGCCGGTGACGCGATTTCCGTCCACGAGAGCCACCAGATCCGCGGTGTCCTTGTCGAAGAGTGAAATCAGATAGCTGACGCGCAGGCCGTCCGCGAAGGACCCGGCGATTGACTTTGCGCCGAACAGTTGGCCGTTGGGCGGCACCGAGGGCATGATCCGCAACCATTCGCGAGGTGTCTGGGCGAAGATCCTTCCCGGTGTGCCGCCCTCGTCGTCGGGGGCCTTGTAGGCGGTGCGGATGGCTTCGATCGCCCCGGCCCAGTCCGAAAGGCTGGCGACGTCGGCGTCGGTGAGAAAGAGCGGAAGATTGTTCGGTAACTCGCCATTGGTGCTCACGGGGGCACTCCTTGGATGTCGGGCAGCCGGTCCACGGGCTGCGGGCGTGGGTGGATTTACTGAGTAGACCCAAATAGTATCCGATACGAATCGTATCCTATATAGTCGTGACAGAGAACACGTCTCCAGGAAAGGATCCCAACCATGGCAATCGCAACCGTCAACCCGACCACCGGTTCGACCGAAATGATCATTGAGCCGCACTCGGCCGAGGAAGTCCAGGATCGCATCGCGGAAGCCGCCGAAGCGGCGCGGCTCCTGCGCGGCAGCACGTTCGCCCAGCGTGGGCAGTGGATGCTCGCCGCGGCGGACATCTTGGAGGGTCAGGCGGAGGGCCTGGGCGAATTGATCACCGTCGAGATGGGCAAGCCGATTGCGCAATCGATTGCCGAGGTGCACAAGTGCGTCAAGGCCATGCGTTTCTACGCCGAGCATGCCGGGGAATTCCTGGCCGATGCCCCGCTGGCGGACCCGTCAACTGTCGGCGCAACCCGCGCGTGGACTCGCTACGAACCGCTGGGCACCGTCCTGGCGGTCATGCCCTGGAACTACCCCCTCTGGCAGGTCATCCGGTTTGCGGCCCCGGCGCTTATGGCGGGCAACTCCGGCCTGCTCAAGCATGCCTCGAACGTGCCGCAGGCGGCGCTCTTCCTTGACACGCTCTTTGAGCGGGCAGGGTTCCCGCGCGGCTCCTTCCGCACTCTGCTGATCGGCGGCTCCGAGGTGGCCGGCGTCCTGGCCGATACGAGGGTCAAGGCGGTCACCTTGACGGGTTCCGAGCCGGCGGGGCGCTCCGTTGCCTCCATTGCCGGGGACCATGTGAAGAAGGCCGTGCTGGAGCTCGGTGGGTCGGACCCTTTCATTGTCATGCCCTCGGCGGACGTCTCGGCCGCGGCGGCGACCGCCGTGCGTGCGCGGATCAGCAACAACGGCCAGTCCTGTATTGCCGGCAAGCGCTTCATCGTGCACACCGAGGTCTATGACGCGTTCGCCGCCGAATTCGTGAAGCTGATGTCGGAGCTTGTCGTCGGGGACCCGCTGGATCCCGCGACCCAGGTAGGGCCCTTGGCCACCCTGTCAGGGCGCGATGAGCTGGCCGGGCTCGTTGAGGACGCCCGCGCCCTGGGTGCCCAGGTGCTGACCGGCGGGGTGACCCCCGGGGGCCCCGGCTTCTTTTACGCCCCCACGGTGCTCGCCGGGCTCAGCGACGGGATGCGGATCATCCAGGAGGAGACCTTTGGGCCCGTCGCCTCGCTCTATCGTGCGGCGGACCGCGAGGACGCCCTGCGGATCGCCAATCAGACCACCTTCGGGCTTTCCAGCGCGGTCTGGACCAGCGACGCCCAGGAAGAGGAATGGTTCACGGCCAATCTTGACGCCGGCGCGGTGTTCGTCAACGGCATGACCGTCTCGCACCAGGAGCTTCCGTTCGGCGGGATCAAGCGCTCCGGGTTCGGGCGTGAGCTCGCCGCGGACGGCATCCGGGAGTTCTGCAACCTCAAGACCGTCTGGAAGGCCTGAGTCGCAAGGCTAGACGCGCATTCAAGCCCACCCGTGCCCTTGTGCGGCTAAGTGATGCATGTTACTTTTTATTCGAAACGATACGTACTGAACTTGAAGGAGCAAGATGGCTAACGTCAACGTCGACGTGGTAGTGATCGGGGGAGGGCCTGTAGGAGTCACTGCGCTGGCCTTGCTGGGGCGCGCAGGTCTGACCGCCATCGGGGTGGAGCGTGATGTCCAGGTTTGGCCAACTGCCCGCGCCGTGCACTTTGATGGTGAAACCTTCCGCACCCTCCAATCGCTGGGAGTCGCCGAGCGCTTTGCCGAGGTAACTTTGCCGATGTCCTCCTTCCACATCGAGAACGAGGAGCGGGAAGTCCTGGTGTCCTTGCCCACGGGTCAGTTTGGCACCCAGGGTTGGCACGACGATCTCACCTTTCACCAACCGGACATCGAGGTCCTGCTGCGGGATGTCGTGGAAGAACTTCCCGGCGTCGAGCTCCGCCGAGGCACCAGCGTGCTCTCCGTGCGCAATGAGGGACCGGGCGTTGAGGTGGCGGTGCGTGGCTCCGACGGCGCGGAATCCTTAATTCGCGCCCGCTGGGCCATCGCAGCGGACGGGGCACGTTCACCAAGCCGCCAGGCGCTGGGCATCGAGTGCGAAAAGCTGGGCGAGGATGCACAGTGGCTTGTCGCGGACGGCATTTTGGAAGAAGGCCCCGGCCTGTCTTCCGACATGATCTTCCTGGGTCATCACACAAGGCCCGCCCTGTGGATCCGCCTCCCCGGCAAACGGGTGCGGATGGAGTTCATGTTGATGCCGGGGGACGACCCCGAGGAAATTGCCACCCCTGCGGGTGTGGAAAAGATCAGCCACGGCGTGCTGCCGACAGACAGATTCACTGCAGACCGGCTCGCTATTTATACCTTCCGTGGCCGCATCGCACGGCAGTGGCGCGCCGGGAACATCTTCCTGGCGGGGGACGCAGCCCACCAGGCGCCACCGCTTTTTGGTCAGGGCCTATGCGCCGGAATACGCGACGTGGCCAACCTGGTGTGGAAGCTCGATGCCGTCAAGCGCGGTGCGGCCGACGACAGCCTCCTTGACACCTACGAGAGTGAACGCATGCCGCATGCACGGTTCTGGGTCGAGCAGGCAACCCGGGCGGCGGGCTTCATGCAAACCACCGACGCCGACACCGCGAAGCAGCGTGACGCCTTCATCCGCGCAAACCCCGCCGCATCCGCACCGATCTCACCCGCGCTGGGCCCTGGCCTGCACGACGGCGGCACCGACGAACGCGCCGGCCGGCTCGGCATGCAGCCGATCCTCGCCGACGGGGTGCGCCTGGATGACATGGTGGGAAGCCGTTTCCTGGTGGCAACAACCCGCGAGCTCTATGCCGCGGTCCCGGCCCCACTGCGGGAACTACTTGAGGAACATGCCGACGTCGTGGTCCTGTTCGATCCGGCCAAGGTCGGCCAGATCCTTGCCGCCGCCGGCGCCCAGGCGGTCGTCGTTCGCCCGGACCGCTACATCCTGGGCCTCGGCGACACCCCCGAGGCCCTGGAGCGCCTCATCCGCAGCATTCCGCAGGCCGGCCACAACGTGCCGGCACGCATCTAAACCCACATCCGCGTCAAACGGACAGAACACAGGAGACCATCATGGCATTCAGCCCCATCACACACCTGAGGCACTTCGACATCGCGGTGCCCGACTACCAGAAGCAGGTTGAGTTCTACAAGAACCACTGGGGCCTCACCGAAATGGAGAACGACGGCGGCGTGACCTACTTCGCCGCCGAGGGATCCCCGGAACAGTATTCGGTCCGCGTGCGCGAGGCCGATGAGAAGCGCCTTGACATGGTCGCGTTCGGCGCGGCGGACAAGGCCTCGGTGGACCAGCTCGCCTCGGACCTCATTGCCAAGGGCGTGAAGCTCATTGGCGAACCCGATGACGTCAAGACCCTCGGTGGGGGATACGGCTTCCGCTTCTTCGACTTGGAGGGACGCACCATCGAGGTCTCCTCCGATGTTGAGGTGCGCAAGCACCGCAAGATCGAGGAACGCGAGGCGATCCCGGTGCGGCTCTCCCACGTGGTGCTCAACTCCCCGGAACCGGAAAAGATGCGCGCCTGGTATGAACAGCATCTGGGCTTCCGTCTCTCCGACACCCTGAACCACCCGCACATGGGCGACCTCTTCTACTTCATGCGCTGCAATGCACAACACCACTCCATAGCGATCTCCCGCGGTCCGCATGCCTCGCTGCAGCACGCGTCCTTCGAGCTGCGCGGCATCGACGAGTACATGCGCGGAAGCGGCAAGCTGCTGCGGTCCGGGTTCAAGAAAATCTGGGGCCCTGGCCGCCACAAGGCCGGGGACAACACCTTCACCTACTTCCACGATCCCAACGGGAACACCATGGAATACACCACCGAGCTGGATTCGGTGGATGAGGATACCTGGCATCCAAGCATCTTTGACACGCGCGACCCCGAGACCTCCGACCAATGGGGAACCGGCGGCGACATGGACGAATTCATCGCCCGCGAAATGTTCAACGACCGCGACAAGGGCCTGTACGTGGCCCCACCGGTATAGCGGCAGCAGACAATGACTAATGGAGGATTCATGGAAGAGGCACGCGTGAACGGATTCATGCTGGGCACTTTCGAGGACGGCGGGGAGGAGTTTCCCGGTGTGGTCTTCGGCGACGACGTCGTTGACCTGCGCACAGTGGTGCCGGGAATCGGGCGGATCGGGGACCTGTTCGCTGACTGGGATGCGCACCTGGACGCCCTCGAGGCCATCGACCCGGCAGCGGCGGGCGCACGCCCGCTCGACGGGCTGCGGGTGCTGCCGCCGGTGCAGCCGGTGGGCACCATCATCGCCGCGGGGGCGAACTACCGTGAGCACGTCCTGCAGATGAGTGTGGCCCACAAGCTCGGCAAGGAAGGCGCCGATGCGGCGCAACTGGCCGCCGACGCCGCAGCCGAAATCGACGAGCGCGGCCGGACGGGCGACCCCTACGTCTGGACCGGGATCCCCTCGGCGGTCTGCGGCGCCTACGATGACGTGAAGTTGCCGGATGTCGGCGGAAACGTCGACTGGGAACTGGAGCTTGGCGTGGTCATCGGCCGCAGGGCGCACCGGGTCGCGGCCGAAGACGCTTTCGACTACGTGGCCGGGTATACGATCGTCAACGACATCACGGCGCGCACGCTCGTACCGCGCAACGACATCGCGATGATGGGCACCGACTGGTTCCGTGCCAAGAACCAGCCGACGTTCTTCCCCACCGGCCCCTACGTGGTGCCGAAGCGGTTCGTCCCGGATCCTGCGAAGCTCCGCATCCGCTTGAGCCTCAACGGCACGCTGATGCAGGATGCCTTGGCCGATGACCTGCTCTTCGACATCCCGAGCCTGATCGCCTACGCCTCCTCGGTGGCCGTGCTGCTGCCCGGCGATGTCCTCATCACCGGTTCGCCTGCGGGCAACGGTTCGCATTGGGGCCGTTACCTGAGGGACGGCGACGTGATGGAGGCGGAAATCTCTGGTCTCGGCATCCAGCGTTCAACGGTCCGTGGGCCTAGCGGGCAGTTGCCTCCCTGGTATGTGGATCGCCCGGACGCGGTCGCCGCGGCCGGCGGGGCCGCCCCGTGATCCTGCGTCAAAGCCACTTCGTTCCGCCGGTGTCCTATCTGCTGGCGGCCGAGCTGGGATTTCTGCGCGGTGTTGAGGTGCTGCCCACCCGGACGCCCTCGAGCGCGGAGCAGCTGCGGGCCCTGCTTGCCGGGGAGCAGGACATGGTGGTCACGGCTATCGACAACCTGTTCGAATGGACCCGGGCCGGCGCCGACGTGCGCCTGGTTGCCCAGGTCGAGCAGACCACGCAGCTGGGCATCCATGCAGGCGGTGACGTGGAATCCCTCGCGGACCTGGCCGGGTGCCGGTTCGCCGTGGACGCCCCCGACAACGGTTTCGCGCTCATCGCCAAGCACCTGCTACGGGACGCCGGCGTCGAGGTCGACTACGTGGTGGTGGGCGGCGTTCGCGAACGCTTGGACGCGCTGCTCGGCGGCCAAGTGGACGCGACCCTGCTCGGGCCGCCGTTCGACAAACTGGCCGAAAAGGCCGGGATGCGGCGCGTGGTGGACGTCAATGCCCTGCTGCCGGAACTGCCGGGCCAAGGCCTGGTGGTCCGCGCCGAGCTTCTCGCTTCCGCAGAGCTGGAACGCTACCTGGGCGCTTTGGTGCGCGGGGTGGCGGCCGGAGAGTCGATGACCGACGCGGAGGGAATCGAGTTGCTTGAACGCTGCGGCTACCAGGCGGCGGCCACGGCGGCCTGGGGCGCGCGCGCCCGCACGCTTGCGGTGGATCAGCGCGGACTTGGACTGCTGACCGGGATCCGTCGAAGCCTGGGCATGCTTCCGCCGGACATCGGGCTGGAGGAGCTCTGCGACGGCGAACCACTCCTGAGGGCCACCCGGGCCGCCACGGTCGGTAACTGAGCGTCACCCCCACGAACTTGTCTATTGCAACCCCACCAACCCAATGCGATACTGTACGTATCGTATGTTTGATGTCCAAAGGAGCAACCATGAAACTGGGACGTATAGCAGTGCCCACGCCCGACGGCGAGCAGATTCGACTCGTCGCGGCCCAGCCGGAGCAGGGCCGGGTTATTGACCTTGCCCGCGCCTATGCCTTGACGCTGCAGCGCAAGGCTGCCGAGCCCGAGCGCGCCCGGGATCTCGCCCTGGCGGTGCTTCCCGGAAGCCTGGCGGCGGGAATCGGCGGAGGCGCCGTATTCCTGGACGCCGCACACGCTGCGCTTGCCGCGGCCGACGACGCTTCGCTTGCCATCGATGAGGTCTCGTGGCGGGCGGCGGTCGACGCCCCGGTCATTCGCGACGGGCTGACCTTCGAGCAGCACATCCAGAACTTCCACCGCATTGTCGCCAAGGCACAGCCGGCAAGGTCGATCTACGAGCGTCCGGGGTATTTCAAGGGCACTACGGCCATGTCCTATGGCCACAACCAGGTTCTGCCCTACCCCGACTTCACCGAAGCCCTCGACTGGGAACTCGAGGTCGGCTACGTCGTGGGCAAGTCCGGAAGCGACCTGACCCCGGACACGGCGCTGGACCACCTCTTTGGCATCACCGTCTTCAACGACTTCAGCGCACGCGATATCCAAGGCGCGGAAATGGCGATCGGCATGGGCCCGCAGAAGTGCAAGGACTTCGGCTACGGCATTGGCCCCTGGGTCACCACCATGGACGAAATCGATTCCATCGAGGGACTGCGCGGCCAGGTCCGCGTCAACGGGGAGGTGCTCTCCGACACCAAGGTCGAGGACTTTGTCTACACCCCCGCAGAGCTGCTGGCCTACGTCTCGATCTCCGACCGCCTGCAGCCGGGCGACATCATTGGATCGGGCACGATGGGCTTCGGCGCCGGCGTTGAAATCGGAAAGTTCCTGAAGCCCGGCGACGTCATTGAACTCGAGCTCGAAGGCGTCGGCACGTTGCGCACACCGATCTCCACCGAACGCCAGAAGGCTCCCTGGTGGCCCGAGCCGCGCACCTACCCGCACGAAGAATGGGTGGTCTGATGACCCGCCCCCCAGTACGCCGCATCGTCACCGGGCACGACGACCAGGGACGCGCCATCATCCTCTCGGACGGTGCCGCGCCCAACCACTGGTCCTCGGAAGTGATTCCGGGATTCGGTGCCACCGTGCCCTGGCTGACCGCGGCCGGACGCATCGACCACGTCACCGACGCGGACCCGGCCGCGGCCGACGCCGAGATTCCCAGCTTCCCCGCTGCCGGCGAGACGATCCTGCGCATTGCAGACTTCCCGCCGGACGCCGTCTATCCGGACGAGGCGGGTTCGGTGATCTTTAGCGAGCTCGACGGGCACGACGAGGCCGAAGCAGGCGCCGAGCACAGCGGCTCCAAGCACTTCTGGTTCCATCGCACCGACTCGCTGGACTACGCTGTCGTGCTCGAGGGCGAGATCACGCTGCTGGTCGACGAGGGTGAGGCAACCATGCGCGCCGGCGACGTGGCCGTGCAACGCGCCACCAGCCACGCGTGGTCCAATCGCACCGACCGCACGGCCCGGGTCCTTTTTGTGTTGATCGGAACCGAGCCCCTCACAGCATCCCAGATCGCCGAGCGACGCAGGGAAGCTTCCCGGCCCTTGGAGAGCGCATGATCCTCAACGCCCACGCCGCAGACGGCGAAGTGATCTGGGAGCCCGACCTCGAACGCAGCGCGGAGACCGGCATCGGGCAATTCGCCGCCTTCCTGGGCCGGCAAGGCATTGATGTCAGTGCAGGCTACGACGAGCTCTGGCAGTGGTCGGTGGATGAGCCGGAACAGTTCTGGGAACTCTTTGCCCGGTTTGCGGGAGTCGAGTTCGGCGGTACGGCAGGACCGGTCTGCACCACTGACGCCATGCCGCACACGCGGTGGTTTCCGGGACGCACCCTCAATTTCGCCCGGCACCTGCTGCAGGGCCACGAAGGAATTGCGCTGGTGGGCATCGCCGAGGACGGGACGCGCGAAGAGGTCACCTGGGACGCGCTGAGGCGCGAGGTGGCATCCCTCGCCGCGCACCTTCGGGACCGCGGGGTGGGCCACGGGGACCGGGTCGTCGGAATCCTTCCGAATGTTGCCGAAGCCGTCGTCGGGCTGCTCGCCACTGCCACTATCGGTGCTATTTGGTCCGTCTGCGCCCCTGAGTTCGGCCCGGGTGCGATCGTTTCGCGGTTCGCCCAGCTCGGTCCAAAGGTCGTCATCGCCGCGCCGGGCTACCGGCTCGGCGGGAAAGACCGGGACCGCCGTGGGGAGCTGGGGGAGATCTTCGCTCAACTTCCCACCCTCGAGCACATCATCTGGGTGGGGCGGCATACATCTGTCCCGAGTGTCCCAACCCGGGTTCCGGCCGTGGACTGGACCCAGGCCGTGGCCGAACCGGCGGAGCTCGTCTTCGAGGACGTCGAGTTCAGCCACCCGCTGTGGGTCCTGTTCTCCTCCGGGACAACGGGCATTCCCAAGGGCATCGTGCACGGGCACGGCGGGGCGCTTCTTGAGGAAATGAAGATGCTCCTCATCCACTCCGACCTGCGGCCCGGGGACCGCTATCTCAACGTGGCCTCTACGAGCTGGGTGCTGTGGAACGCGCTCGTCTCCGCACTGGGGGTGGGGGCGACGGCGGTACTCGTCGACGGAAACCCCACCTTCCCGTCCATCGACCGGGTGTGGCAGATTGCCGCAGCCGAGCAGGTCGCGGTCCTCGGTGTGGGTGCGGGATTTGTACATGCCTGCGCGAAGGCGGCTCTGGTACCGATGCGCGACCACGACCTGGACGCCCTGAATTCCCTTCAGGTCACTGGATCGCCGCTTTCGGCCGACGGTTATCGCTGGGTCTACGGCAATGTGGGTGACATCTGGTTGAGTTCGATGAGTGGTGGCACCGACATCGCCTCCATCTTCGTGGGAGGATCCCCGACATTGCCGGTCCATGTCGGCTACATCCAGGCTCCGGCCCTCGGAGTGCGCGTGGAGTCGTGGGATGAAGCCGGCAATCCCACCCGGGGCAAGGGCGAACTGGTAGTGACCAGGGCAATGCCCTCGATGCCGCTGAGCTTCTGGGGAGACGATGGCAGCAGGTACCACGAGAGCTACTTCGCGATGTACCCGGGGGTGTGGCGGCACGGGGACTACATCGAGTTCACGCACCGGGGCATCCTCATCCACGGCCGTTCCGACTCGACCCTCAACCGCAACGGGCTGCGGCTCGGTTCGGCAGACATCTACACGGTGGTCGAATCGCTGCCGGAAGTCGCCGAGGCCCTGGTTGTCGGTGCGGAACTGGGCACTGACTACTACATGCCGCTGTTCGTCCACCTGGCCGACGGTGCCAATCCGGACGTGACCCAAGAGGCGATCACAAGATCAATCCGTGAGAACCTCTCCGTCCGATACCTGCCTGACGAGATTGTCTTCATGCCCGGAATTCCGCATACCCGCACCGGAAAGAAGCTGGAAGTCCCCATCAAGCGGCTTCTGCAAGGAGCGCGGCTGGAAACGGTCGCGGATCTCGGGTCGGTGGATGATCCCGTGCTGTTGGAAGAATATGCCCGGTTTGCCCTTGAACGGCAGACGATATCACCGTAGGCGGCACCGCTACTGGCTTCCGACAGGTTCGGCCCGCCGTAATGGGTGGTGGGCGCCGGGAAGTATCGAGGATAAGACATCAAGCGACTCAACGGCTGGCTAAA
Source organism: Arthrobacter sp. P1_D12 (assembly GCF_056406175.1). Taxonomy (NCBI): domain Bacteria; kingdom Bacillati; phylum Actinomycetota; class Actinomycetes; order Micrococcales; family Micrococcaceae; genus Arthrobacter; species Arthrobacter sp. P1_D12. Next base: position 120,442 of record NZ_JBFUAR010000001.1, read on the forward strand.
TACTGCTCACCCCGTCAAAGGAGAGACATTGGGAACCATGCCAACAGCAACACCTGTCAGTCAAAAAACCGCGGGCGCCATCGGCCACAGCCTCACTCTGATCCGGGGCGAGGTTGGAGAGACGGCAGACTGCATCAATGAACAGGAACTTGCTCACCTGGCCACCCATCTCACCACCGTTAACCGGGTGTTCGTTGCAGGGGCAGGCCGCAGTGGACTGGTTCTCAGGATGGCCGCTATGCGGCTGATGCATCTCGGCCTCACGGTCCACATCGCAGGGGACGCCACCACTCCTGCAATCCGCGCCGGGGACCTGCTGGTGGTGGCCTCTGGATCCGGAACAACCTCAAGCGTGGTGAAGGCGGCAGAAACTGCGGCAAAGGCCGGTGCAAAGGTGGCCGCATTCACTGCCAACACAAACTCCCCACTGGCTGCAGTATCCGACGTGCTCGTGGTTATCCCGGCCCCGCAGAAAGCCGACCACCAATCGGGTGCGTCTCGGCAATATTCCGGAAGCCTCTTCGAACAGGTGCTATTCCTCGCCACCGAAGCGGTGTTCCAAGCCCTCTGGGAGGAAACCTGCATTTCTGCCGAACAGCTCTGGACCCGGCACGCCAATCTCGAATAGCAGGACTCAGGATGGCGACGACGGAGGCGACGACTGATGCAGCGGAAACACCCGTCAACAACTCACCCCTGAATTCCTTTTGCCCAACATTTCCTAAAGAAAGAGCCGATCATGAAACTCCAAGTTGCAATGGACCTCCTCACCGTCGAAGACGCCCTCGAATTGGCCGCCAAAGTAGCCGAATACGTGGACATCATCGAACTCGGAACACCCCTGATAAAGGCTGCAGGCCTCTCCGCTGTCACCGCCATCAAGAATGCCCACCCCGACAAAATCGTTTTCGCTGACATGAAGACCATGGACGCCGGAGAATTGGAGGCCGACATCGCCTTCAAAGCCGGCGCCGACCTGGTATCAGTCTTGGGCAGTGCAGACGACTCGACCATCGCCGGCGCCGTGAAAGCCGCCCGTGCGCACGGCAAAGGCATCGTTGTGGACCTCATTGGGATATCCAATAAAGTCTCCCGCGCCAAGGAAGCGCGTGCCCTTGGCGCCAAGTTCGTGGAATTCCACGCCGGCCTTGATGAGCAGTCACAGCCCGGCTATGACCTCAAGGGGCTCCTGGCCGCCGGCGAAGAAGCGCGCGTCCCCTTCTCAGTAGCCGGAGGAGTAAACCTCTCGACGATCAACGCTGTCCAGCGGGCAGGGGCGGACGTGGCCGTAGCGGGCGGCTCAATCTACGGAGCCGCGGATCCCAGCCTGGCCGCCAAAGAACTGAAGGCCGCCATCATCTGACGCTTCCTTTCCATCACCTGCGGCGGCCGCACGTGCAAAAGGTGTGTCTGGGGGATCTCCAGTACGCCGGATGGGTAGACGCGGTCGGAGACCGCGGGCATCTGATTTGGGTGATCGAGAACGGAACGGCTGACCGCCGGCTGTTCCTGCGCGGGGATGGCGTCACACTATGTCCCATCTGACGCTACTCCCCAACCCGAATCCGACCAGATCCGCGGTACACGATCAAAGCCCTTCCCTCCCGGAATATTCGGAAGAGTGGCGCGAGGTGTCCACTGCTGACCCAAATCTTGTCGACAAGTTACTGAACGAGGCTGAGTCGTCGCTCGTCGAAGTGGCTCTGAGCCGCCGGCCCGCCGGCATTTTGGTCACCCGCCATCACGCAGGCCGGTACGTTCTAGAACTCAGTGAAGAAGTGCCGTTCGGGGAATCCCGGGAGCGGTCCGCCTGGTAAGAGAGCGTTCCTGCTTCCGGAACCACGTGGTCATTATCCAGGCGTCCACTCGAGAGCCAGCACGCAACGCAGCCTGATCCTAGGAGCAGACCGGCGAGCACTGTTGGGGCCCAGAAGAAACCGCACCTTCGGGCTGATAGCCGCCAGCCAGAACCTCGGCGCCCTTGACGCAGCGCGGGGGAGCAGATGGGCCAGCAGGCAACGGGCGGGCCACCGACACCCACACTCGCCCAGACAGGATCAGGAATTGCTTTCGAATTCATCGATCGTTATGCGCCCGCCGAGACGTGGAATTCGTCCTCGCGGCGGGCAGGGCGTTTGAGGATCTCGCTGCGATAGCGCGCAAACGGGAGGACTGGGCCACCAAGCGATCAAGCCACCCAATAGACGCACGCCCTTCGAGAAGGTCTCGAATCGATGTCGGTGATTACCCCTGGGAGGTCGGCTGACTGACCTACTGATGCTGAGGACGTCTCCAAACTTCGCCGGGCTCGAGCCCGCGCAGAGGATCTCACTGTTGAGTCCGTCCAGGAATGGGGCGGGCGCCGACCCTTGCTCGTGATTCTTGTGGCACCCGGCGGTCGCTATTCGGGTTCAATGGCGTCCAGGACCTCGACTGCATATTGGATGACAGCCAGTGCCCGGGCAGTCAGCATCGTTTCTTTGGGCCAAACTGCAACAACAGAGGTCTGGCCGGCGTGGGGACGAAGGTGCCTGGTCACGAGTCCCTTGCCCTCGCTGGAAACCGGGATCTGATTCGGCCGCGACATCAAGAGGCTGTAGCCGAGCCCCCGCCCGACCATCGCCCGGACAAGATCAATTTGCGGGACTACTGCACCCACGTTTGGCTTGAGCCCACGCTGAGCGAACATCAACTGCGTATATTCCGTACTGGGGGCCGTGTTGAGCATGATGAGTGGCTTGGCCGACAGATCAGCGAGATCCACATCATCTTCTTCAGCAAGTGAATCGTTGGCCCCCAGAACGGCCATGACTTCGGTCTTGTAGATGACCCTGCGCTCAACGTCCGCTGGCAAGCCAATGTCATAGACGATGGCCGTGTCCAGGGTTCCATCTTCAAGCGCCGGCAACAGGTCAGAGTGGTCCCCTACCGTGATGCTGATTTCGACCTTGGGGTGCAGGCTCGCCACGCCCTCAAGCACGGCGGGCAGGACGTTGCTTGCCAGGCCCGTATAGCAGCCCAGCGACACCGGCCCCTTCAGCTCGCCGCGGATCTCACCCAATCCTTCTGCCAGCGCACTGGCCTCTCGAAGCAGCTCCCTGGCCCGCTTCGCGAAGTGGCGCCCAGTCGGCGTCAGGTGCATGCCCCGGGCCTTCCTCCGGATGCACAGTTGTTCCCCCAACGCTGCCTCCAGCTCGCTGACGGCATGCGAAAGCGCGGATTCGGAGATGTGAAGCTGTTGCGCCGCGGATCCCAGGGTGGTGTGTTCCGGCAGCGCGGCGAAGAGCTCGAGCTGACGAAACGTGAATTTCGGCACGAAAATCACTTCTCCTAAAGAATCGAAATACTTCCGCTGATATTCGCAGTTTACTAGAGAAATATTGCCTGTGACACTGATTACACAAAGAAGTGCCAGCAGGACCGGCTACACAACGACGTGCCAGTAGGAGTAAGACAACAATGACGACACCAGCCGCACAGTGCCCCTACCACGGGAACTCGGAGACCCGAAGCGATGACGCGGCCTCGGTGCCCGGCAGCAGCGATCAAGCTCGCACCACCGCTTCGCAGGACGCCGTCGACTACGCCGTGGCTGACTGGGTTGACGTGGCTGAACTTGCATCGAATCCCTACCCGACCTATGCCCGGCTGCGGGCAGAGTCGCCGGTCGCCTGGGTTCCGCAGCTTAACAAGTTCCTCGTCACCAACTACGCCGGCTGCCACACGGTGGAACAGGACCAGGAGATCTTCAGCGCCAACGTTTCCGGCGCCACGATGACCCGGGCCATCGGTGCCCAGCCGATGCTGCGCAAGGATGATCCGGAGCATTCAGTAGACCGGGCACCGGTAAATCCTGTGCTTCGTCCCAAGTCCATCAAGGAAGTCTGGGGCCCGGTCTTTGAGCGCAACGCCGAAACCTACCTTGAGAATGTCGCCGAGCTTGGCCCAGAGGAGGCGGACCTCAACCGGGACTATGCCGCCCCTGTGGCCTCGCAGAACCTCATCGACCTGCTGGGGCTGAAGGATGTATCAGTGGAGCAGGTCCGCCGCTGGTCCCACGACTTCATCGCGGGCATGGGCAACGTCCTGGACGATCAGTCGATCTGGGACCGGTGTGACGCTTCGACCGCGGAGGCCGATGCTTTACTCAAGGAACTGATCCCCTACTACCGGCAGAATCCGGATGCCTCGATGGTGTCCGCGTTCGCAAACAGCGGGCTGCCAACATCCAACGTTGCAGCGAATGTCAAGCTGACCATCTCCGGCGGAATGAACGAGCCCCAACACATGGTCACCAACATGGTCTGGGCCCTCAGCAACCACCACGAACAGCGGGCGCAGGTCCTCGCCGACCCCTCGTTGTGGGCGTCGGTGTTTGACGAAGCCGTCAGGTGGCAATCACCGATCGGCATGTACCCGCGCCAAACGACCCGGGAAACCGTCCTGGAAGGGGTCCGGATCCCCGCAGGCGCCGGGATCGGCGTTGTCGTTGCATCCGCCAACCACGACGCCGCCCACTTCGGCGCCTCTGCAGCAGACTTTGATATCCACCGGCCAAAGCGCCCCCACCTCGCTTTCGGCAGCGGCGTCCACCTCTGCGCCGGGCACTGGGCCGCAAAGACCTCCATCGGTCAGATTGCCGTACCGATGGCCTACAAGCGCTTCCCAGGGCTTCGCGTAGACGAACGGCGGAATGAAAGCTGGGACGGCTGGGTCTTCCGCGGCCTGACCAGCCTTCCCGTCACCTGGAACTAAGAGCACCCCGAATACAAGGAGCAACGATGCCCACCGTCACCTACACCCAGCCAAACGGCACCCAGCAAACCCTCCAGGTCGAGGAAGGCACAACACTGATGCGCGCCGCCGTCAGCAACGGCATTGACGGCATCATCGGCGAGTGCGGAGGGCAGGCCATGTGCGCCACATGCCACGTCTACGTGCGGCCGGAATATGCCGAGGCGCTGCCCGAGATCAGCGACGACGAAGACGAAATGCTCGACTGCGCCACCGCGGAGCGGATGGACAGCTCACGGCTGGGCTGCCAGATCAAAATCGACGCAGAACTCACAGGGATTGTCGTCGACATCCCTGCCGGCCAACTCTAGAAGCGGGGCAATGACATGAGCGTTGTCATCATTGGCGGCGGACAGGCCGGCCTACAGGTCGCCGATACATTGCGGACCGAGGGGTACGGGGGCGAGATCCATGTGATCGCCGAGGAATCCGGACTGCCCTACCAGCGCCCGCCGCTGTCCAAGGACTACCTGGCCCCGGGCCAGGAGCCGGCTCCCTTGCCGCTGCGCGGAGCTTCCTTTTTCGTGGACAAGAACGTCACACTCCATGAAGGCGCCCAGGCACTCGCCATCGACCGGGCGGAACGGAAGGTCAAGCTCACCGAAGGTTCACTCGACTACGACCACCTCGTCTTCGCGACCGGTGCCCGAAACAGGATGCTGAACTGCCCGGGCGCATCCCTGTCCGGCATCCATGGACTGAAAACCCTGACAGATGCAGAAGCGCTGCACACGGCGCTGCCCACCGCCCGCAATATCGTCATCATCGGTGCCGGATTCATCGGACTGGAATTCGCCGCCGCCGCCCTGGCCCACGGATGCGACGTGACCGTACTGGAATTCGCGCCTCGCCCGATGGGACGTGCACTGACCCCCGTCATGGGTGAGTGGTTCGCAGCCGCCCACCGTTCACAAGGCGTCGACCTGCGCCTCGGCGAAGGCATTGACCGCTTCGAGCCCGGCGCGGATGGCCGCGTCGGAGCCGCAGTGTCCACCACAGGGGCTTCCTATCCTGCTGATCTGGTCCTCGTGGGCATCGGCGTTCAGCCCAACGACACCCTGGCCTCGGACGCCGGCCTCGAAACCAGCAACGGCATCGTTGTCGATGAAACGCTGCGCACAGCGGACCCTGCCGTTCTGGCGATCGGCGACTGCGCCAGTTTCCCCAGCGCACACGCCCAGGTCCGTCTGCGTCTGGAGTCGGTCCAGAATGCCACCGATCAGGCCCGTCATGCCGCACGCACGGTCCTAGGGGCTAACCACCCGTACACGGAGCTGCCTTGGTTCTGGTCCACACAGGGCCCATACCGGCTGCAGATGGCAGGGCTCGCACGACCCGATGACGACACGCTGGTCCTGGGTGATCAGGCGGCAGCTAAGTTCTCCGTCCTCTGCTTCAGGGACGGCGTCCTCACGGCTGTGGAATCGGTCAACGCGCCCGCGGACCATATGGCCGCCCGCAAACTACTCGCCGCCGGCACGGGCATCACCCGCGACCAGGCAGAAACCGAGGGGTTCACCCTGAAGGCTGTCGCAAGCACCCAGTTAGTCCCAGTAGTCGCCTGACAGGGATTACCCGTCTCCGCCCCGACAAATCCCCCCGTGATCATGGTGATGATCCCGATTTCAAGGGAGAAGAATTTTGTCAGCACAAAGAAGTGCCGCGCCCCTGTGATGTGGGCGCCGCTCGTGGCCGCAATGAGTTGAACTGGCTGTTTTCGGGGGTGTGTACATTGTGCACATTTTGGGTGTCGGATCGGGCCTCAGCGACCCGTCATGAAACCCCCGGGCTAGGGTCTCAGAGCTTTTCGCCGTTGGGTGCCGCCACCAAGAAGGAGACGAGGCAGGCTGCGGCTGCAATGCCGACGGAAACCCATAACGCGGGAGCATAGCCGACGGAAGCCGCCTGGGCGGCGAATGGTTGCACAAGCACGACGCCGAGACCGGCGCCAGTGCCGAAACTGGCACCATTAAGGCCGGGCAGTGCCGCGGGGGCCTCCCTGGGGGACAACACGACAGAGAGCCCGTTAAGACTTGTAAAGAGAAAGCCTGTGTAGGAAATGCCAAGGGCGGCAACAGCGAAAATAATCACAAAGAGATTGTCGGAGAAAGCCGCTGCGACAATGCCGAAGGCCAGACTGAAGCCTGCTCCGAGCCGCAGGGTTAGGAGCCACCCGCGGCGGTCGGCGATCCAACCGGCCAGGGGGGCAGTGCAAACGCCGAGCAGAGCTGGCGGGGCCAGGAACAGCAAGGCCGCAAGGGAGGGATTTAGTCCGAAGCCATGTTGGAGGTCCTGGCTAAGAACCACCACGGTGAAATTAAGCATGGCGAACATGCCGGCGAGGGCGAGCAGGCTGGTAGCGATAACAGGCCAGAACTGCCGGGAACGCAGGTAGTGGACGGCGATAAGGGGGTGCCTGCGCCTCTTTTCTATAGCCCAGAAAGCCGCGAAAGTGACCACTGTTCCGACAAGAAGTGCCAGTGAGATCGGAGACGTCCATCCCGCGGAGGAACCTTCAGAAACGAAATATGTCAGGAATATCAGGAACACGGAGAGGGAGCCGGCACCCGACCAATCCATGCTGCCGCTCACGCCTTGAGGCCGGCCTTGAGGGACAACCTTTAGGATGCACACGGCAGCGATTGCTGCCACGACCAGCACCACGACGAAAATTGATCTGAAGCCGAGGGCTTCGGTCAGGAGTCCACCGGCGAAGCCGTCCAGACCGCCGACTCCACCGCTGATCGCTGCCACAATACCCAGCGATACCCCAAAGACTCTCGCGTTCAGGTTTTCGTTGAGGACGATGTAGGCCAGGGTGAACATGGCGCCGCCTGCTCCCTGCAGGATTCTTCCCATAACGAGCAGGGGCAACGTCGGAGCCACTATGCCCAGGATGGTGCCGGCAACAACGGTGCCGAGGGCTACAAGCATGGCGGCACGGCGACCGATGAAGTCGCTCCAACGTCCGATGACGGGCACTGCAATTGCGGCGGAGAGAAAGAACATCGATTGAAGGGGTGCCGCGCCGGCCGGTCCCTCACCGAAGGCGGCGGCCATCTGAGGAAGTGCCGGCGTGACCATGCTGGCGGTCAGCTGAAAGGTCACCGTGGCCACGATCAGGGTAGAAATCAACCTTGTCGCACGCCAGCCGTCGATCTTATGTTGTTCAGAACTTGTGCTGGGATCTGTGGTTGAGATGTTCACATAAAACTCCTTTGTGATGCCGGGGATCCGGCGTGCGGCAGCAAGCCGCTGAATATTGTGATGTCGGGACCTACCTGAAAAAATTGGCACCACGAGTGGGCAAGCGCCCTGAGAGCATGCCCTTGGTCTAGGAACACCAGCTTCAAGGCCGGAAGTTTTGCCTGCTCCACGGAGTTGGTCGCTCAAGAAGTTAGCGTCTCCCAGAACCGCCGGGACTGGGCGGTGATGTGGTAGGGGATAACAGCTGCCGCCGCGGATTCTGTCGGCGCGGTGACGTTACTGCTCGCGTCCGGAAAACTTGATCAGGGATGACAGTGTGATCTGTGATCCGATGAGCGGCGATAGCCTGAAGCTTGCCGGCAGATAGTCGGTATAGTCCTTGAACGGTGCTTGTGTCAGCCAAGCCCCTGCTATCCATATCTGCTCTGGACTCGGACCTGTGAAGGCAGCCCTTCGGGAGAGCGCCTACCACATCGGTGCCGGTATTTGCATGGCTGAGCAGACCGGTCAGTTCGGATGAAGCACGCGCAACGGGTCTTCGTGGTTACCCATCACGAACGCTCAGACGTTGCCACGGCTTAGGATGCTCGCCGTCGCGAACGGCTCTGCCTTAGACGGTCTTTCTCGACTGGTCCACGAGTTGACCTTCGTGCACGTAGGATTCATATGCTTCGCTGAGATCGACATACTTGCGAAAATTCCGGAGGTCAGACAACTGGTTGTTACGAACGCGAGCAACGAAGTCAGTATTCGCGATTTGCGCCCGGCCTACGCCAATAAAGTCGAAGTCAGCTGCTGTGAGGCCGCGTCGGACCCGAGCCAGGTCCTGCTCGACCTGAAGCTCGGGTTCCTGATCATCGAAAATGTCCTGGGCGAGATCCGTACTTAGGCCGACACTGCCGATGGCGATGACCGGGACGGTAGTCATGGTCTTCACCCACGAAGCAAGGCTGCGCTCTGGGTCTAATTCAGGCCATGCCGGGGCATCAAACCGGCGTGTGGATACGTGGAACAGGTTCACTCCGGCTCGCTCAAGGCGCTGGATGAATGGACGGAGGTCATCTGGATGATCAGCGATCCTGGCACCGTAGTCCACTTCCTTCCACTGTGAGAACCGGAATGAAATTATGAAGTCTGCCCCTGTTGCCTCACGAATAGCAGCTACGATCTCCTCAGGAAAGCGTGCGCGCTCGACTAAGGTCGCCCCGCCATATTCATCTTCGCGCTTATTCGTTTCATGCCAAAGAAAGAGGTCCAATAGGTATCCGTGGGCGCCATGGACTTCGATGCCGTCCGCTCCTACCTCTTGGGCGATAATGGCGCTCTGCACATATGCTGCCTTTGTGTCTTCGAGGTCCTGACTGGTCATCGCTAAGCCGTTAATGCGACCCTCCTGAACCAAGCCGGAGGGGCTTAGTGAGGGGTAATTCGGAAAAGGATTTGGGATTCCATCGACTACTAGCCGCAAAGCGCCGGGATGCCATAGTTGCATAAGAAATACCGCGCCTGTTGCCGTTACGGCCTTCGCGACGCGACGCCAACCCTCTGCGGTCTCTTGGCCGATGATGCCGAAAACGGGCTGCCAGTAGGCCGCAGGATGATCTGGTGCTGCCCCTTCGGCGATTATTAGACCTGCGCCATCTTCGGCACACTTTCGCAGGGTATCTGCCATGCCAAGGGTCGGCGCATAATCACGCGTTTTCCGTTGCATCGCTGGCAGTACAAAACGATTACGAATCCATTTCTTATTTACCAGTAACGGTGAGAATAGTGGATCCGGATTACATTTTTCTGACATTTATGGCACCTCTCCGTTGAGTGTGGCTCGAATTCCTCACACTTTACTCACGGCTTCATTGGTCCACAATTAGGCACATTTTTGTTCCCATGCGATGCAAGACTGTTTTTGAAGCAGCTCCCACCCCTGTTCCTCTGCTCGCCTACCGGAGGTTATGTCCTCTACTTGCAGGTCAGCGGGGCGGGTCGTCCCATGGCTGCATGTCTGGACAGGCCGGTTTTTAGGCCGCCAAATGCAAACACTGCTTTGTAACGGAGACCTTGGGGGTGGTCCAGCACCATCGCGTGCCGGACCCCGCGTGAGTCAGACAGACGGGCTCCGTTTAATCGCGCTGCACCTACGTTTGGCCGTGTGATGAACTATTCTTTCGGCCTACCAGTCCCGCCCCGGCCGGACCAGACATCAGCGATGCAATTTGAGTGCGTGAGTTGAAACCAAGTTTCGCCAAAATACGCTCAATATGCCCTCCAACCGTTCGGGGTGACACCACGAGTTGGGCTGCGATCTCCTTATTGCTGAGCCCCTGGGAAACCAGGCCGGCGATTTGAGCTTCTCGCTGAGTGAGCGCGGTACCTCCATGCTTCCCATAGCCGTCTGGGGTCTCAGCCGTGCCGTTACGGCGCTTGGTACTTACTTTCGTGAGGCCGGGCTGTGGGGTACCTGTCGAGGCGTACCCTGTGCGGGCTGCGCCTAGTGCAAGCTCGATGGCTTGCTCCTGAGAGGGTTCAGGGCGGGCAGTGAGGACCTTGAATTCCCTTTCCCCGAGCTCGCGTCGCACCTTGGTCGCCATCTGCTCGAAGTCCTTCTCCAGAGGGCCGAACGCCGAGATAGTGGTTCCTATCCCACTCCATACGGCCCGGGCTGCATGGTAGAGAACGGCTGCGGATTCGTAGTGTCCGCCCGAGGCAGCTGTCCAGGACATTTGTTCAATTGTCAGAGCGATGCAAAGGCCGTCGGGGAAGTCTCGTTGTATTTCGAGTGCTGCGATCTGTGATTGCCTCGCCGCATCCAGTTCCCCAACGTGCCACTGGCACAGCCCCATCACGGCATCAGCGTAGGCATGGGCCCATCGTTCTCCGTAACTATCGCTTACCTTCAAGACCTCCCGGCAGGTGGCCAGGGCATCCCCGGTGCGACCGGCGTACATTTGAGTCCAAGCCAGCAGAAATAAGGCGTAGAGGGCCGACGCCGTATCGCCCACTTGGCGGTGAACGCCGACAGCTGCGGTAAAAAGCCCCATGGCGCGGTCCAAGTGATCGTCGAATACCTCACAAAGGGCCTCCCAATGATCTGCATGGGCCGCCAGTGCCCTGTCGTTGAGGCTCTCTGCGATCAGCCGGCATTCGGCAACGTGCTCCCGCGCTTGTTCCCTGTCACCCTGCACGAGGCAGATCCAGGCTCCAACCCACAGTGCGGCTCCTCGTTCAGGGCTCGGTTCGGTTGCTAACTTAAGTAGGCGGTCCAGCCATCGCCTGCCCTCGGCAAGGTTCCCGCCGGCCGTCCAGTGGTACCTGAGCAGGGCGGCGAGGTGCAGCCCCGCGCGTTCCTCCCCCGGAGTCGAGGCCGACCACTCCAGCGCAGACACAAGGTTCGGATGGTCACGCCGCGCCGCCATCAGCCGTTCGGCCTGGTGCGGGCCGCACCAATTCTTCACTGTGGCAGCCGCCCGGGTCAGGTAGTGGTCACGCTGGCGGCGCCGCATGTCCGTGGACTCCCCGACTGATTCGAGAAGCTCAGCACCATACTCGCGGAAGGTCATGAGCTGGCGGTACCGAACCCGGACGCTGCCTCCCGTTTGGGTGCCGTAAACGTTCTCGGCGACGACAAGCGACTTAGCCACAAGGTGGTCAATCAGATCGAGCACGCCTTCGCGTGTCAGCTGGCCAAACCCGCAAACCTCTTCGGCAGCCTCTACCTCGAAGCCGCCCGGGAAGACTGAGAGGCGCGCCCACAGCAGCCGCTCATCTGAACTGCAGAGTTCGTGGCTCCAATCGATCAGTGCCCTGAGGGTCTGCTGCCTTGGTAATGCCGCGCGGCTGCCGCCAGTCAGAATATCGAACCGCTTGTCAAGCCGCTCGATGAGTTGAACAACTGACACTGAACGCAGCCGGGTCGCTGCAAGTTCGATCGCCAAAGGGATCCCGTCCAGTCTCTGGCACAGTTGTGCCACAGCCAGCCGATTACCCTCGGTAACTTCGAAGGTAGGATCCACGCTACGAGCCCGGTCTATGAGCAGGCGGACAGCGTCGAAGGACTCGATTGTCATACCTTCCGCGGCTGTATGGACGGGAGCTGCAAGAGGAGGCACGTTGTAGACCTGCTCCCCGAAGATGCCCAGAGGCTCCCGGCTCGTGGCCACAATCCTCAATCTCGCAGCTCGATCAAGGAGTCGGGCGGCCAGGACGGACACTGCATCGAGTAGATGCTCGCAGTTATCGAGAACGAGAAGGAGATGCCGGTCCTGGACATAGTCTGCGATCCTCTGCAGGGATGACCGGTTGGACTGGTCCGGCAGCCGCAGTGCAGCGGCTATGTGAGATCCAACCATTGCGCCGTCCTCCACCTCGGCGAGCTCCACGATGAAGACACCATCGCTGAATGCCTTGCGGACCCGAGAAACCAACTCCAGCGCCAGACGCGTCTTACCGACGCCGCCAGGACCCGCCAGAGTCAGAAGCCGGGAGCGTGACATCAGCTCACGGGCTTCAGTTAGCTCGCGACGCCGTCCGATGAAGCTCGTCAGATGATGGCCGTCGTGTGAACGGCCGACAAGTGCGTCGGTACTCATGTTCCTCCTGTGATGCACAAAACAATACAGGTATCAGATGGGGTCATCTGACCCGTTTCTGCTCCACCGAAAAAGACCACACTGGAAGCAGTTGCAAGGATGCAACAGCGGCCTCGATGGAAAGACTGATGAAACACATAGGGACCCTTAAGCGCCAATGCCCACGCCGAGTACACCTCCCAGCGGCGGTATGCCACACAGCACGGGCACATTGCGGGAAAGATGCAACCCGCTCTCACCAGGTAACCACGGGATACTGTCATGCAGCACACGTCTGGCCCTACGGAGCACATTCCCATGCTGCGGAAGTGCCTGAAGGTTGTGGCAGGCACTCGGCTTATCGCTGAGCTCAGTTCCGGGAAGTCGCCGGCTGATCATGACAGCGACGACGTCCATGGCCAATGCACTCGAAGCCAGTTCGCGCCGAAGACATGAACAGGGAGAGATCCTTGCAGGCCCCTGGTCGGAGTCGCGTGAGCGCTGAACCTCGAATTATCGATCACCTATAAATGTCTCCCGCATCGGGGCACTTGTGCGATGTGTTCATCATCCGCGAACTGGTTAGGCGTCCCCACGTCCGGCGACAGCAGCGCGAACAACAGGACCGGCCCGATCCACGTAAAACGACCGAAGCCGCTGCTCGTGCCGCCATCTAATTCCTCGGACCGCTTTGTCCCCAAATTTTTCTACGAGCTAGGAGAACCCATGTCAGTCACTATTGAGCGACCAAATGAAGTCGATCGAATGCGCTTCTTCATCAACGGAGAGTGGGCCGAACCCAGCACTGTCCGCATCCAGCACCAGATAGAGGCGGCCACAGGCGAGGTCATCGGTGCCGCAGCGTTAGGCTCGGAAGCCGATATTGATGCGGCCGTAAAGGCTGCGCGGGGTGCTCTCGATAACGGTCCCTGGGGCAGGTCAACCGCCGCCGAACGGGCCGCAACGCTCCGCAAATTTGCCGAGGCGCTCGAACGCCGTGCCACTGATACGTCAAAGCTCGTCAGCAGGGAAAACGGCATGCCCATCGGGTTGTCGCAGATGCTCAATGGCGGTGCCCCCTCCGCCCTTCTGAGAATCTATGCCGATGTAATAGAAGCCCTCCCTTTGGAAGAGGTACGTCCAAGCCAGGCAGGTTCAACAATCGTCCGTCGCGAACCAGTGGGCGTGGTCGGTGCCATAGCACCCTGGAACTTCCCGCAGGCATTGGCGATGTTCAAGATTGCCCCTGCCCTGGCCGCCGGCTGCACTGTCGTTCTCAAACCATCCCCGGAAACCGCGCTGGACTCTTATGTATTTGCTGAGGCCGCCCGGGAGGCAGGACTGCCCGACGGGGTGCTCAACATTGTCCTCGGCGATCGTGATGCCGGCGCCGCACTCGTTTCACACCCACTCGTTGACAAGATCGCATTCACCGGATCAACCGAAGCGGGCAGGATCATCGGCGCAGAATGCGGACGCCTTATCCGCCGCTGCACACTCGAACTCGGTGGAAAATCGGCAGCCGTTTTCCTCGAGGACGGCAGTATCGAGACCTTCCTGTCCGGGCTGGACAATGCCTCGTTCCTGAACAACAGCCAGACGTGCACCACCCAATCCCGCATCCTGATCGCGCGTTCCCGGTATGAGGAGGTTGTGGATGCCGTTGCCAGTTTTGCCGACTCGTACAAGCTCGGGAACCCTCTTGATCCATCCGTAACAATGGGCCCGATGGCCACCCAAGGGCACCTCGAACGGGTTTTGGGCCATATCGAAACAGCGAAAAGTTCCACTGCCCGGCTCGTTGCTGGCGGCGGGCGCCCGGCCGCGTTGGACCGAGGTTGGTTTGTCCAGCCCACCGTGTTCGCCGACGTTGACAACAATGACCGTCTCGCTCGGGAGGAAGTCTTTGGGCCGGTTATGGCGCTCATCCCGTTCGATGATGACGAGGATGCCGTGCGAATGGCCAATGACAGCAACTATGGCCTCGGCGGGTCAGTGTGGAGCGCCGACGAAGATCGGGCGTTGTCGGTCGCACGAAGGGTGCGCACCGGGACGATCGGCCTGAATTACTACACCCTTGACCTCGGTGCCCCCTTCGGTGGATTCAAAGACTCCGGCATTGGCCGGGAGCTGGGCCCGGAAGGGATCAACGCCTACCTCGAATACAAATCGATCTATGGCTCTTCCAAGTACCTGTCTGCCTGAACAGCATCCATCAAATACCTGTCGTGCGCTACGGGCACAAGGTCCACTAAGGGAGTTCGAATCTTGATGACAAATCCGACCAAAGTTGTCGACGCCTACTTTGCGGGAGTGAAAGCCGGGGACGCCAGCGCCGTTGCAGCACTGTTTGCACCTGATGCCCTGCTGATCAACGCCAAAGGAACCATCCGGGGCGCAGACGCAATAAAGACGATGTACGAAAACGGACTAGCTCCAGGGGCGATGACGCCAAGCCCACGGCCGCCAGTGGTGAACGGCGACCACGTCGCTGTCGAAATAGAGCTGGATGCGAACGGGGTTCCTCTCAAACTCGGCGATTTTTTCACGATTAAAGACGGCAAGATCCAGACTTTGACCATTTACAGCCTCACCCCCACCGACGCCAGCCTGTTCGACAAGGTGGGAGTGGACCCGGCCCAGTAACCGGAGGCGGACACACGCTTTCACTGGAAACCAGCAGGTCCAGCTGCCGATACCTTCCAAAGCAGTTTCAGCAACATTGATGAGGAGAACACATGAAGGTCGCAATTTTCGGCCCTGAACGCAAAGTTGGCATCATACGGAGCGAATCCGTGGTCGATGTCAATGCCACCTATGCAAAGTATCTTGCAGAGACAACCGGGGCGGCGCGGGCGCAGGCACAAGCCGACCTTGTGGTCCCGCATGAGCTAAGTGCTTTCATCTCGGAGGGAACGCGGGCCCTTGAGGAAGCACAAACCGCCGTGGAGTATCTATGGTCCGCAGCAGAGGACGACCGCGGTCTGCTGGGCGAGCAGCTCTGCTTCAAGTTGGGCGAGGTGGAACTTCACCCCCCGGTCGCCAAGGAGGCCCGTATTTTCTGCGCCTTGGCGAACTTTTACGACCACATGGAAGCGGCGAGCAAAAACAGCTCGGCCGGAGACACTTCTGAAGTCCTGGAGCGTCTTGTCAAGGGCGGGCCGAAGTACTTCCTCAAGGATCACCGCGCGGTTTCCGCTGACGGACAAGAAGTACGCTATCCCGAGCGGACAAAGCGCCTGGATTACGAGGCGGAAGTTGCCATCATAATTGGCAAGCGCGGGCGGGACATCCGCAGTAATGATGCCCTCCCGTATATCTGGGGTTACACCCTGCACAATGACTGGTCTGTCCGAGACAACGTCTCTTTCGGTCCCGACTTCATGCACTCAAAGAATTTTGATACCTCCGCCACCATTGGTCCTTGGATTGTGGTGGGGGAAGAGCTCGACCCTCAGAACATCCCGATCGAGTGCCGTGTCAACGGCGAGATCAGGCAGAGCGGCAATACGAAATCGATGGTGCACGATTTCGCTGCGTTTATCCAGCATTTGTCGGCGGACACCACACTGTATCCCGGTGATCTTGTCAGCAGCGGCACGCCGAAGGGGACAGCTATCGATTCCAGCCAACAGCAGCCGGACGGATCTCACCCGGAAACACTGTTCGTAAAGCCGGGCGACGTAGTCGAAGTGTCCTCAAGCCTCATCGGGACTCTCCGGAACCAGGTCGTCAAGGCGGCCAACTAAATCTTCAGTTCACGCGAAGTGCCGGCACGCGCAGGCAAGCCGACGTGACCCCTACAGATGAAGGAAGACAAGAAATGACCCAGAAGAAACAACATTCGGTCGGCGGCGTCCTCTACGACCGACCATTCAAAATCCGCCGTCTCAACCACTTCGGCATCAGCGTGGAGGACACCGGCGCCTCGCTCTCGTACTACACCGAGCTCCTGGGGTTTTATCAGGCGGATGCCCTCGACCTTCAGAAGTACGACCCGGGAGTGTGGCTGGACGGTCTGTCTGACACGAACATCTATTTCCTGCGCCACAACAGCGATCACCACACGTTCGTCCTGATGCCGCGGCCCTGGGTTGAGCACATGGACTCTCCGGCACGTGGCGACCTCACCATCAACCAGATCACCTGGCAGGTAGGGAGTCTCCGCGAAGTTGTCGAGGCCCGCCTGTGGCTCGAGTCGTTGGGCAACAAAATTGAGCGGTACGGTCGTGACCCGGGTTCCAACTGGCACRCATACTTTCCCGATCCCACCGGACATACCAATGAACTGGAATACGGGATCGAACAGGTCGGCTGGGACGGTCGTAGCAAACCTGAAGTCCTGTGGCCCTGGGCCAACGAGCACCCCTCACTGCCAACCAGCTCGGAGGCAACCGAGCTGGTTGCCGCTGAATCTGACGGAGTCGATCTGACTTCCGGCTACCGCTGGATGGACGAACTGCCCAAGACCTTTGACGTCGGCGGCGTCCTGCTTTCTCGTCCGTTCAAACCCGTTCGCATCGGCCCTGTCAGCATCTTCGTTGAAGACGTGGCGGCTGCTGAGCGGTTCTATACAGAGCGGCTGGGCCTGGTCAAAAGCGAAGAGACCACCGTCGAGGGACACCGGGTCGTGTTCCTGCGCGCCAACACGGAACACCACAGCCTCGGTTTATTTCCGCTGGAACTCCGCAAGGTGTTGGGGGTCAGCGAACATAGCACCTTGCTGGCCTTCGGCATCCAGCTAGGCTCCTACGAACAGCTCCGAGCAGCGCGAACTTTTCTCGAAGAGCGCGGAGTGAAACTCATTGACCTGCCACAGGAAGTCCACCCGGGCATCGACTACGTCATCCATGCAGTCGATCCGGACGGGCATGCCATGCAGCTGTACTACTACATGGAACAGATTGGATGGGACGGCCAGGCCAAGCCGGCGGCCCAACGGCGGACCGTGGACCCAGACAATTGGCCCGAGGCACTGGAGCCGTTATCCGACACATACGCGGGAGAGACGTTCTGGGGACCCCTCGGATAGGCCTTCAAGGCATCCTTGCGCTGCTGCGCCAGCAAGGCGCGGCTGAAAACCTGCGGCAGGAAGGTGTGATCTTGGAACACTATCCAGACTGGAAGCGGCTCATCGGGGCACACGTCGAAGTCCGCCGCCAGCAGCAACTTGTCAGGCATGGCGTCGTTGACGATGCCATGCCTGACTCCTCAATCGTCTGGCTCGCGGCCGACGGCATCAATCCGCGGACGATGTACGAGGCGGCCGAAGGCTACTCCGTTTGGGTCGAACCGCAACAGCTGAGCGGCGAAGCCAGCTATCGCATGACTTCATACCAGCTCCACCCGTAGACGCCTTGAACTCGGGTAGCCGTCCACCGCTATCCCGGAGTCAGGAGACTGGGCCTTGTGAGCACAGTCCCCTGACACCGCCCGGATAGCAGTCCCAAACCTGCAGGACAGGCTTCCCCGACCGCTTTTTACAGCGGAGGAGGACCCTGAAAATTTCGAAAAACTTCCACCTTGGCGGGCCGTCCAAGGTGCCTTTGAAAGGAACGGCATGAGCCGGATAGTCATTAGCGGAGCCTCAGGAGACCTGGGCCGCCGCGTCACGAAGCTGCTATTGAAGAACACAGCGCACGAAGACCTCACTCTCGTCACCCGCACGCCTGGGAAGCTGTCCGATCGGGCAGCGCAGGGCATTCGTGTCCTGCAGGGGGAATATCAGGACCGCGAATCACTCGACGCAGCCTATCTCGGCGCTGAGACGCTGTTTCTCATCAGCGGGCTCAACCTGGGCCGCAGAATCGCAGAGCACCGCAATGCCATCGCCGCAGCGCAGCGGGCCGGTATCCGCCACATCGTCTACACCTCGGTGAGCGGTGTCCAACCCAATAATCCAGCGATGTCGGCCAAGGAC
The DNA here is from genome assembly GCF_056406175.1 of Arthrobacter sp. P1_D12. Lineage (NCBI taxonomy): Bacteria > Bacillati > Actinomycetota > Actinomycetes > Micrococcales > Micrococcaceae > Arthrobacter > Arthrobacter sp. P1_D12. The sequence goes on from NZ_JBFUAR010000001.1 coordinate 138,928, forward strand.
CACTACCAAACTGAACTAGACCTGCGCGCATCCGGCTTGAAATTCACTTTTCTCCGCAACGCGCTGTACTCGGAAATTGTCAGCAGCATCCAAATCGCACCGGCGGCGGCGTCCGGCCGGCTGGAAATGGCCACCGGCTTCGGCAGCCTCGCTCCCGCAGCAAAAGCAGATGTGGCAAGGGCAGCGGCCGCCGTACTTCAGGACCCCCAGGAACATGAAGGAGCTGTCTATGAAATCACGGGGCCCCAGCTGCTGAACTACGAAGACATTGCCCGTATCGGAGCGGAAATCTACGACGCCCCGATCGCATATACGCCGGTCACCCCGGAAGAGCGACAGGCGTTTTTCGACTCCATAGGGATGCCTCGAACCTACGATCCGAATATGCCCCTAAATCCAGACGGTCACCTTTGGGCCAGCGACGAACTCGTGACAGCAGACATGGCAGTTGCCCAGGGCTATCAGGCCGTCCTGTCCCAGCACGTGAAGCAGATTACAGGTCAGGAGCCTGAGACCCTGCGGTCAGTCATGGAGCGCGTGAAGTCAACGCGCTACGACCTCATCGAAGAACCGGTCTAAGAGCGATTTCCCGCTAGTACCCCCAACAATCAGGGCGGGCCCGACAACAACAGGCTACGCGCCAGGCCGACCGCTCAAAATACAGAAAGAAGTTTCATCATGGGAGACACCAACGGAACGCAAGGCGTAGCCGTCAACGACGTGCCGGCATACCCGGACGTTCCAACCTATCTGAATGTCCTGGGGAGCCTGCACATCTGGGAAGGGGACGGGTGGAAGGCTGAATCGCTGTCATGGAAAAAGGGCGCCTACATTGCATCCAACCTCAGCGGCCTCCCCGAAATCACTTTCAGTGGCCCCCACGCCCAGGAGTTCCTTTCACGCCTCAGCATCAACAACGTGTACAAGTGGCCGATCGGCACCTCAAAGCACCTTGTCATGCTCGATGAAAACGGATGCATCGCCAATCACGCCCTCACAGTCCGGGACAGCGAGGAGTCCTTCCGCCAATTCGCTTCCATGCCCTGGCCCATGTTCAAGGCTCCTGATCTGGGTATCGACGTCGATATCAGCCTCAGGAACATCTTCCTGTTCCAAGTTGCCGGCCCCACGTCGCTGCAGGTTCTGGAACGGCTTCTGGGCGACCAGGTACGAAGCCTCAACTTTCTGGACGTCAAAAAAGTCAGCGTCCCTGGCATAGATGAGGCCGTGGAAATCGAGCTGTCTCGAATCGGAATGTCCGGCACCCTTGCCTATGAATTGAGGGGCCCACTCGAGCACGGCCCGGCCATCTTCGACGCCGTCTACCAAGCGGGTAAGGATTTCGGACTCAAGCGCCTTGGCTGGCGGACCTACGTCGTCAACCACACAGAAGGAGGGTTCCCACAGCAAGGGTGCACCTTCTTACCGGCCGCCTATGCCGATCCCGCATTTATCGCCCACCCCGTATTCGGTGCCGGAACACCGGTTTCAAATACCCCCGGAGGTCTGCCAGGCAGCCTCAGTCCTTTGGATATGAGGGCGCGGCTGAGGACTCCATATGAAGTGAACTGGGGCTGGATGGCCAAGTTCGATCACGATTTCATCGGCCGTGAAGCCTTGGAGGCCGAGTCGGCGAATCCCCAGCGCAAAACCGTGGTGCTCAAGTGGAACAAAGAAGATATCCTCGATGTTTTCGCCTCCCAATTTGAGGTCGGGGAAGAGTACAAACACTTCGAGTTCCCAACAACACCCCAATCCCCCGCAGGGGGGCACGCTGACCTCGTCACCAAAGACGGTAAGCCCGTGGGAGTCTCATCGCTGGCAGTCTATTCGTACTACTACCGCGAAATGATCTCGCACACGACCCTGGACCTTGACCAAGCACACATCGGCAATGAAGTCATCGTGCACTGGGGCGACCACGGATCCCGGATCAAACCCATCCGTGCAACGGTCGAACGCTTCCCATACCTCGACCTGCCGACCAACAAGGACTACGACATCGACGCAATTCCGGCCAGCGTGCCTGTCCATGAGTAGAACAAGGTACCCCGGCTTCCAAACAACAAACCCTAGCAGTTACCCGCTGCACAGAAGGTAAGAGCAAAACAATGAAAACCTTGCCCATCAGTCGCCAGCCCGAGGCCCGATCAACGTCTGACGCAACTTTCGTGAAAAAGGAGACGGTTGGACGTCTCCTGATACAGTGCCCCGATCGACCTGGAATAGTCAGCGCCGTCAGCAGTATCCTGTCGGACTTCGGGGCGAACATCGTCTCCCTGGACCAGCACTCCACCGACCCGACCGGCGGAGTATTCTTCCAACGCACCGAGTTCCACCTGGAACACTTCGGCGCCAGGCGCGCCGAGCTGGAGGAACAGATACAAGCGAAAATTGAGGCGCCCTACACCGCGGAATGGCAGCTGACCAGCGCCGCACAACGAAAACGCGTCGCGATTTTCGTATCCAAGACCGACCATTGCCTCCTTGACCTGCTGTGGAAGCAACGACGAGGTGAACTCCAGATTGACATTGCGATGGTTATCTCGAACCACTCAGACCTTGCCGAGGACGTTCGCTACTTCGGGATCCCATTTGTGCACGTTCCTTCGAACGCCCAGGATAAGAGCGCCATGGAGCGGACGCAACTGGAACTACTTCGCGGAAACGTCGACCTCATAGTGCTAGCCCGGTACATGCAGATCATCTCCGACAATTTTCTTCAAGAAGTCGGAGTCCCGCTGATCAACATTCATCATTCCTTCCTTCCGGCCTTCATCGGGGCAGGACCCTATCAGAAGGCGAAAGACCGGGGAGTGAAGATGATCGGTGCAACTGCGCACTACGTCACGGCTGATCTCGATGAGGGACCCATCATCGAGCAGGACGCTATCCGTGTTGACCATGCGGATTCCGCTCAAGAGCTGATGAGAAAGGGCGCTGACGTCGAACGGCGTGTGCTCACCAGGGCTGTCGCATGGCACTGCGACGACCGCATACTCCGGCATGGTAACCACACCGTGGTCTTCTGATCCCGATAGCCTTCGTGCGGACAGAACGAACGAAATTCGCGCCAATCAAATGACTGAGTTCCCGAGGAGTGTGTCGCTAATTAATTTTCGGCACACTCCTGGGACCGAAGTTAACTGGAACTTAAAGCCCTGGCGATGTTGGGGAGCGGGAAACAAAGTGGTAAAGCCAACGCTTCCTGGTTACGACCGCGCACATAGTCCCCTAGACGAGTAGGGAGATTCCTTAAATGGGCGCGTGGCAGGCATCCTCGACGGGACTGACTCCTTGCTGAGAGGCGACAATGATTTATGAAAACGTTGAATTTCACGTCCGCCATGAAAGCTTAGGCAATGTAGATACTTCCTTCGCCGCGACCAGACCCCTGCTGCTCGCGTCTGCCAAATGTCAAACGGCAGAGCTCTTTCAAAGTGTAAATGAGCCCGGGAGTTATCTACTTCGCCTAGGCTGGGAGAAGGCGGAGGACCGACCGGGCACGTTTCCCGGCCGTGTTCCAGCGACGGTGTTCACCCAGATGGTGACTACCTATGACATGTCACCACTACGGCAGTCAGTGCCTGGACCGGATCAGCAAGCGGCCGAAAGCTCCGGGAACGACACCATCCGCATAATGCCGTCAGCGAATGGCGAAGAAACGTGGGGCGCCCCCGCTCTGTCGCGAGTTCGAGAGGTTCTGATCTCCCTGGGGGAGGGCCATCTTAATCCAACCGAAGCCGAGAACTTCAGATATTTCTGCCGCCAACTTGCCCGTTACGATTCTACCCGCAGCAATCCCATCGTGAGCGTGGTGGACCATGTAGGCAATTATTGGCGCAACTGGCTTTTGATGATAACTCGCACAGGTCCTTACCGTCCTTCTACACTGCGGAAATTGCTAGCGGCCCTAGATCCGTCTCATCCCATTTCACAACGAATGCTCACACTCAACCTCAGAATGCTAGAGCGAGACGGCCTTATCGCACGCGATGTTATCGACGACGAACGTAGGCACGTGGAGTACTCATTGACCGTCCTTGGCCGAGGTTTATCCGACAGGCTCCTGTCGCTTATCGATTGGATAGACCAACACGCCGCGGAAATTGAAGCTTCCAACGCAGCATTCGGGGAATTACCAGTCGAAGCTTAGAGTCGCTTGATGACATAACAGCAGGCTCTACCCAACGAGGGACATCTCGTTGCGGCCCCCGTCTGATGGTCCGAACCGGAACTGCAGAAGCATAGTTCAGAAGCCCCTTCTGGAGCTCCTTCCCCTGCCCTTCTAAGGAGCCGATAATGAGGATTCCGTCAAGCTCCGGTGAAGTCCCGATGTGGCATAGCGAGGCCGGCTCACTCCAGCTTGGCGTGGCGCACATACTGGTAGACGGTCTCCCTGCTGATCCCGTAGTCACGGGCAAGGAGGGCTTTCGGAACACCAGTGCCAGCGCGCTGGACCAGTTCCGCGGCCCGTTCCGAAGTGAGGGTCTTTTTCCGCCCTTTGTAGGCGCCGCGCTGTTTGGTCAGGGCGATGCCTTCCCGCTAACGTTCCCTGATGAGGGAGCCGGCGAAGGCTCCCATTACGGAGAGCATGAGGTTGGACATGGGGGAGTCCTCGCCGGTGAAGACCAGGCTCTCCTTGACGAACTCCACCCGTACGCCTTTGCGGGTGAGGCCTTGAACGAGGCCACGTAGGTCATCGAGGTTGCGGGCGAGCCGGTCCATGCTGTGCACCACTACGGTGTCCCCGTCCCGGGCAAACCGCAATAGCTCGGTGAGCTGGGGCCTGGCCGTGACCCGGCCGGAGGCTTTGTCAGTGAAGATCCGGTCCAGAACCTGGCCTTCGAGCGGGCGTTTCTCGTTCTGGTCCACAGTGCTGACGCGCACGTACCCGATCCGCTGTCCGGCCACCGATTGCCTCCAACCCTGAACCCGGCAGGTTGAGTTCTAGGCTCGTCTCAGAAAGAAGTCAAGATTAGCCTCGAATTTTGTCAGGTTGGCGTGTACCAACCTGACGTCAGAGACATCCGTAGATTTGCGGCGAAGTTGCGTGTTCCACGGGTACGGCCTATGTCAGGCAGGCACTACGACGACCCCTTCGCGATAGTCGAAGGCGCGGCGTGCACTTCCGATGGTTATCCATAGGACAGTCTTATCCTCGGTGAATTCGTCCACAGTGGCTGGATATCGAAGGGACGAGCTTTCGGCTTCAACGGATCCCGCGAAGCCGCACGGCGCATGGCCGGCGGCAACTGCGGCGGGGTTATCATCAACATCGTCTCCACTGCCGGATTCACAGGGACAGCCCCAGGCCTCTCGGCCTACGTCGGATCCAAGCACGCCGTCCGCGGCATGACGAAGCAGATGGCGCTCGAATTCGCACCCCTCGGAATCCGTGTCCTCGGCGTCGCACCCACCTTTGTACCCACCGAAGGCAACATGGCCGCCGCGGCGGGGCACCCGTCAACGGAAGAATCGAGCCAGACCATGGCGGTGATGACCAACAGCCTCATCGGCCGCGTCGGGACCCCGGACGACATCGCGCGGATTGTCCTCTTCTGCGCGAGCGATCTGTCCACCATCATGACCGGAAGCACCCTCCTAGCCGACGCAGGGCAAACTATCTGAGCGCAACCTTCCACCACGACCTCAGCCCCTGTTCTGGTGCAATCCCCGCTCGTTCAGAAGAGTCGATAGTGGATCTTCCGTCAACCAAAAACGCCCTGACATGCGTCAGGTGATCTGCGGCTCGGATACGGCACCACGGGCTTCAACAGTCGGCTGCGGAGTGGAGGACCCGTTTTGGAATCCGGGTTTGGCCTTTTGACTCATGTCATGTCAAAGGGCAGTGTTTTATATGCAGTTTCCCGGTTCATGTTCCAGCCGGCGACGAGGCCGGAGCCGATCATTTGGTCGCTGAGGCGGGCGAGGCGGTAGGCGGGGTCGGTGTCGAGGGCTAGTTGGAGGAATTGGTGGGCTTTGCTGCCTTTGCCTTCCCACCAGTTGATGTAGCCGATGGCGGTGAGGACGGGTGCTGCGTGTTCTGCGCTGGTGCGGGTGTAGGCGTGGAGGAGTAGTTGCTGGGCCCATTCGATGCGTGACCATTGTGGGGCTGTGTCGGTCTGGGCGAACAGGACGTGCTGCATGGGTTCGTCCATGCCTGGGATGTCTGCGATGAGTCGGTCGCGGATAGTGGGGAACTGCAGGTTTGCAACCAGGGCGTGGCAGTCGTCGTCGCTCGGGAAAGTCTTGGAATCGAGCATGTCGGCCCAGAGCCTCCTGCCTTCCTGCAGCGCCGTCTCAGACTGTTGGGACCTGATGGCTTCCATGTGGTGTTCGACGGCGGTGGCCTTGGCTTCTGCCTGGCTGGTGGTTGGGAGGGTTATGCGATCGGTGGGTTCGATGAAGCTGCCGCGGTAGATGAATTCTGCGTTGATGGCGCTGGTTTGGGTGGAGCTGACGGGTAGGGCGAGGCTGGTGCCTGGTTCGCCGTCGTACGGGGAGAAAGCTGTGTCTCCGACCAAGAGTCCGTCCCGGATTGTGATGCCTTGTTCTGCGAGGACCCCGGTGAGTGCGGCGATGGTGGCGGCGTGGGGTTTGGCTGACCCGAGCCTACAGGGTTCGCTGGTGTAGACGGCAAAGAGGATGGACGCGGCGGTGGTGTCGCTGGTGAGGTAGTGGGCGACGGTGCGTGCATAGGCGAGTTCCTGGCCCGTCTGGCGGGGGAGGTCGATGCGGAGGGTTGCGCCGATGCTGTTGTCGTTCAGGGTGATGCAGACAAGGCTTTCCTGGGGCCAGAAGCCGAGGGTGTGCCCGATGAAGCTGAGGACATCTGATGGTGTTTTGATGGTGAGCTTTTCCATGATCCGTAATTCCCCTTACCCGTGCGTTGTTGTGTTTTCTGCGGTTGGTCGTGGGTGCCGTTCTGGTAGGGGACCATCCGCTGGGCTGAGGGGCCGGAGTGCAACTTGGGGGACCGGCCCTGGGGGCCGAAAACTTCCTGGTGGAGCGTGTGTCCTTCGTTCTGGAAGTTTTCGGTCGCCCGGGGTCGGCGCAGTAGCGCCCCGGTTGCGCGGAGGAACCGCCCAGCGATCATGGGACATAGCAGAATGACAGGCAGAGGTGATGCGTTTGCTTATCCATCGCCGGGCAATCGGCAGACTGCATGACTCCTGGCCGGCCCTCAAGTACGTGAAGTCGGGCGCTCGCCGTGCAGGTCAACGGGTCCGATAAGAAGCCCTAAATTGTGTGCGTCTGATGACGCCCAAAGCAGAGAAAACGGCAACTAATGCGCCGATGACGCAGACATTTAGCAAAGGCGATCGAACGCGTCCACGGGAACGCACTGCGGACCGGAATAGCTCCCGTATTCCTGCGCTCATATCAGTTCCGGCGGTCGGGCTCTCTGGCTAGGCCCCTGTTAGGATCGACGGCGACCGCCCTCTCGGTTGTAGCCGACCCGTTGTCCGAAGAAGTTTCAAGCGGTGAAAACCAGCCTGTTGACAATGTCAACACCCTTCGCCCCTGACTGGGTCGAACAGCCCTCGGACTGCTTCGAATTCCGCATGTTCCTAGAGTTTCCAGTGTTCGCAAGGGCGGGAATGCAGTTCGAGTCCCACCTCGGGCACGGCATTCCCCCTCGTCAGAGGGGGTTTTTGCTTTAACGCGTGTACATTGCCCTGGTTGGGTCCCTCTGACGCTGTTCCGTGGCTGGTGCCTGACCGCCGCGGTGGCCTGTTCGGTTGTGTGGGTGGCGGGTTTAGGGCTCTGGCTGGTGGGCCCTCCGTCTGCTGGGAGGTGGGGTCATTCGGTCTCCTTTCTGGGTTGTCCTGGTGGGCGTGGTTTGGCCTTGTACCTATTCATGCCGTGTGGTCCTGCTGACGACATGATCGGGGGGAGATTTTTGGAGACTTTTCGCCTCGACTCGCTGCAACCCGACACTTCACCACCTGGCAGAATCTCAACAGGCTCGTTTGAAGGCGCGGGCCTCGACCCAAAACAAGGAAGGCTGCATGTCACACGAGGCAAGGAAAACTGCCGCACTGCGGACACTGTCGCGGTTCGTGCTGCGCGCACGACTGGTCCAGGAACACTCGCTGGCGGATGACAAGAAGGCTCTTGAAGAGCACACGGCATGGAAGATGACATTCAGGCTCATCGTCAACCAAGTGACCGGTGAAAAGTCCGTGGAGCTGAAACCAGCTCCGTTGCTGCCCACGGAGCAGGTCGAATCTGCTGCGGCACGAGTTCGCCCCTTGTTTCTCAAGGAGGACGGGGTTCATTACGACAAAGTTCTCAACGCGCTGGCCGAGGTCGTAGGGGCGTCTCCGGGTCACAAGAAGGAAGTGGAAACGCTCAGGTCTAAGTTCAGGGGTGCGGACCCCGACTACCCTGGAGGCAGACCCAGAGCACCACGATCCGAGCCGAGCATGTCGAACAAAGAAGTCGCCGGGGCCTGGCTGTACGGCCATCTGCTCCACGAGGACGAAGTCCGCTGGAACTTCCGGAAGAACTGTTCACGTCGCCGGTGACAGTTTCGGCCAAGGAATGGGTACCGCGCGGAAAAGTCACGGCCTACGTCGCCGATGTGGGCACACCGATGCCGTCGAGCCTTGATGAGCCGCTGCCCAGCGACTGGAGAGATGTCCATGACGAGTTCGGAGTGAGGGAAGTCGGCGCAGGCGAGCTTGAAGGCTAGTTCGCGAGCCTCGCCGAAAACGAACGCGAGCTCATCAACGAACGGGTGAAGGCCGGGATTCCGGCGATCAAGGCACGGCGTGCTGCTCGCGAAGCCGGCACCCAAGGCGTAGACCGTGGAGAACAACGTTCGGCTGTGCCGGCAGATGATGTCGGGTGGCATACCTGCTGTTCGGGCACGGCCGATCGGCCGTGCCGGAGGCGCCATGTGCTTCAGGCTCCGGACACCGTGCCGGTGGCCGGGGTGCGGACTACCTGCCCGGCGTAGGAGAATCCGCCGCCGAAACCGAACAGCAGAACGGGGCTGTCGGGCGGAAGCTGTCCGCTACGCACCAGCCTGGCAAGGGCGATCGGGATACTGGCCGAGGACGTGTTCCCCGAGGTGACGACGTCACGTGCGGTGATCTCACGGGAGATTCCGAGTTGATCGGCGAGGGGCTCGATGATGCGCAGGTTGGCCTGGTGCGGGACGAACCCTGCGAGCTCGTCCGGCCGGATGCCGGCGATCTCGCAGGTTTTCCGGGCCAGCGTGGCGGCCTCGCTGATGGCCCAGCGGAACACGGACATGCCTTCCTGCTGGAAACGGAGTTTGGGTTCTTCGATCCTGACCGCGTGGGACAGTTCGGGGACTGATCCCCAGTGGACTGGTCCGATCCCCGGAGTTGGTGAGGCGGTGAGCACGAGGGCGCCGGCACCGTCACCGACGAGTACGCAGGTGGTCCTGTCGGTCCAGTCCGTGAAGTCACTGAGCTTCTCGGCCCCGATGACCAGGGCGGTGTTGGCGGCCCCGGAACGGATGGCCTGGTCAGCGACGGCAAGGGCGTGCGTGAACCCCGAGCAGGCGGCGTTAAGGTCGAACACGGCAGGGTTACGGGCACCCAGCGCGGCCGAGACCCGCCCGGCGGTGCTCGGGGAGCGGTCCAGTGCGGTCACGGTAGCAACGACGACCAGGTCCAGATCCGCGGCTTCGATCCCGGCATGTTGAAGGGCGTCCCGCCCGGCCTGGGTGGCCATGTCCGCGACGGATTCGGTATCGGCGATGCGGCGTTCCTGGATCCCGACCCTGCTGCGGATCCATTCATCGGTGGTATCCACGATTTGGCTCAGTTCCTCGTTATCCAGGATCCTTGCGGGCTGGTACGAGCCGACCCCTGCGATCCGGGAGCCCCGGCCTGTTGAGGGTTTTGGTGCGGGCACGGTCGGTGCTGTCATGTTTTGCTCCTGAATATCGGGACCGGTCGGGCGGGGCTTATGAGGCGGGGCAATGCAGAATGCGGGCAGTAAGGGATGGGTAGTGCAGGTTCCGGGAGCGGGCTGTCCGTCAGGGGTGTTCCCGCAGTGTGTTGAAAAGTTCAGAAAGGCTCATGCCCGCCGCCGCCGCAGCATCGGCGGGCGGCACTTGGGCGGCCATGGCCCGGCACAAGGCCAAAACCAGGCCGGATGCCTCCGTTCCGGAACCATAGTGTTCGGACAAAGCAGGTTTGGTGCAGTCGGGTGCGGGGACGGCATGACCGTGCGCTGGCAGGTAGTCGCCCCGGGCCGCGGCTGCCTCGATACTTTTCAGGTGGTAGTCCATTGCTTCCTTGTCCCCAGTGTTTTCTTGCTCTCCTGGGCGTGGGTGCGGGTTGGGCGTTTACGATGCCGTAGGCGGGGACTGTGCCGGGGCGGCCGGGCTGCGGGCCAGAACGACGTTGTCCAGCGCGGGGCGGCGGGAACTGGGAACGGGACGGGACCGGGTCTCGGCCGTTTTAACCTGCAGTCCGGCCCGTCTGGCCCAGCCGGCCACACGGGCGCTGTCATGCAGCGCGGCTGCGTTCCGTGGCCCGGAGGCGCTTTCGCGGGGGTCGACGGGGCCGTGGCCGATGTACAGGAACAGCCCGCCGGGGGCCAGGCCCGGGGCAGTGCGGGCGATGACGCGTTCGAGGTCGGGGCCGGGCAGATGGAGGAAGGCGGCCAGAACAAGGTCCAGGCTTCCGCGTGCCGGTGCGCAGGTGGTGACGTCGGCGACGGACCAGGTGATCAGGTCCGTGACGCCTTCGGCGAAGGCGCGCCCGCGCCCGATATCCAGGGCTGCGGCGGAAAAGTCCATGGCTGTCACGTGCCAGCCGCGTCCGGCAAGCCACACGGCGTTGCGGCCGTCGCCGGCCCCCAGATCCAGGGCCCGTCCGGGGGCAAGCCCGTTCAGCATGGCGCGGACCGAGGAGCTTGCCGGCGCCCAGCTGAGGTCGTTCTCCGTGTACCAGCGGTTCCAGGCTTCCGCGTCCGTGGGGTACCCGGTCCCTCCGGGCCTGGAGTGCTTCCACGCCGGCAGCGGTATGCCGTCCACGCTCATGGCAGGCTCCTGCCCGGGCGCAGCGCTGTTGCCCCTGCGGGCCGGCACTGTGAGTTGTTGCGCCGTCGGAACGCGTCGATCCCGGCGGGGATGCCGACGGTCGGGCGGGTCAGTACCGCCGCGGCCAGCCGGGCCGGGTTCGTGGGCCCCGCGAAAAGTGCCGGGAGGTCGAACAGCAGAAGGGCCCCGAGTCCGAAACCCAGCAGGTATTGCGGCAGACGGTCCGGTTCGGTCCGGGATTCCAGGGGTGCTGTTGGCGGCAAAGGATGCTCCTGGTCATTCAGCGGACCGTGGTGCGGCCGGGAGTGGCTGCCGCGACCGGGCCCCGGTCGGGATCCTGGCCGGCGTCGGGTGTTTTGTCCCGTGCGGGGGTTTGGGCGGCGCGGGCGGCCCTGGCGCGAGCGACGTGGCTGCGGGCGTGTTCCACGGCCGGGGGCAATTCCGCGAAGAGGTGTTTGTGGTGGCGCAGGGATTCCAGAACGCCGACCTTGGTGACCAGGGCCAGGTGGCGTTCCTGGATGCCTTTGATCAGCACGGTGATGCCGCGGCGTTCGAGGGCGTTGACGATGTCGGTGACGACCCTGGCCCCTGTTGCGTCCAGGGTCTGGAGCTGTGACATGCGGACGATGACGACGTCGACATTGCGGATAGCGCTGACCCGGTCCAGGACACGTTCGGCCGCGGCGAAAAACAGCGCTCCGTCGAGCCGGAACACGGCGATGTGTTCGTCCCCGTCCTGGACCGGGCCGGGGATCTCTTCGCGGTGCACGCCGCTGGACTTGACCAAGGCGCGCAGGGCGAAGAACGAGGCGACGGCGATGCCGATTGCGACTGCCTCGATGAGGTCGAAGGACACGGTGATCAGCGCGGTGACGAAGAACACGACGGTGTCGGCCCGCGTCGAGCCAATGACGCTGCGCAGCGTGGTGGGGGAGACCATGCGTGCGGCGGTGACCATCAGGACCCCGGCCAGGGCGGCGAGCGGGATACGCGCGACCGGGCCGGTGGCGAGGTAGACCACGGCCAGCAGCACCACGGCATGGGTGACGGCGGCGAGCCGGGTCCTGCCGCCTGAGCGGATGTTCACCGCGGTGCGGGCAATGGCCCCGGTGGCGGGCATGCCACCGAAGAACCCGGATGCGACGGAGGCCAGGCCCTGTCCCAGAAGCTCACGGTCGGCGTCGTAAGGGCCGGTATCGGAGATCGACGCGGCAACCCGGGCCGAGAGCAGCGACTCGATTGCTGCCAGAGCCGCGATGGTTGCGGCCGGCCCGGCAAGGGCAGCCACGGTGCCCCAGTCCAGGGCGGGGATAACCGGGGCCGGCAGGGTGTCGGGCAGGGTGCCGATCCGGGCCACCGGCAGGTCCAGCACCTGGGCGGCGATGCTGGCGACGATGATCGCGATCAGCGAGCCCGGGATCTGCGGGTGGATCCGGGGTGCGGCGATCATGATGACGGCGACAAGTGCCACCAGTGCCAGCGGGGCAAGGAGGGCGGCGGGGGACGCCGTTGTGAGTCCCTGGACGGCAGAGACGGCGGCGTTGCTGCTCGGTCCGGCTTTGACGCCGAAGGCGGCGGGGACCTGCTGGAGGAAGATGATCATGGCAATCCCGAGCGTGAACCCCTCGATCACCGGCCAGGGCAGCAGGGTCACGACCCGGCCGAGCTTGAGCACACCGGCGGCGACCACGATGACCCCTGCCAGGACGGCAACCGCGGCCAGGGCACCGACGCCCTGCGTGGCGATGACGGGACCCAGGACGACGACCATCGCTCCGGTCGGGCCGGAAACCTGGATGTTGGAACCACCGAAAACGGCGGCGACGATGCCGGCGATCACGGCGGTGATCAGTCCGCTGGCCGCTCCGGCGCCGGAGCTGACCCCGAAGGCCAGCGCCAGCGGGAGGGCGACGATACCCACGGTGACCCCGGCGATGAGGTCCCCTTTCCAGGTGCGGGGCAGATCCGCATAGTCCCTCCGGCCGGGCAGAAGCGCCCGGGCCGCGGTCAGGGCCTTCATCGTGAGCTGCCGGAGGCCGCAGCCAGCGGGGACGCAGCGGCCGGAGACGTGGCCTCGGAATGTTCGAGCTGCTCGCGTGTGGTTTGCAGCATGTCGTTGAGCAGCAGACGTGCCACGGACAGCAGGTCAGCGACCTGCGGGTACGCCAGGGAATAGAACATCTGCAGGGCCCTGCGTTCGCCCTTCACCAGGTGGTAACGGCGCAGCACGGACAGATGCTGGGACAGATGCGAGGCCTCCAGACCTGTCGCGGCGAGCATGTCAGTTACCGATACCTCGGGCGCCGCGGAGAGCAGCTCCAGCACCCTGATCCGCACGGGATGCGCCAGACCCTTGAAAAGATTGGCCTTCACTTCATATAACGGTGCCCGGAAATCCGAAAACTCGTCCATGTCTGCCTCCCGGGCTCTCACTACGAACCTCTGCTTGACTATTTGATGCTTCTATCATCCAATATAACAGGGGATGGACCAGTCTGCCCCTGCCGGGCCCCGGCTTCCGCGGACCGGACGGCCACTTCACGCCGGACCAGGGCATCCGCAGGTACTCTTGCCCGGCACCATAATGCCGCGTCATGCCGCGGCCTTCGGACTCGATGCCCGGACCCTGCCCCAAGGCCCGGGCAGCGGCCCGGACGGCGGGCGGCGTGATGCGGCCGCTGCCGGCACCCGGACAAGGCCGGTCCGCGCCCGTTCCTGCCCCCGTGCCTCCGGCTCCGCTTATCGCCGGGGTGTCGGTGGACACCTCCGGCCCGGACGTGCGCGTGTAGTTCGAACTGACCAGGCCGGCAGGCAAGGGGAGCTACCTGTTGGGGCTCCTTGCCGGCGCCGGGGAACGGGCCATGATCCGGCACCTCACGTTCACCCTCCGGGACGGGCTCGTCACCGGCCTGTCCACTTACGATTTCGGGACCGTCACCCGCACGGTGCATCCCCGCGGCGGCGCGTCCTGCGAGGGTGTTTCCGTTACGGCGCTCTTCCCGCGGGCCTCCCTGGCCGGGCTGGGGGAGGAACGCCGCATCACCGCGTACAGCTCCCTCAACGGAGGAACTCCAGACGGAGGTTCCCCTCACCCGGGTGGTGACGGGAGGCCTCAAGGTATGAGCGGATGGCCCGCGGATTTTCGCGGCACGACCCGTGTGCCGGCACCGCCCGGGACCATGGAGTCCTCTTCACGAGGGAACCGGCAGGCAGCGCCGCTGCCGTGGAGAAACAGCTCGATGCCCATCTGGGGCAGTGCGGCGGCCCGCGTCAATGGACCGCGGCGCAAGGCTCGCCGACGCCGCGCCGGGGACCGAAGCATTCGGAGGACTCCGCGCCGGGCCGGAGGGCGCCTCAGGGTCGAAGCCGGTCCTTGCATCGGCACCGTCCTGGTCCGGGACCCCGCCGCGCCTGCTGCACAACGGCTACCCCGTCGTCCACCTGGCCGAAAACACCGACCTAGACATCAGCGCGCTCGCCCGGTCGGGCCTGGAAACCGGCGCCCCGGACCTCAGGACCGTCCTGCCATGCGCCGAACGTCTGACGCCGAGACCCTAAATTTAAATTCAGGCCGATGCCTGCCGTTGCTGGTGAAGGCATGCCCGCCCCGGCAGGGATACCGGGGACGGCGCTGCACGTCTGCCGCGGTAGTTCCCGGTTCCGTCGGGTGATCTGCCTCGCTTCTCTCCACGGGGTGCTGAGCCGTGTTCAGACCTTCCTGCCGTCCTCCGTCCGCGACGGCGGTGCCACAGGGACTATTATATAAATTGATGTATTCATCAAATAGTAAATAACCTGAGGCCCCTGGCCCCCTTCGAGGGACCCGCAGCCGCTCCTGAACTCCTATTGGCCTCCGGCTGCGATGCTCCGATGAACCACCCATCACCGTCTAGGATCATCCCCGCCAACGCCACAAAGCGCGGGGGAAGGAAGAGAAGCTTGCCAAACACCACACAGTCCACCGCCATGGATACCGCCCCGGCCGCACTGGCCCGGCTTTCGGACTGGGTCGGCGAAGTTGCTGGCCTGACCCAGCCGGACCGCATCCACTGGGTCAACGGCTCCGACGCCGAATACCGCCAGATCACCGACGGGCTCGTTGCGGCCGGAACCCTGGTCCGCCTGGACGCGGACAGGTTTCACAACTCGTTTGCCGCCTTCTCCGACCCCAAGGACGTTGCCCGGGTCGAAGAGCAGACCTACATCTGCTCCGAACACGAACGCGACGCCGGCTTTACCAACAACTGGATGGCGCCGGCACAGATGAAGGAGAAGCTGAACGGGCTCTTCCGCGGCGCCATGCGGGGACGCACCATGTACGTGATTCCGTTCGTGATGGGCCACCTCGACGCCGAGGACCCCAAGTTCGGCGTTGAGATCACCGACAGCGCCTACGTCGTCGCCTCCATGCGCATAATGGCCCACACCGGTTCCGAAGTCCTGGCCAAAATGGTCGAACTTGACGCGGACTTCGTCCCCGCACTGCACTCCGTCGGTGCACCGCTGGAGCCGGGGCAGCAGGATGTCAGCTGGCCCTGCAATGACGACAAATGGATCGTCCACTTCCCTGAGGAAAATGCCATCTGGTCCTACGGGTCCGGGTACGGAGGCAACGCGCTGCTGGGCAAGAAATGCTACTCACTGCGCATCGCGTCCGCGATGTCCCGGCAGGAGGGCTGGCTCGCGGAGCACATGCTCATCCTCAAACTCACCAGCCCGGAGCAGAAGGCCTACTACATCTCCGCCGCGTTTCCCTCGGCCTGCGGCAAGACCAACCTCGCGCTGCTGAACCCCACAGTGGACGGCTGGAAAGTGGAAACCCTCGGAGACGACATCGCTTGGATCCGTGTCGGAAAGGACGGGGAACTGCGGGCCACCAACCCGGAGGCGGGCCTCTTCGGCGTTGCACCCGGCACCGGATGGCACACCAACCCCAACGCGATGGACGCCATCGCCAAGGGCAACACCATTTTCACCAACGTGGCTCTCACCGATGACGGCGGCGTCTGGTGGGAAGGCATGACCCGGGACACCCCGGAACACCTGACCGACTGGACGGGCCAGGACTGGACGCCGGGCTCCGGCAGGCCCGCGGCCCATCCCAACTCGCGGTTCTGCACCCCCATCAGCCAGGTCGATATCCTGGCCGAGGAATACTACCAACCCCAGGGCGTGCCGCTCTCGGCCATCTTCTTCGGTGGGCGCCGGAAGACAACCATCCCCCTGGTCACCGAGTCCAGGGACTGGGTGGGCGGTGTTTTCATGGGGTCGACGCTGTCCTCTGAGACCACAGCGGCTGCCGCCGGCCAAGTCGGGGTCGTCCGCCGCGATCCGATGGCCATGCTCCCCTTCATCGGCTACGACGCCGGAAACTACCTCAACCACTGGCTGGAGATCGGCCGGGCAGCCAATCCCGCCACATTGCCCCGGATCTTCCTCGTCAATTGGTTCCGCCGCGACAGCGATGGTGGCTTCCTGTGGCCCGGATTCGGAGACAACTCCCGCGTCCTGAAATGGGCCATCGAACGGCTCGAGGGGACAGCCGCTGCCATTGAAACTCCCATCGGCTTCGTTCCCGCACCGGAGTCCCTCGACGTCGAAGGCCTCGATGTCACCCGCGGACACCTCAGTGCCGCCCTGGCGGTCGATTCACAGGAATGGGCCCAGGAAATCGACAGCATCGATCAGTGGTACGCCCGGTTCGGTGACTCGCTGCCCCCCGAACTGCCGGCCGAGCTGCAACGCGTCAAAAACCGATTCGCTGCCCGCCGGGGGACGCCGCGCATCAGCTCCCGATAGGAGCCAGGGGTGGCACCCGGTGCCCGGAACCGTCATGCACCGAGCGCCACCCCGGGTTCGCAGATGTCAGAGACCACCATCGGTGTGGGTCATTGTGCCCATGAAATCAAGGAGAGCGTATGAACGAAAAGATCAAGGTCGTTGGCTCCATTGTGGAGCTTGACGGCGACGAAATGACCCGCATCATCTGGCAGTTCATCAAAGACCGCCTGATCCTTCCGTATCTGGATGTGGACCTGAAATACTTCGACCTGTCCATCCAGAATCGTGACGCGACCGATGACCAGGTCACCATCGACGCCGCGAACGCGATCAAGAGGTACAACGTGGGCATCAAATGCGCCACCATCACCCCGGACGAGGCCCGGGTCAAAGAATTCGGCCTGAAGAAGATGTGGGTCTCCCCGAACGGAACCGTCCGCAACATCCTGGGCGGGGTCGTCTTCCGCGAGCCGATCATCATCTCCAACATCCCGCGCCTGGTCCCAGGCTGGAACAAGCCGATCATCATCGGACGCCACGCCTTCGGCGACCAGTACCGCGCCACCAACTTCAAGGTCCCGGGGGCCGGAACGCTAACCCTGACGTTCACGCCCTCCGACGGCGGCGAAGAGATCAAGCAGACGGTGGTCACCTACCCCGACGGGGGAGGGGTGGCGATGGGCATGTACAACTTCAATGACTCCATCCGCGACTTCGCCCGAGCTTCCTTCGCCTACGGGCTGCAGCGGAACTACCCGGTGTACCTCTCCACCAAGAACACGATCCTGAAGGCCTACGACGGCCAGTTCAAGGATCTGTTCCAGGAAGTGTTCGACGCCGAGTTCAAGGATCTGTTCGAAGCCGCCGGGCTCAGCTACGAACACCGCCTGATCGATGACATGGTCGCGTCGGCGATGAAGTGGGAAGGCGGCTACGTCTGGGCCTGCAAGAACTACGACGGCGACGTCCAGTCGGACACGATCGCCCAGGGCTACGGCTCGCTTGGTCTGATGACCTCCGTGCTGATGACCCCGGACGGCAAGACCGTCGAGGCCGAAGCCGCACACGGTACCGTGACGCGCCACTACCGCCAGCACCAACAGGGCAAGCCGACCTCCACCAACCCGATCGCCTCGATCTTCGCCTGGACCCGCGGCATCATGCACCGCGGTAAACTGGACAACACCCCTGTTGTCATTGACTTTGCCATCACTCTCGAGGATGTCGTCATCAAGACGGTCGAAGCCGGTCAGATGACCAAGGACCTGGCGCTTCTGGTGGGCCCGGACCAGGAATGGCTGAGCACCGAGGAATTCCTCGCTGCACTGGACGAGCACCTGAAGGCACGGCTGGGCTAGCCCATCTCCATGCGCCCGTTGACGTTACGTGGGCGACAGTTACCCGGTGTTACGTGCTCACAGTTCGCGCTTACGTTGGCCAAACTTTGAACTTCACCCGTGCCGCGGAGAGTCTGTACATTTCGCAGCAGGGCATCAGCCGGAGCATTGCTGAGCTGGAGCGGGACGTTGGAGTCGCCCTGCTGGAACGGACGACGCGCAACGTGGCACTCACGGAGGCAGGTGAAGAGTTCCTGCCTGCAACCCGACGTCATGGCGGGGAGGGCCGCTAACTGCATGACCTGACGCTGGCCGGTCCCGGTTCGCTGCTTCTTGGGTCTGGGGGAGAACCTGGTGGCTGTTTGTCCGGCCAAAGGGGGTGTGTACAGGGTGCGCACCCTTGTTCGGGTCATGACCTTGCTCATCGGCGACGCGCCCTTTGCCTGTTTCTGCTGACAAGCGTTCTGCAGCCACGAGGTCTGGGTGACATGACTTTCCGGCTGGTTCTTACGTCCTTTTTCTTGCGCGTCTGGCCGGCCCGGCGGTCCGTGCGGTTACGGCGTGGCCCTGAACGCGTAGTTGGACGCGTACCGCACCACCTGGTTGCTATCGCCGCTGTCCAGCACCTTGGACCCCGAGGTTGATGCATCGAGGACAACGGTATGCACCGTGATGGCTGACACGGTGTTGTTGGTGGCGATGTAGTTGTTGTTTCCGGAAGCCACCAGGATGATGGTGGGTGTCTGCCCCGACGGGGTGACGGACCCGGAGGCAACGTCGTAGCTGAAGTGGTTTCCTGCGACGGTGTTGTTGCTGCCCGCTATGTGTACCAGGCCGAAGAGATCGTCCAGCCCGTTGTTGTACGGCTTGAGGGGATCGAACGGTTCCATCTGGCGCAGGAAGTGGTTGGCCCCAATGAGGTTTTCCGCGCAGCTTCCTTCAAAATTCACCATGCCTGGGTAGAAGGCATGGAAACGGTTGGACGTGATCGAGGAGCGCGTGCAGTCCTTGAAGTGCACGCTGCTCTTGCCCCTCGGGAAGACGTTGTTGCCCGTGACCAGCAGGCCCATGTGTCCCTCGGCGAAGATCGAGAAGCCCACGTAGCCGGCGCCAATGAGGTTGTCCGTGACTTTCGAGGCCTGGCCCGATCCGGTCAGCTCCACGCATGATCCGCATTCGGCCAGGAAGTTGCTGCTGACGCTCAGGGCGTCCGTATCCCTCACCACAAGGCCGTGCTCGAGATACACCATTCCCATGCCTTCGACCCGGCAGGAATCGTTGGCGGAGTCGAAGAGGATGCCCGTCTTGCCGTTGACGTAGGAGTTCTGGTTGCTCCCGCAGGAGACACCGTCCAGGCAGAAGTTCTCGAACACCACCGCGCTGAGCCGTGGAATGCCTGTTCGGTACACGCGGAAAGCCTCGGTGTTTCCGTCGGTGTTTTCCACTCGGACGCGGCTGCCGCCTGGATTGATCTCGTGCCAGCCGGAGGTGCTGCTGTTGTAGCGAATGCTGAGAGATGTGAAGCCATGGCCCGAACCGCGGATGGTCAGGAAGCTGATGTCCACGTTGACCCGGGTCTTCAGGGAGTAGTCTCCCGGCGGGATGTAGATGACGGCGCCGGGCTTGGATGCCTGACTGGTCTGCTGCCTCTTGATGTCAGCGATGATGCTGTTGATGATGAGCCCGATGTCGTTGCACGGGGTAGCCGTGGGATTCCCTGGCACGCTCCAGGTGGTGACGTCGTAGACGGTGGTCAAAGCTGGTTCTCCTCACATCGTTGGGGGACTGAACGTTTGGGTGCTTCTAGAGGACACCGATCAGGTGACGGTGCCCCAACGGCCGCTGGCCGGCGTCAGGCGTTGCGGCCATCTGTGTGGGTGCTGCGGTGGCGGGGCTGCCGGTGGATGCCATGGCAAAGGCGGTGCCTGCTACTGCTACGGACACCGTGAAGGCCCGCAGCACGCTCCTGCGGCTGACGTCCGGGATGGGTTTCATCTGTTCTCCTTTGAATTGGTGACGAGAGGACCCTAGGGTCCCCAACCGGGCGTGCGAAGGTTGGAAAAGGGCCCGAACGCCAGGGTGGTCTTCGGGGCGCACAATATGCGGCATTTTGCCAAAATCTGCCAAAACGATTTGCCCATCGGCTGTGGGCTACGGTATGGCGGCTGCCATAGCGTCGACAAGGGTCCGCGGGATTTCGATGTGATGCTTGACACGCATCCGTCGCGGCCCCTAATGTGATGCCAAGTCGATTTGGCAAAACGGTTTTTCACTGCGACTTGAAGTTTCCCAGCTCCACCCCAACCGTAGATTCCGTTCAAAAGAAAGGG
The DNA here is from genome assembly GCF_056406175.1 of Arthrobacter sp. P1_D12. Taxonomy (NCBI): domain Bacteria; kingdom Bacillati; phylum Actinomycetota; class Actinomycetes; order Micrococcales; family Micrococcaceae; genus Arthrobacter; species Arthrobacter sp. P1_D12. Next base: position 159,408 of record NZ_JBFUAR010000001.1, read on the forward strand.
AGTCGACAGCGATGTCCTCTCGAACCACGATTTCCCGGATCGCCGCCCTTGGCGGGCTGTCCACCGCGGTGCTTCTGGCAGCAACCGCCTGCGGGGCAGGGGGCCCGGCTGCGACGTCGGGTAGCGCCGCGAGCACCGTCAACGTCCTCGTCGAGGCCGGTGGCCACGCCGAACTGACAGGCGTCGCCGAACAGTGCACGAAAGATACAGGCATCAACGTCAACTTCGTCGAACTTCCTTACGACGGCATGTTCAACAGGCTCTCCAGCGAGTTCTCCTCCGGCAACGTCTCCTTCGACGTAGCCGCGCTGGACTCCGTCTGGCTTCCCAGCTTCAAGGACGCCGTCCAGCCAATCGACGAGCTCTTCACCGACGAGGCGAAGAAGGACATCTTCCCCGCGCTCGTGAAGGAAGCGAACGTGGACGGGCACTTTATCGGCATGCCGGCCTGGACCAACTCCGAAATCATCTTGTACCGCAAGGACCTCTTCGAGGACGCCAAGAACAAGACCGACTTCAAGGCCAAGTTCGGTTACGACCTCGCCGCTCCGACTACGTGGAAGCAATACCAGGACATCTCCGAATTCTTCACCAAGGACGGCATGTACGGCACAGACGTGAAGGGCGGCGTCGAAACCGAATGGCTGGCCCATGTCCTCCAGGCCGGTTCCCCGATGGTCCTCGATGCGAACAACAACGTTGTGATCGACAACGCCGCGCACAAGGACGCGCTCGACTTCTACACCAGCCTCGTCAAGTCCGCCCCTCCCGGCGCCGCTCAGGTCGACTGGGCAGCAGCGCAGAACCTGTTCAACCAGGGCAAGACCGCAATGACCCGGTTCTGGGCCCACGCCTACCGCCAGATCCCCAAGGATTCCCCGGTCGCGGGCAAGGTCGGCGCCGCTCCGATGATCGGCGGCTCCGCCGGTGTTGCCGGTGTTCCCGGCCCCTGGTACCTCTCTGTGCCCAAGGCAACCAAGAACAGCGACGCTGCCAAGAAGTTCGTCAAGTGCGCCTATGACCATAACGACCTGGGCATCGAATCCAGCCTCGGCCTGGCCTCCCGCATCTCGGCCTTCGAGAAGTACCAGGACAAGCCCGGCTACGAGAGCTTCAAGCCGCTTATCGAGACCCTCAAGGGCCAGGCAACGGCCACGCGCCCTGCCACTGCCAAATGGCAGCAGATAGTGGACACCGTCTTGGTTCCCATGCTGCAAAAGGCCGTAGCCGGCGGCGACTCCGCAACTCTCCTGGCCGACGCGAAAAAGCAGATCCAGGACCTCCTCAAGTAAGACTCCGCGGCCGGCACCGAAACACTAGTGCCGGCCGCGGCCCCAACCATCGGAAGAGAAAACCGTGCGTATCTCCGATCGCCGCTTCGCCCTGTACCTCATGGCGCCGGCGGCCCTGTTCCTGACAGTATTTGTGGCCTACCCGCTGTTCCGCCTCGTGGCAGACAGCCTCTTCAAGATCTCCCCGATCGCCGGGGGCCCCCGCGACTTCGTCGGCCTGGACAACTACATCCGCGCCTTCGCCTCCGAAGCATTCATGGGCGCCGGCTGGCGCACCCTGGCCTACACCCTCGTGGTGGTCGCCCTTGAGTTCGCCCTCGGGCTGGGAATGGCCCTTCTGTTCACGGCCCTTGGCCGGAAATCCGAGGTCTGGCGGACGGTGTTCCTTTACCCGCTGATGATCGCGCCCATCGTCGCCGGCCTGCTGTGGAAATTCCTGATGATCGACAACTTCGGGCTCATCGGCACCCTCCTGCACCAGGCGGGAATCCTGCAGAACGCCAACCAGATCGGCTGGCTCTCCAACCCGGACATCGTGCTGTTTTCCGTGGCCGTCCCGGATATCTGGCTTACCACCTCCTTCATGTGCCTCATCCTCTTCGCCGGCCTCCAGAACATCCCCGGCGACCTCATCGAGGCGGCCCGGCTCGACGGCGCCAAGGCCCCAACCCTGCTCTGCAGCATCATCCTGCCGCTCCTGCGCCCAGTCATCGCAGTGGCATTGGTTGTGCGCGGCATCGACGCAGCCAGGGCCTTTGACACCATCCTGATCCAGACCAACGGCGGCCCGCAGTCCGCCTCCGAAACCATGAGCCTGCTGATCTACCGCACCATGATCCGCTTCGGCGATCCGGGACTGGCCAGCGCCATGGGCACCATCTACTTGCTGGCCATGCTCGGCGTCGCGTTCTTCGCCGTCGCGACCATCTGGCGCCCAGGGAAGGACAACTGATGAGCACCGCCGACAACCCCATCAACGACCGTTTTGCCGCTGAGGCGGTGGCCTACCGCCCCCGGCCCGCAGGCGCCGTCTCGGCCATCCCGGCCACCGGCACCAAGGCGTCCGGTGCCACTGCCGGTGCTGCCCCCACCGGAGCCCTGACGGTCGAGCCGGCGACGCCCACTTCGGCAGTCTCGGGCACGGGTCGTCCCCGCCGTAGAAATCACCACGCCGAAGGCCTGGAAGCCGGCAGACGCAGCACCCGCACCCTGCTGTGGATCATCCTTGCAGCGGCGATGGTCCTCTACGGATTCCCGTTCCTCTACCTGCTGTTCACTTCCTTCAAGGCGCCGATCGACACCATCGCGGTGCCGCCCACCATCCTTCCCAAGGAATGGACGCTGGAGAACTACACCAACGCCCTGGGCCGCAGCGGAGTTCTGGCCTCGTTCATCAACAGCGCCCAGACCGCCATCATCAGCACCCTGCTGTCCCTGGTCTTGGCGGTTCCCGCGGCGTACGGGATCACCCGCTACAAGACACCGAGTGGCCGGGTGTTCATCATGGCCGCACTGGTCACCCGGATGGTCCCGCCGGTCGCCATCGGCATCCCGTTGGCATCGATGATGTCCTCTGCGGGACTCGCGGACACCCCGATCGCGCTGTCCATCGCGCACACCACCATCTCGCTGCCACTGTCCATCTGGCTCATGTCCAGCTTCTTCGAGGCAGTTCCCAATGACCTTGAAGAGGCGGCCACAGTGGACGGGTGCAGCAGGCTCGGCGCCCTCTGGCGGGTGGTCATCCCGGTGGTCTCCGGCGGCATCGCAGTCACCGCGATCTTCGCCTTCCTGGCCTCCTGGAACGAGTTCCTCTTCGCCCTCCTGATGACCGCGGTCCGTTCCCAGACCACCCCCGTGGTTATCGCGAATTTCCAGACCCAGTTCGGACTCGACTGGGGATCCATGACGGCGCTGGCCGCCGTCTACTCGATTCCGGTCATCCTCCTCACACTTCTCCTGCAGCGCAAGATCGTCGCAGGCATGACGCTCGGCGCCGTCAAGGGCTGAGAAACCACAGCACAAAGGGAAGAACCTATGTCAAGCAACAACTGCTACGACGTGACTACGTGGCCCGTCGGCAATCCGTCCGAGGACGTCGGTGAAGTAATCAACAGCATCATCGCTGACATCAAAGACCGGCAGACGGTCACCGATGCGAATAACGGAGGAAAGCCAGGGGCGGTGATCTACATTCCGCCCGGGGACTACCACCTTCGTACGCAGGTGGTGATCGACGTCAGCTTCCTCAGGATCCATGGGTCGGGACACGGCTTTACGTCGTCGAGCATCCGGTTCAACGTTCCCGAAGACGAATGGCCCGACTTGCATGAGCTGTGGCCCGGAGGGAGTCGCATTCTCGTCGACATTCCCCTCGGCGGAGACGGGGAGGAATCCAAGGGAGCCGCCTTCTACGTTGAGCGAAGCGGGAGTCCGCGGATCAGCTCGGTCGAGTTCTCCAACTTCTGCATCGACGGGTTGCACTTCAACTCGGACGGCTCGGGGATGCATCCGGAGAACACCTACGTCAACGGCAAGACCGGTATCTATGTCGCGAACGCCAATGACTCATTCCGCGTAACCGGCATGGGGTTCGTCTACCTTGAAAACGCCCTCACCATCTACAACGCGGACGCGCTTTCCGTTCACGACAACTTCATCGCTGAATGCGGAAGCTGCATCGAGCTGCGCGGGTGGGGACAGGCATCAAAGATCACCGACAACCTGGTCGGAGCAGGCTTCAAGGGTCACTCGATCTACGCCGAGAACCACGGCGGACTCCTGATAACCGCGAACAACGTCTTCCCCCGCGGGGCGAGCAGCGTCCATCTCAACGGCGTCACGCGTTCAAGCATCACCAACAACCGTTTGCATTCGTTCTACCCTGGGATGCTGATTCTCGAAGCGAATAGTTCGGAAAACCTCGTGGCCACGAACCACTTCCTGCGTGACCATGAGCCCTGGACGCCCTTCCTGGGAGTCGACAACGGACTGAATGACCTCAACGGACTTCTCTGTGTCAGCGGCAGCAACAACTCTGTCGTCGGCAACCACTTCTCCCAGATCATCGACTCACAGAGCATCAGGCCGACAGGTGCGACGCCTGTCATCATCCGGCTGATGGCGGGGGTTGGCAACTTCGTCTCCAACAACCACGTGGTGGCGATGGACGTTCACTCCAAGTCAAGTGACTCCTGCTTCTCGGCTCAGGTGGACGCTCTGTTGACGACCGAGGCTTCGGACGGCCTCGCCGTTACGGCCRTCATGGTCGATTCCGAATCAGCGCGGAATACGATCCTTGATTCCGGAAGTGACGCCCAAGTTATCGCAGACAGGGCTGTTAACGCTTTTAGGGCCACACCCACGATCGGTTTCGAGGCGGCACATGCACTTGTGGACCAGTATCCGGCTCAGGCCCGGCGAGACCCCCGGGGATCGCCATCCGGCCCCTGGGACGAATAAAACGCACTAAGCAATTACCCGGACGTAGAATCAGCATCAACATAAGGACGTGGGAGACAAATGAACAAGTCGGTTGGCATCAAGGACGTGGCAGCCGCAGCCGGCGTCTCTGTCACGACGGTCTCCCACGTCCTCAATGACGTTGCCTACGCCCGGGTGGGGGTGGAGACGAGGGAACGGGTCCACGAAGCGGCCCAACGGCTGGGTTACGGGCCCAACCGGCTCGCCCAGGCCCTGCGCACCCAACGCTCCGGGATGATCGGGTTCATCAGCGAGGAAATCGCCACCACCCCCCACGCAGGCAGGATCATCCTCGGGGCCGAGGAAACGGCGCGGGCCCGCGGATACAACATCATGATCATCAACTCCACCAGCACCAGCACCCAGGATTCCAGGGAAAGTGATGTGGCGGATCTGCTGGACCGGCAGGTAGACGGCATTCTGTACGCCACGATGTATCACCGCAAACTGGCCGTCCCCAAGAACCTCGTCGGACTCCCGGCAGTCCTGGTGGACTCCGAAGACATCAGCCAAACTGTTTCCTCCGTTATCCCCGACGAAATCGGCGGTGCACGGTCAGCCGTGCAAACCCTGATCGACGCCGGGCACACCCGGATCGGCATGCTCAACAACACCGACGACGTGCCAGCAACTCACTCCCGGCTCAGGGCCTTCAAGGACACGCTGGCAGATGCCGGGCTGCCGTTCCAGGAAGAACTGGTCCAGTCCGAGCACTCGGAAGTTTCCGGGGGTTACCAGGCGGCGCTGCGCCTCCTGAAACCCCCGAACCGGCCCACGGCCGTGTTCTGCTACAACGACCGCATGGCCATGGGGGCGTACCGGGCCGCCGGTGAACTTGGTCTTAGGATTCCGGACGACATTTCCTTCGTCGGTTTCGACAACCAACAACTCATCGCCGAAAACCTCTACCCCGCACTGACAACTGTCGCCCTGCCCCACTACGAAATGGGCGCATGGGCAACCGAAAACCTGATCGACGCCATCGAGGGAAAAACCGACCTGCACCTGTTCGCCGCTCACCCGACCACTCTTCCCTGTCCCATGGTCCTTCGCGATTCCGTCGCCTCCCCAAAACATACGGACGCTGCCAGCAGAGCGGCACCGGACTCGTCTACACACGCCAACACCTGACCTCGAGCGCGTCCAGTAAAAGACGCGCACAACCCTCCAAGGACCTCAAATGCACAGCACCCCAGTTCCCCCCTGCCCTGAAACGGATGTCGTCGTCGTCGGCGAGGCCATAATCGACATCATTGACACCGCCGCAGGGCCCATTGAGTTTCCAGGCGGATCGGGTATGAACGTCGCGTTCGGACTCGGTCGGCTAGGCGTCAGCACCGCATTCCTCACCGCGCTGGGCAGAGATGAACGCAGCAAGAGCATCCAACGGCACCTGGCCACCGCAGGAGTACGCCTGCTTCCGGGAGCCGAACACCTCAACCGCACATCCACTGCCCGGGCGCTTCTGGACAGCAGTGGTTCCGCAGAGTACGAATTCGACTTCGAATGGAACCTCCCCCAAATCAGCCCCACGTTCCTCCCGAAGGTGCTGCACACGGGGTCACTGGCCTCCTTCATGGAACCCGGAGCAACCCAAGTCCGGTCCTTGCTGGAACTGTTCTCCCGCCGCTGCTTGATCACGTACGACCCCAACATCCGCCCGACACTGCTCCACAGCCACGCTGAAGCGCTCAGGACCTTCGAACACACAGTTGCCCTGGCTACCGTCGTGAAGCTCAGTACGGACGATGCCCAGTGGCTCTACCCCGGCACGTCCCCTCACGACATCGCGCGGCGGCTGCTTGATCTCGGGACAGAACTGGCAATCATCACGGATGGCGCATCCGGATCCTATCTGCGGTCGAATGCCGCCGAGATCGAAGTGCCGGCATCGCCAGTGGTCGTCAAAGACACTGTCGGCGCAGGCGACTCTTACATGTCATCGCTTATCGAGGGCCTCATCGAGGACCCCGAGGACGATTTCGGCTACGGCAAACTCACCCGCCTGGGAACAGCCGCCTCGCTCGCTGCGGCCATAACCGTCGGACGGCACGGAGCGAACCCGCCAACACGGGCAGAACTGATCCGATCCCTGGAACTGGCCCAAACTTCCCGAAAGAACTCCGATGACTGAAACAACAACGCACCCTGCCGGCCCCGCCGAAGACACCGCCCCCAACATCCGGCCGATACTTCACTACACAGCCAAGAACACGTGGCTGAACGACCCCAACGGACTGGTGTGGCACCAGGGCGTCTACCATCTCTTCTACCAAAACAACCCCTTCGACAACGTCTGGGGCAACATGTCCTGGGGACACGCCACCTCAACCGACCTTCTGCACTGGACCGAACACCCGGTTGCCATCGCCTGCGACGAGGAAGAGGACGTCTTTTCCGGCAGCATCGTGGTGGACCACGGCAATACCTCGGGATTCGGCACGGTGGAAGATCCGGCCCTCGTGGCCATCTACACGAGCGCCTTCAAGGACGGCTCGGCGCACCAGGGGACACAAGCCCAGTCTCTCGCGTTCTCCACGGACGCCGGCCTGACGTGGAGCAAATACGCAGGCAACCCGGTGCTTGGCCGCGGCTCGGCCCATTTCCGGGATCCCAAGGTGTTCCGCTACGAGGGACTGGCCGGTTCCTGCTGGGTCATGGTGGCGGTGGAGGCCCAGCACCAGCAGGTTGTGCTGTACCGCTCGGCCAACCTCAAGGACTGGGAATACCTGAGCACCTTCGGTCCTGCAAACGCCACAGGAGGCGAATGGGAATGCCCCGACCTGTTCCCGCTCCCCGTCGACGGAGACCCGGACAACGTCAAGTGGGTCCTGGTGGTCAATATCAACCCGGGTGCCGTGGCCGGCGGCTCCGGAGGGCAGTACTTCGTCGGCGACTTCGATGGGGTGCAGTTCACCGCCGACTCTGATTCACTCGTTCCAGCGGATGCCGACGGGACCACGGATCTCAGACACTGCCTGTGGCTCGACTGGGGACGTGACTACTATGCCGCTGTCTCCTTCAGCAACGCCCCGGAGAACCGCCGCATCATGATCGGCTGGATGAACAACTGGGACTATGCCAACTCTTTGCCCACGTCCCCGTGGCGCTCCGCGATGTCGCTTGCCCGCGAGGTCGAGCTCGCGACGGTGGACGGCTTGCCGCGCCTGGTGCAGCGCCCGGTGCTGCCGTTGGACTCTGGCGAGCCGACCCGCACCATCCAGGACCTGGAACTTCACGACTCCCCGGTGCAACTGCCCGACGCGGCGCCCGGATCAGCCCAGCTGATCGAGGCCGAGATCCTGCCCGGCACGGCCCGGACCGTTGCTTTCAGGCTTCTCGGCGGATCGGGCGGGAGCGCCGCAACGGTTCTCAGCTTCGATGCCGCTACGAGCCGGCTCACGCTGGATCGCCGCAACTCCGGAAACACCGCCTTCCACGGAAAGTTCGCCTCGGCGGAGTCAGCGCCCATGAAGCTCGACGACGGTGTACTAAGGCTCAGCGTCGTCGTCGACCAGTGCTCGGTGGAGGTCTTCGCCCAAGACGGCAGGGTCGTCCTCAGCGATCTGGTCTTCCCCCTGTCCGGGAACCTGGGCACCGACGTGTGCGTGGAGGGCGGCACGGCCATTGTTCGGAGACTGGCCGTCACGGCCTTGTCCTAATGACAGCCCCGCACTGCAGTGCACTGGTTCGCCACTGAGGACCGAGGACCAGAACTCCGCAAGTGCGGCCGGGCTTTGGCAATCCACTGCGACCTCATCTACTCGTCCAATCATTTTCTGCGCCTACTGTTGCCCTGGAAAGTCCGGTGCCGAGGGCATGGGGACGTCCCCACCCCCACCCCGGAGAGGTGCTTCCACAGGCCGGCCTTCGTCTGATTTTTCGGCGGGTTGGCAGTGTCTGATAGACGCTGCCAATGGACTCAACGCCCGCGTAGCGTGGTGGATGTGGACAGAAAAGTGGAAATCCGTAAGTTCCTGATCTCAATGTGGCAAAAAGGAGGTGTGTACAAAGTACACACTTTGGGTGTCGGATCGGGTCGTACAGCGGTCGGATCGGGCCGGATTCCGCACGTTTCCGCGGGAGTCCAGTGTTTGCCAGGGAGGGAATGCAGTTCGAGTCCCACCTCGGGCACAGCATTCCCCTCGTCAGAGGGGTTTTTGCTTTAACGTGTGTACGTCGACCGGAGTGGGTCCCTCTGACGCTTGTTGCGGTCTGGTGCCTGGCCGCCGCGGTGACCTGTTCGGTTGTGTGGGTTGGGGGCGGGTTCAGGGCCGTGGCTAACGGGCCCTCCGCCTGCGGGGATCTGGGGTCATCCGGGTCTCCTTTCTGGCTGGTTGTGCTGGGCGTGGTTGGTCCTGTACCTATTCATGTCGCGGGGTCCTGCTGACGACATGACCTGCAGGGATTTCTTGAAGATTTTTTCTCCGGACGCCTTGTTTACCGGCGGCGTGGGGGAGAGCTGGCCGCCTCGACCTCCCATAACGGAAGATCCGGGGACGCCGGGGCATAAGGGTGCCACAGGCGTGCGCGGTCCCGCCGGATCAGGCCCATCTGCGCCGAACCCTGCGTCATCGGGCCAGAACCCCGTGGCGGGAGCACTCCGCGCTCCAGCCCGTCGGTGTGACCTGGACCTTCATCCGCCGCCCGCAGGCGGCGCAATAACGCGGGGGTTCCAGTACCAGGAGTTCCCGGCAGGGAAGGTGAGGGTCCGCCGGCGGCCGGGAGCCGCCGTCGTCCGGCTCGCCGCAGTGGCCGCAAAAGTTAGGGGTGGAGTCGGTGGTTGAGCTCGCTGCATCGCCGGTGGTTGAGCTCGTCGAAGCCCGGTTCATAGTGTCTTCTGGAGTTCCTTGATGGGCATGTTCAGCTCGACCAGCAGGTTCAGGTCAGCGTCCGCGGGACGGCCCAAGGTGGTGAGGTAGTTGCCGACGATGACGGCGTTGATGCCGCCCATGAGGCCTTCGCGGGTGCCGAGGTCCCCGAGGGTCAGTTCCCGGCCGCCGGCGTAGCGCAGCACGGTGCGGGGCATCGCCAGGCGGAACGCGGCGATCGCCCGGAGGGCGTCCTTGCCGTCCATGATGCCCTGGTTTTCCAGCGGTGTCCCGGGCCGGGGGTTCAGGAAGTTCAGCGGGACCTCGTGCGGTTCCAGGGCTGCCAGCTGGGCGGCGAGTTCTGCGCGCTGCTCGATGGATTCGCCCATTCCAATGAGGGCACCGCAGCACAGTTCCATCCCGGCGGCCTTGACCATGTTGCAGGTCTCAAGCCGTTCTTCGTAGCTGTGGGTGGTGACTACCTCGGGGAAGTAGCTGCGTGCGGTTTCGAGGTTGTGGTTGTAGCGGTGCACGCCCCATTCTTTGAGCTGGTCGACCTGGCGCTGGGTGAGCATGCCCAGCGAGCAGGCGATGTTGATCTCCACTTCTTCGTTGATGCGGTCGATTGCGAATTTGATCTGGTTCATCAGTTTGATGTCGGGTCCGCGGACCGCCGCCACGATGCAGAACTCGGTGGCTCCGGTGGCGGCCGTTTCCTTGGCCGCCTTGACCAGTTCCGGGATGTCCAGCCACACGCCGCGTACGGGGGAGTCGAACAGGCCGGACTGGCTGCAGAAGTGGCAGTCCTCGGGACAGCCGCCGGTCTTGATGGAGACGATGCCCTCAACCTCCACGTCCTCGCCGCAATGCCTGAGCCTGACCTCATGGGCCAGCTGCAGCGCCGCCGGAAGGGCAACATCGGGCAGTCGCAAAACCTCCACCAGCTGCTCCTGCGTCAGCCCGCGTCCTTCCTCGAGGACCTGCCGGCGGGCGGTTTCGAGAGTCTCATACCCGGTGGTCGCCGGATCTTCCTGCATCGTCATTGATAGTCCTTTGCGCTGATTAGCTGCGGATATTCCTCCAAGCAGACGCTAGTTTTCCAATGGCGGCAGGATTTTGTCGGGTGTCTACAAGCAGGCGGCTGCCGGATTGGTCCCGATCGTATATTTCATAAGTCGGCGTGCACCCGTGGGTTTGTTCCGACCCCAGACAGCTTGAGGAGCTCTTGCGCTTCATTCGTGACGGTGACACCCTGGGCGTGCACAGCATGGACCGGCTCGCCCGGAACCTGGACGACCTGCGGTCCCTGGTGCAGAAGCTCACCCGGAAGGGTGTCAGGATCGAGTTTCTCAAGGAAAACCTGACTTTCACGGGGGAGGATTCGCCCCTGGCAAACCTGATGCTTTCGGCGTCGTGGGAGCCTTCGCCGAATTGGAACGTGCCCACAGCTACCGGGCCGGGATCCTGCGGGATTTCGTCGTCGAGTAGTTTCAGCTTCAATGAGTACATGCCGCCCGTCTGGTCTTTGCGCCCAAGCCTTCCCTCTGACGCTTCATGGATTGCCGAGCTCCGCGCTCAAGTCATGCGTCCCGATCTCGAGCGGCTCGGACGCTGGGATCCGGTGCACGTCAGAGAGCGCTTCGTCACGGGTTTTCACCCAGCGCACACGTTTGTTATCGAAGTTGAGGCCTCCGCGGTGGGTGTCATTGCTGTCCGCCCCGAATCGGATGAGAAATGGATTGAACACTTCTATCTAGCTCCGGAGTACCAAGGGCAGGGTCTGGGGGGCGCTGTGCTGCGCCATGTATTGATGGCGCAGCACGATCATCGGCCTTTCCGGCTAAATGTCCTCCAAGGCAGCCCGGCGAGACGTCTCTACGAACGCAACGGATTCGTCCACGAGCACGAGGATTCGATCGATGTCTTCCTCGTCGCCGAAACGGACCAGAAGTTTGTACCCGGGACAACCTGTTCCCTCTGAACGTTCGCCAAAGGCGACAGTAGCTGCGAGGCTCCCGGGTCCTGCTGGTAATCGTAAATCGCGACTTGGATGGCCGACTTGGAAGAAAGGGCGGACGGCCTTTGGCCACGGTTCGACCTCATAGAAGTCGTGCAGTAGGGCGCGGCAATCCGTCAACGAGTAGCAAATAGGTGCTCGGCGACTCGACCGAACGCGAGAACGAAAAATTCCGGAAGCCAGCCATCGAAGCGGTGATGGACCGCGCCTCGCTAAACGCCAGCTCGAAGGCATGTTCTTGACCGGGGCTGACAGGCAAAAGCGCGTGTTCTGTAATCACTGGGCGAGTCTCCGACACAGGAACCCCAGGCGCGCCTGCCCGTGCTCCGCAGGATTCCGAAACGGAACGGGAAGCCGGTATTTCTGCTGCGCTTCACCCGCCAACGAAGTTAACGGTCACGCCAGCATTTGTAGGGGACTTGGCTCGGCGGGGAGCGGCCCAACGGCGGCGTGGGGGACCGTCTTACAGCGCGTTGCGGTCTTGTTTCGCGCGGGCGCGGTGATTGCGGACGGTGTCACGGTTTGCGCAGCGCACGGAGCAGTAGCGCTGGCGACCGTTGCGCGTGACATCGACCACGACCGCCCTGCAGGGATCACCTGATGACATCCCGGCGGCGCACCGGCTGAGCCTATGTGCGCCGCGAGTGCTCAGGTGCAGTGCAGTTCCGACACTGATCACGGCGAGCAATACCTGTGGAAGAGCCTGGTCGAGGTCGCGGTAGTGAAGATGCCATCCTTCACCGTCGTGATCGGTGAGGCGCGGATAGGCGGCGGCAGCAGCCATCTGGGCGTTCAACAGTGCAGCCCTGTTCCGTGGATCGCGTTCATCGACGACTGAGAGCCACGCGTCAAGGACGGCGCGGGTTTGCTCATGATCGTCTCCGGCGGAGAGCCTGTAGTCCATCGTCATACCGAACTCCCGAGTCCGCTGCACGAGGCCGTCCCTATCGGCTGGCCAATCGTTGGCCAACGAGGCGGCAAGGAGTACCGCGTACTCACCGTAAGGGTTGAGATGCATAAGGGTATTACATCATTGTTGGAGTCATGATGATTTTTCCTTGGGCTGCCGATTCGCAGACGCGATATATGTATCCAGCGGGCAGGACGGTGCGCGCGTGATCGCGGCCACGGACCTCGGATCGGGGGTTTCGATGGCCGCGGCAAGCGGGATGGCTCTAACGGCACTGGGCATGGTTCTCACGCCGGGTCCGAACATGGTCTACCTGGTTTCGCGCAGTGTGAGTCAAGGGCCAGTGGCTGGAATGATTTCGCTCGCAGGTACCTGTGCTGGCTTCCTCGTCTACATGACGATGGCGAACCTCGGGCTCGCGTTGGTGTTCGTAGCGGTGCCGTGGCTCTACGCCGGAATGAAAGCCGCGGGAGTCCTCTACTTGGCCTACCTCGCGTGGCAGGCACTCAAGCCCGGCGGTCGCGGCGTCTTCGACGTTCGCGCCCTCTCTCGCGATTCGGCACGCAAGCTCTTCCGCATGGGCCTCCTCACGAACCTTCTGAACCCAAAAACAGCCGTGATGTACCTTGCGCTCATTCCGCAGTTCATCGATACGGGCCGTGGAGGAACAACTGTCCAGGGCTTTTCCCTCGGAGCGATCCAGATCGCGGTGAGCATACTCGTGAACGCACTGATCGTCCTCGGTGCCGGGTCGATCTCTGCATTCCTCTCCGGCCGGCCGAACTGGACGAAGTGGCAGCGGCGCGTCACCGGTTCGGCGCTCGGCCTGGTAGCGGTCCTCCTCGCGCGGGAAGTACCAGAAAAAGCAGGCGTATAGCGATTCTGAGGATGAGAGCTGGCCGGGACCGCGTGCCCACACCGGCCGGCGCGGCCGGCCTTAGCGTGTGCCGCCTATGGGGCTGTAGCCCTAGGCATCCGGATATTCGACCGGAGAATCCCAGCATGACTGACCGCTGCGCCCTCCGCCCATAGAATCACGCAGCATCCGAAGGTACTGTCGGCTGGTTACGAATGCCTGACCTCCCTGTCCCTGAAAGCGTCCGCTCAGGATTCCCCAAACGCGACAGCAGCACCGCACCGCGGTATGGAGTCCCGCACGGCTCAAGCGATTTCGACGGCTTGTCCGTGCACGATGATCCCGCCGGACGGTGGAATATCAATGGTGAGTCTGCTCGGGCGGCCGACGTGGCTGCCTTGGTGCACCACGACGCGGCTTGGCGGTTCCACGAGGGAGAGCAGGCGGAGGTATCCGCCGAAGGCAGCGGCAGCCGAGCCGGTCGCCGGATCTTCGGTGATGGCGCCCACCGGGAAGAGGTTGCGTGAGTCGAATTCGTCCGGCCCCATCCCGTAGAGCGTCGTGACGGTGCCGGCCCAGTTCTGGGCGTCCATCAGCGTGCGCATGGGATCGGGGTCGAAAACGAACGAGTCAAAAGTCTTTCGTTCCGCGAAGACGAGAATGGGGTGCCAGTTTCCGGCAAAAGCGATCATCGGAGGGTACCCGGGGTGCAGCTCGTCCCGGTCCACGCCGAGCAACCCGAGCAGAGTGCTCAGGACGCCATCGGGGAACTCGGCCACTCGCGGCTCCACGCTCGTGAAGCTTGCCGTCACCGCTGCGACCTGGCCCGCAGTCTCGATAACGACGGGCCCCACCGGGGTCTCGAAAACAAAGGTCCCCGCGCCATCTCGCCCTGACAGCGCGACGGCCAAAGCAATTGTGGCATGGCCGCAAAACGGCACCTCGGCGATCGGGGAGAAGTACCGAACACGGTTCCGGCGGGGGTCTCCGTCAACCGTCGCCTCGGTGATAAAGACCGTTTCCGCATACCCGACGTCGGCCGCGATGGCCTGCATCCGGGCGTCGTCGAGGCGGGTTGCGTCCAGGACTACTCCCGCTGGATTTCCGCCGTCGGGGGTGGTGGTAAAGGCGGCGTAACGAAGTACGTCGGGTGTCTGATTCATTGCTACATCCTCGGTGGGTTGTGAAGATACGGGCGTGGCGAAGACCAACAGGGCGAAGCGAAATGCGGCTAGTAGCACTAGTCCCGTACGGCTCTGCCGGCCATGGCGAGGGAGATGTTTCGGGGGAGGCGCTGGGCGATGCCGGCCAGCAGGCGATTTCCCAAGCCTGAGACGACGCTTACGGGTGTAGTGCGGCGATCGAGAGCGCGCAGGGCAGTGTCGATGACCTCGCTGGCGCCCTGCAGCCGGCCGACCGCTGCGGCCTGGCTCCCGAGTACATCGAAGAACTCGGTGCGGGTAGCCCCCGGGCAGAGCGCGAGCACGCGAAGGCCGGATTCCTTCGTCTCATGTGCCACGGCTTCGGTGAAGCTCAGGACGAATGCCTTGGTTGCTCCGTAAACCGCCATCCCAGGTACCGGCTGAAAAGCTGCGGTACTGGCCACGTTGATGAGTGCGCCCCTCCCGGCGGCGAGCATCTCGGGAAGGAATGCCCGCGTGGTCTCAACGAGAGAGGCCACGTTGAGGGAGATCTCCGAGGCGATGACCGCGGGGTCTTCCTTGACCAAAGGGCCGCTCGTGGCGAAGCCCGCGTTGTTGATCAGGGTGTCGATGCGGATGGCCCGGCCGGCGAGCTCCTCGCGGAGTTCCGCTCCGGCTCCCGCACGGCTTAGGTCCTTCGAGAGCGTAGTCACTGAAATGCCGCCCGAGTCGCGCAGCTTCCGGGCGAGATCCTCAAGCCTGTCGGTCCGCCGTGCGACCAGCACAAGGTTGGCCCCGCGCGCTGCAAATCGTGCGGCAAACTCCGCGCCGAGCCCGGAGCTCGCTCCAGTGATGAGTGCCGTGGTTCCGCTGTAGCTCATGGTCATGTCGAATCCATTCCGTGTGGCGGCCACTCTATGTAGCCAATGCCTACATAGTAGACAGTGGCACCATTGTAGTCAATGACTACTTTGCGGCTATACTGATCACATGACCGATCAGCCCTACCATCACGGCAAGCTCCGCGAGGCGTTGCTCGCCCGTGCAAGGGAAGTCATCGAAGAAGCAGGAGTCGAGGGACTTTCCCTACGGCAGCTCGCGCGTGACCTGGGTGTGAGCCACGCGGCACCCGGCAAGCATTTCCGTGACAAGCAGGCGCTTCTCGATGCCCTCGCCCTTGACGGTTTCCGCAGCATGAATGCGAGGATCACAGGAGCGTCCGAAGCCGCCGGAGACCATCGGTCACGCTTTGTCCGGATCGCCAGGGCCTATGTGGACTTCGCGGTCGCCCATCCGGTCCTGTTGGCCGTGATGCACTCCACCAAGCACCATCCTGATGCCAGCGATGAACTGCGCAGCATCGGTGAAGACGGCATAACGGTCGCCAGGGCGATCATCGCTGAAGCCCAGGAGGCCGGGGAGCTCGCGCCAGGGGACCGCCAGTTGCTCGCTCTCGTCTGCTTCGTGAGCCTGCACGGAGCCGCTGTGCTGGCGGCGGGCAACCTCTTGGATGGAACTTCTATCGGCGCCCTGACGGTTGCCACAACAGACCTGTTGTGGGCGGGAATGGTCGCAGGTATTCCCGCACCCCAGGGAGCCTCGGGAATCGGCCCATGAGCCGCTCTCTTAGATGAACTCGGCGTCATAAACCCCCGTTGAGCCCGAACCAGCCGTCAGGCATCCTTCGTTCAACGCAACGGATTCGAAAACAACGCCTATTGACGTTCTCCAGAAGGCCTCCCTGTGCGTGGAGGTTTGTCGGCCTGCGGTCCAGCGGGGCACCAGCAGTCGCGGCACGGAATGTCAGAAGTCCTCTGCACTCTGAACTGGTCATCGTGACGTTAGCCGAATGTCTGGTGGCCCGGTTCCATGATCCGGTTCAGCTGTCGTCGGGCCGCGCGTTGCAGCACCAGCACGGTCCTGGGATGAAGCTGTTCCGTCAGTTGGCTGCGCTGCGGTGGCTTCGGTAGATTCTTAGCCCGTCACTCTGGAGAAAGATGGCGCGTTCGTTGCCGCCCGCCAGATGGAGCCAAAGCACGCTGGCGTCAGCTGCCAGCATGTCGATGCGCCCGGTAGCGATGACTTCCCCGTGTTGGTGGATTTGCACGTAGTCGGCCCGTGAGAGCTTGGACCGGTTGGCAATGGGGGCGGGTTTCCGGTTTTCTGTATGAGATCCGGACGATCGGGGCGTCATGGCTTGTCCTTGGGTTGGGGCGACTGCGGTGTCGGAATCGTTTGAGCGTCGGGGGAGGTGGCAGGGCGGCGTTTCCGCCACCCTGCCTCCTCCTTATGGGCTCTCTTCCCACGCCCGACTATCGGGCTGCCTGTTGCGATGGAGTGCGGGAAGAGCGCCCATCTGTGCCGGGCATTGGGCCGGCAGTCGGTGGTGATGGTCCGCTCGGGAGACCCGTTTTGGTCCGGAACATCAGGGCAAATCTCCCGGGGAGCTTTCGCCGTCAAGAGCCGGCTCTCCCTCAGTCCCCGTCACTGCGACGAGCGTCGGAGCGAGTGAGGCCGGCGGTGGCCAGCCCGGGTTTTTGAGGAGAAGTGCAGTGGATCCGTGCCCTACGCCAGGACGCCCGCCCGCCGCCCAAAGACGCACCCGGCAGCAAGTCCGGTGCCTCCCGGGTAGTTGACGCTGAATAGTCCGCCGAGCATTTCACCTGCCACGAACAGGCCTTCGATGTGCTTGCCCTCTGCGTCCAGGACGCGGCCGTGGGTGTCGGATTTGATGCCACCGAAGGTGAACGTGATTCCGCAGGTGACGCCGTAGGCGTAGAAGGGGCCGGTTTCGATCGGGGCGGCCCAGTTGCTCTTGACCGGTTCGGTTGCGGCCTTCCGGCCATCCTTAACGTTGGGGTCGAACGGGGTGGAGCGCTCGATCGAGCTGTTGAAGTCCGTCACGGTTTTGGACAAGCTTTCCGGGTCTATGCCGATTTTGACGGCCAGGTCCTCGAGGGTGTCGGCGACCTCGACAGAGATGCCGGGCATCTCGTATTCTTCGCTGCGCAGCATGGGCCGAAGGCCGGCGTCAAAGATCTGGTACGCAACCGAGCCGGGCTGCTTGAGGATTTCCTTGCCGTACTTGGCGTAGGTGTAGTTCCGGAAGTCGGCACCTTCGTCCAGGAAACGCTTGCCGTCGGTGTTGACGATGATTCCAAACGGGTAGCTTTGCCGGGTGAGGCGGTTGGTGAGTTGGCGGTTGCTTTCGTTGGTGGCGGTAAAGGCATCCCACTGGACGCTGTGGCAGCTGCCCCAGTCTCCGCCCTTGGTGGCGCCGATCTCCAACGCTGCGGCGATCATGTCGCCGGTGTTATAGGGAGTGCCGCGTACCTTCGCGTTTTCCCAGCCTTCGCCCAAGTACTCCCGCCGCCGCTTCGGGTCCGCCTCGAAGCCTCCGGCGGCGAGGATCACGGATTCTGCCCTCAGGCGCAGCTCCCCTTCAGCGGTGTTGACGACGACGCCGGCTACACGGCCGTTCTCAACGATCAGGCTTTGTGCCGCGTGGCCGTACCTGATTTCGATGCCCAGCTCTGCAGCGACCCGGGTGTGGTCTTCGATCAGGCCTTCGCCGCCGCCCACGTTTCCCACGTGCAGGCCGCCCCAGAAGAGGTAGGACCCGTCGGCACGCTCGAAGGCCTGACGCTCGTACATCAGGCGGTACTTCAGGCCCAGGCTGTTGAGCCACCGAAGGGTGGACTGGCTCTCGGCAATGAGGACTTCCGTCAGTGCCGGGTCGTTCCGGCCTTCGGTGACCTTTTCCAGGTCAGACGCGTATTCCTCAGCGCTGTAGGGCGGAACGACGGTCCGGCTGTGCCGTTCGTCCGGTTCCACGAGCCCCTGGAGGTCGTCCAGGCCGTTGTGGACGATGCGGGTGGCGCCGGCGGTGTAGAAGCTGTTGCCGCCGGCCATGTCTTTAGTGCCCTTTTCGAGCAGGATGACTTTTCGTCCGCGGACGGCAGCGGCGTGGGCCGCCGTGAATCCGGCATTTCCGCCGCCGACGACGATCACGTCGGCCTTGGTGAGGTTTCCCGCTGCAGGTTCGTTCTGATCAGCCATTGTTTTCCGTCTCCTTCATGTTGAATTCATAAGTATTCGACTGTATACACAGTCGGACAGGGGTGATTTGGGGGTAGAGGCGGCCCGGGGGTGTTAGCGGTGGGCCGGCACGGGGGCTGGCTCTGCCGCTGTCACGGGGAGCGGTTCCTGGGCGGCGAGGCGGTTTTGGCGGCGCTCCAGGGCCACGGCGAGGGCGCCGAGGGCGATGTTGACGACCAGGAATCCCAGCGCGGCAACAAACTGGGCCTGCAGCAGGGACCGGGTGTAGTACTGGCCGATGACGGTGGCGGACCTCAGCAGTTCCATGTAGCCGCCGAGCACAAAGGCCAGTGCTGTTCCCTTGAAGAGGATGATGAGCTGGCTCACGAGGGCAGGACTCATGGACCGCAGGGCCTGCGGGAGCAGGACCAGGCGCAGCGTCCCGACGTGGGAGAAACCCAGTGCGAGGGAGGCCTCGGCCTGACCGGGCGGCAGCGCGAGGATCCCGGAGCGCAGCAGGTCACCGATGACGGCCCCGCTGTACAGGGTCAGCGCGATGACCAGGAACCAGAAGTCCCCGAGTTTGAGGCCGTAGTTGGGCAGCACCAGGGACGTGAAGTAGAGCAGCAGGAGCAGGGGGATGCTGCTGAAGACGTCCGTGTAGACCCGGCAGGTCCGGCGCAGAGGTGCGTGTGTGGAGACGAGTCCGAAGGCCAGGAGGCATCCGGTGATCATGGACAGCACCATGCCGACGGCTGCGGCCGCAATGTTGTTCCACAGCCCCTGGCCGAGAAGCGCCCAGAGTCCGGGCTCGGCGAACGGGGCCCACGCCGCGGCGCTCAGCTCGCCTTTGTCGTAGAGGACGCGGAAGGCCAGATAGGCGCCGGCGATCACGATGAGGGCCGTGAGGATTTCCAGGAGCAGGTGGCGGCGTTTGGCGCGCGGACCGGCCGGGTCAAAAAGCGATACGGTACTCATCGGCTGAACGCCACCTTCTGATCGACTGCGGATACGAGCCGGCCGATGACCAGCCCGATGGCGAGGTAGCAGAGGGCGGCCCCGCCGAAGATAATGAACGGTTGTGCCTCATCCACCGCGATCTTGTCCGAAAGGAACGTCAGTTCGGATACCCCCACCAGGGCAGCGACCGAGGTGTTCTTGACCATGGTGATGAAGACGTTGCCCAGCGGTCTGGTCACCGTGGCGAAGGCCTGCGGGAGGACGATGAGTTTCAATGAGGCCATCGGCCCGAAGCCCAGGGCGCGTCCGGCTTCCAGCTCGCCGCGGTCCACGGTGTTCAGGCCCGCGCGCAGGGTTTCGGCAACGAACGGCGCGGTGTAGAGCACCAGGACGATGGCGGCCGAGGCGTAGAGCGAGAACTGGATGCCCAGGACCGGCAGTCCGAAGACAAACAGCACCATCTGCACGGGAAGCGGCACGTTCCGGAAAATCAGCACGTAGGCCGAGGAAACAGCCCGGGCCGTCCTGATGGGGCTGGTCCGCAGTGCGGCGAGCAGTGTCCCCAGGAGCACCGAACCGGCGGCACCCAGGAGAACGAGTCCCAGAGTCACCATCACGCCCTGGCCGAAATCGCCGAGGTGATTGAGAAGGAATGACATCAGCGGATCCCTACAGCGTTACTTTGGGCGGGGTAACGTCGCCGGGCTTGACCTGGCCGATCGTGGCGTCGTAGGCCTTCTTCCAGTCCCCGTCCGCGATGGCCTTGGTCAGGAGCTGATCGAGGTAGTCATGAAATGCTGCATCGTCCTTGGCCACGCCGATGGCAAATTCCTCGGCGTCGGCCAAATGGCCGTCCGCGATGCGGTAGGCATCCGGATTCTGGGACTGGACACCGAGCAGGATCGCCTCGGTCGTGGTCACCGCGTCGACCCTCTTATCCTTCAGTGCCTGCGCGCATTCACTGTAGGTGCTGAACAGGACCACGTTGGCCGCGGGCACGGCCGCACCGATGAGCTGGGCCGCGCGGGCGCCGGTGGTGGAACACACGGTCTTTCCGACCAGGTCCTCGGGTTTGTTCACTGAGCTGTCGTCCTTGCGTACCAGCAGGGCCACGTTGCTCTCAAGGTAGGGTCCGGCGAAACTGACGACTTTCTTCCGTTCGTCCGTCACTGCATAGGAGGCGATCACGGCGTCGACCTTGTTCTGCTGCAGGAACGCCTCACGGTTTTTGGTGACCGCCTCAACGAACTCGACATTCTCCGCACTGCCGGTAAGGTCCCTGGCCAGGATTCTGGCCATCTCAATGTCCAGGCCTTCCATCTTGCCGGTGATCGGATTCTTCACGCCAAAGAGCGGCTGGTCGAATTTGACCCCGACGATCACTTTGCCGCGTTTCTGGATCTTGTCCATCGTGCTGTTGGCCGGGAAGCTCCGGGCCGGTTGGGTCTCGGCGGCCGGGGTGCTGCCGCCGCAGGCTGTGGTGCCCAGGACCAATGCGCCGGCGATGGCCAGGGCCGGCAGGAAGTGCTCGCGTTTCATGGTGACTCCTTAGGGTGGGTGCGTCGTTGCACAGGTGCTGTTAATGGACCGAGGAGAGGAAGGCTTTGGCCCGGTCGGAGGAAGGAGAGGTGAAAAACGTTTCAGGGTCGGCAATTTCCACGATGGCTCCGGAGGCCATGAACACGATCCGGTCCGCGAAGGCCCGCGCGAACGACATCTCGTGCGTCACGACGATCATCGTCGTGCCGCTCTGCGCGAGGCTCCGCATGGTTGCCAGAACCTCGCGGGTGGATTCCGGGTCGAGCGCCGACGTCGGTTCATCAAAGAGCAGGACCTTGGGTTCCATGGCCAGTGCGCGGGCGATGGCTGCGCGCTGTTTCTGGCCTCCGGAGAGCTGGGACGGCCGGCTGTGTGCCTTGTCGGCGATGCCGACCATGGCGAGCAGTTCGTGGGCCCGTATCTCCGCCGCCTGTTTGTCCAGGCCGAGAATTTTCCGTGGGGCGACGGTGATGTTCTCCAGGATGGTTTTGTGGGAGAAGAGGTTGAAGGACTGAAAGACCATCCCCACCTCGGTGCGGAACTTGTACAGATCCCTGCCCTCCACCGGCTGTTCGTGGCCGTCGATGAGAATGTGGCCCTCGTCGATGGCTTCGAGCCGGTTGATGCACCGGCACAGCGTCGATTTGCCCGACCCTGAGGGGCCGAGGATGACGACCACCTCGCCGCGGCGCACCGACAGATCAATGCCGGTCAGGGCCTGCATGCTGCCAAAGCGCTTGCCGACTCCGCGGAACTCAACGACGGTGTCCGTCTCCGTGATGGCTGTCATGATCTATCTCCTTTGATGAATACGACTGTATACAGTGAAGTACAGTGTGGCATGGTGACCGCAATCACGGCAAGTCATTACGAGTCTTCGATGGGTGCGAACGCTTCGCCACCACCGCGGCAGTTACCAACGGCAGCGGTCTGCGCAACCGTGGCAGCACCGGGCTGATGCCCGGGAGAGGGCAGAAAAGCTGGCGCTTCGGGGCCCGGAGAGCTAGCCGGAGAGCCCGGCAGTGATCTTAGTGGGAGGCCGATTTCCGCAGCAGGTCGAGCCTGATCCGACGGGCTGTCTCCATGTGTTCGCGTGCGGTGTTCCGCGCAGCAGTTTCGTCGCCGGCGGTGATGGCCGCGACCAGCTTCGAATGCTCGGCCAGGGCCTCGTCCCAACGCTCTCCCACAGACAGAGTCGAGTGCGGCGTGCGGATCAGGTGGGTGGACAGCCGCTGCAGGAGATCCTGGAGCACGGGATTGTGCGCAGCCGCCCAGACGGCTGCGTGGAATTCCAGGTTCGTCGACGCCCGGGTGTTGTCATCCGGCTCCGAAAGTGCGCGGTCACGTTCCACCAGGCCTTCGAGCTGCATAATGTCAGTGATGTCGTGGGACAGGGCCGCCTGCCCGGCCGCCTCCTGTTCCAAAAGAATCCGCACGTCATAGACCTGGATGACTTCCTGGGGTGTTGCCTGATGGACCTGCAGTCCACGGGCGCCGCGGTCCAGAAGACGGTCGTGCTGGAGGCGGCGAAGAGCCTCGCGCACCGGCGTGCGGGAGACACCGAAGCGTTCCCCCAAGGTAACTTCCCGCAAGGGAGTGGCGGGAGCAATTGCACCGGCCAGGATTTCAGAGCGCAGCTGGGCGTAGATAGAATCCCCGTCGTGCCGCATCGTTTCAGAACCAGGTGACACAACGTTCCTTCCACAGTGGCGACTCGGAAGGGAGGCTTACGCCGCCACTCGGTCCCGCCAGTTCGCAGGCCCGAAGCCATCGCCCGGACACCCATAGTATTCCAGTGGATACGCAAGTGTCCAAGATGTGTTGTCCTTTCCATCCGGATGGTGCATGAGTCGGAGTTGTTCGGCCGCCGCGGCTTGGTTCGGCGTCAGTAACTTTTCGCCGTCCGGGCGGGGCTCGCCCGTCGGTGATACGTGCCGGTAAAGGGTCTGGCGGGTGATGCCGAGTTCGGTGCAGAGATCGCCGACTTTGGTTCCGGGCTTGCCCAGGGAGGCCGTGGCGAGCCTGAGTTTGGCCGAGGTCATTTACTCGGGAGACTGAGTCGCATAGCCCGACATGTAGATCGCTGCCCCCTGCAGGGCCGGTCAGATTAGACAGATGTCCGGTCGTGAAACGGCCTGAAGGAGCTGGAGCCGGCGAACCAGTCCGATTCGGGAGCATCGCCGGAGTTATCCCGCCGGGCACCCTCGATCCGTCCTCCTGGGTTGTGGAACTCACCGCCGAACAACACGAGGGGTTCCCGCTTGGTGATGTCCAGTGCGATGACCTCGCCGACGACGATGATGTGGTCGCCGCCGTCGTAGATATTCCACGGCCGGCACTTAAGCGTCGCGGCGTTCCCCGTCAGCACCGGGACGTTGCCGTCCAGCGTCCATTCCGGTTCCGCGTCAAGGACTTTGCCAGCGAAGTGCAGGGCCACATCCTTTTGTTCTACCGACAGGATATTGATAGCGAACGGCGCAGCTTCCAGATACCGGGCGCCGCGCGAGGACCGGGTCAGTGTGACCTGGGCAAGCGGCGGGTCGAGGGATAGCGCGGTGAAGGCGCTGACGGTGGCGCCGTGCGGAACGCCGTCGTCCGTCCGGGTGGTGACCACCGTGATACCGGTGGCGAACGTGCCAAAGGCGTGGCGCAATTCTCGTTCTTCAATGCATCCCATGGCTTCCTGAGTCATCGACTTCTCCTTTCTGCTGTTGTTCAGGCCGCGCTGAATTACCCAAGGTCCCCGCCGCCCACGGGCAGCACCGCGCCAGTGATGTAGCTGGCGTCGTCAGAGGCCATGAACAAGATCGGAGCTGCCTGTTCTTCCAGCGTGCCGTACCGCTTGAAGAGGGTGCTTTCGGTGGTCTGGTCCACGATCTGCTGGTACCACGTCTCTTCCTGGGCGGACTGCGCGTTCGGGTTGCGCGGGACCTTCCGCGGCGGAGCTTCGGTGCCGCCGGGCGCGGTGGCCACTACCCGGATACCCTTTGGAGCGGCTTCGAACGCCAGCGACGCGGTCAGAGCGTTGACCCCGCCCTTGGACGACGCGTATGGAACGCGATTGATGCTTCGGGTGGCTATCGAGGAGACGTTCACGATGACCCCGGCCGTCCGTTCGACCATGTGCGGCAGCACTGCGCGGCAGCACCACAGCGTGGGGAAGAGGGAGCGCCGTACTTCGGCCTCGATCTCGTCCTCCTCGTAGTGCTCGTAGGGCTTGGCCCAGATCGTACCGCCGACATTGTTGATCAGGATGTCGATGCGTCCAAACTCTGCCACGGCGTAGGCCATCAGGTCCACGGCGCCCGCATAGGTTTCCAGATCGCAAAGGAAATATCGTGCAGGTGCATCACTGGCCGTCAGCTCCGCACACACTTCAATGACCAGCTCGGACCGGTCCGCCAGCACCAAGGTGCCTCCCTCGGCCGCAATCCTACGGGCGACGACGGCCCCAATCCCTTGGGCAGCGCCGGTCACCACAACAACCTTGTCGGTAAAACGCATTGCTGTGCGTCCTCTCATATTGGGATTTTTCAGCCGTTGAGGCCAGTTCGATATCTGCGTAGGTGCCCCCGCGTCAGCTGATGGCTTCACGTTCCCGTGGCGCCGGCTCCGTCGAAGCAATCTGGGCTTTAGCTGTCGAGCTTCGCACCATCAGGGTGGCCAGTCCGGCCAGGACCAGGGGTACCGCGAGTGCCATGAAGTAGCCGGAGACGCCGAGTCCCGTGAGAATGAGCCCGCCGAGGGCGGAGCCCACGATGGAACCGAGGCGGCCAATTCCGATGCCCCAGCCGGTAGCCGTGGCACGAAGTTGAGTGGGGTAGGCGTTGGCGATCAGGTAGTTCAGGGCCAACTGCTGGCCGCCAATGCCGAAGCCTGCCAGCCCGATAAGCACGAAGACCAGCGCAAAGTTGGAGCCGGCCAGGCCCAGGCCCAGCGCGATGACGATCCCCGCCGCAAACATGACCAGCAGCAATTTTCTGGGGTTGACCTTGGGCAGGATGATGGACAGAGGGATGGCGAAGAGGATAAAGGCGCCGTTGACGGTCACGGTTCCCATCGCGGCCTGCGAGCCGGCCAGCCCCAACATCTTGAGCGCGGTTGGCATCCAGAGCAGCAGCAGGAACCACGCGATCCAATTGAGCAGGTAGGTGGCGAAGACTGCGATGGTGACCATCCGGTACTTAGCGGAGAAAAGTACGGCGACGGAGCTGCGCTCCTGCATTTTGTCGTTGGTTGCGAGCACGGCGTCCGGGCTGACTGGGCTCCCGGAAATTGAGGCCATGATCTGACGCGCCTGTGCGTCGGCTGCGGAGGTGCCCTTGGCCGCCAGGAAGATCGGCGATTCGGAGAGAATCTTGCTGCAGACCAAAACCATGGCAAGTGGCAGCACGCCGCCGGCCAGGAAGATGCCACGCCAGCCCATCACTGGCAGCCATGCCGCCGCCACAAGCCCACCGAGTAGCGCGCCACCAGGCAGGCCAAGCAACACCAATGTCATGAACGTGCCGCGGCGCGATTTGGGACTGTACTCGGCGGTCAGTGCCAGCAGCGCCGGGGTGGCCCCGCCCATGCCGAGGCCAATGAGGAAGCGCAGAATGACAATCTGCTCCAGGGATTGAGCAAAAGCACCGGCAAGGGAGAACACACCAAAAAGGGCCAGTGCGAGCAGGATGGTCTTCTTCCGACCGATCCTGTCCCCGAAGGTGCCAAGGGACATTGCGCCCACGCACATGCCAACGGTGCTGGCGGTGATCACCCAGGTCATGTCAGTGGCCTGCAGGCCGAAGTCTTCGGCGATTGCCGGTCCGATGAATGCAATCGACTGGGTGTCGAATCCGTCCAGCAGTGCGATCACGAAACAGAGGACGACGATGGACCATCGTTTGATTCCCATGGGCGTGTTGTCGATAACGTCTTGGACGTTATAGGCGAGTTTAGTCACCGGTAACTCACTTTCGTGTGATGTTCTGACCCGACTGATCCGGGGGCCGGGCGGCTGCGGCTACTTCATTTTGGGCACGCGGCATTACGGCAGGTGGTGGGGATGATATTGGGGTTGGGCCCGGGGCCGGGCGGTTCCGGCCCCGGCGCCGAAAAGGGGTGCTTAGCCCCGGGGGTCGAGCACGAAGTTATAGGTGACTTCGCGGCCCTTGCCGTCGGCGCGCTCGGTGGGGGCCAGGACGAGTTCGGGCTTCACGGCCGAGGCGATGTCGTCGGCGACGTGCTCGTCGCCTTCGAAGTAGAGCTGGGTGGTGATGAGCTCGTGCTTCGGGGCCGAAACCTTCAGGTGCAGGTGGGCCGGCCGCCAGGCGTGCCAGCCGGCCGCGGCGATGAGGGCACCGCAGGCACCGTCGGTGGGGATCTGGTACGGCGCGGGCTGCATGGTGTTGATCTGGAAGTTGCCCTGAGCGTCGGCGATGATGGAGCCGCGGAGGTTCCATTCGGGCAACCCGGGGGCGAACTGGGAGTAGAAACCGAGGTCATCGGCGTGCCACAGTTCGATCAGTGCTCCGGCGAGCGGCTGGCCGGCGACGTTCGTGACCTGGCCCTGGAACAGCAGCGGTGTGCCGGGTTCGTTGTCGCGCATCGGCAGGGTGGCCGGGGTGTTGAGCGTGGGGGCGTTCGGGATGTAGTACGGTCCCTCGATGCTGCCCTTGGAACCGTGGCGACTGGAGTTGGCGACCTCCTCGACGGAGTGCTCCACCCATACGTCCAGGAACAGCGGCCACTCCCCGTCCTCGCCGACCTGGATGAGCCAGGCCTTGAAAGCGTTGTATTCGTCGTAGGTGACCTTCTCGTCCAGGACGGTGTCGTTGATCGCCTTGATGACGCGGCCGGCAAGCGTGCTGACCCGCTCCTGGCTGGTGCCGGCCGCGAGGTGCTTGTTCTCCCGGAAGCGGGCGGTTGCCCCTGCGCCCGAGGAAGCTGCTGTGGCTTCGGTTTCCATTGTCATGGTGACTCCCTTGTCAAAAAAGAAGGATGGTAAAAACGGTCGGCGGTTCCGGACTGGCAAATTTCGCTCAGTGCCGTGCCGCACATCACATCCGGTGTTGATTCAACGGTAGGCCCGTAATTGGTCGAGGGGAAATACCTATTTCCGGCCCATTGAAAGCTTTTGGATATGAATGTTCGAGTGAGGGGCCGGGCTATTCGACAGCGGACGGGTGCTTGGCCAGCGGCGTCACCTTGATGTCCATGTAGGGGAAGAGCGGCAGTT
The DNA here is from genome assembly GCF_056406175.1 of Arthrobacter sp. P1_D12. NCBI lineage: Bacteria > Bacillati > Actinomycetota > Actinomycetes > Micrococcales > Micrococcaceae > Arthrobacter > Arthrobacter sp. P1_D12. Next base: position 186,676 of record NZ_JBFUAR010000001.1, read on the forward strand.
CGGAGAGCAGGGTGTGCAACTCGTCGTTGTCCGCGACGTCGAACACCGAGTAGTTGGAGTATTCGCCCACGACCCGCCACAAATGCGCCCAGCGTCCGTCGCGCTGCAGCTGCTGGGAATACTCCCGCTCTTCCACCTTGATGGCGTCGGCGCGTTCCTTGGGCATGTCCAGCGGAATATTGACGTCCATGCGGACCAGATACAGCATGTGGTTCTCCTTGCGTGGTGGGGAGCGGTGTGCCGGCGTTCTGAAGCAGGATGCGGGCCGGGCCGGGCTAGTCCTGCCGGTATTTCTGCAGCTTGTCGGCGTCGATGGCCGCGCCGACGCCGGGGACCTCGCGGACCCGGATGGCACCGTCCATGATTTTTAGCGGCTCCGCGAGCAGGTCATCCGTCATGTCCAGGTAGTTGGAGAGCTCCCCGGCCCGCCGGGAGCTGGCCTCGAACGCCGCACCAAAGGTGACCGTGGCGAGGCTGCCGATCTGGGTGTCGATCTGGTTGCCCATCGTGACGTCCACGCCGAGGCCCACGCAGAGGCCGAGGATCTGCTGGGCTTCGGTGAAACCGCTGCGCGCAGTCTTAATGCAGATCGCGGTGCTGCCGCCGGAAAGCAATTCGCGGGAGACATCGCCCAGGGTGGGGACACTTTCGTCGCCCACGATCGGGATGCTCGAGCTCTGCACCAGCCGGCGCCGGCCCATCGCCTCGCCGGCATCGCACGGCTCCTCCAGCATGGACAGGCCCAGGCCCTCGGTCCTGCGCAGGACCTCCATGGCCTCGTTCGCCGTCCAGCCACGGTTGGCGTCGAGGTAGATCTCGGCGTCTTCGCCAAGGCCCTCCCGCAAAACATGGCAGGCCTCGACGTCGAGGGAGAGGGGCCGCCGCCCGGTCTTGAGCTTGAAGGTGTTGATGCCGTACGTTTCACGGAACCGCAGCGCTTCTTCCAGAAGCTCGGCGGCGGGCTTGAAGCCCAACATGTGCGAGACCCGCATGCTGTCGGTGAAGCCGCCCAGCAGTTTGTGCACCGGGGTGCCCAGCGAGATCCCGATGACATCCCAGAGCGCGATGTCCAGGGCCCCCTTGGCCGTGGGGTTGTTGACCGTGCGCCGGAGCAGCTGCTGGACCTTGGAGCGGTCCAGCGGGTCCAGCCCGATGAGTTGCGGGGCAAAGACCTTGGTCACCACCGAGACGATCGAATCCTGGGTTTCGCCGTAGGTGTAGGGCCGCGGCGGGGTGTCCGCGATACCGCAGATGCCGGTGTCCGTGTAGATCCGGACCAGCACGTGTTCCGCGGAAGTCACCTCGCCGCTGGCGAACTTCAGCGGCCGCGCGTAAGGAATGGCGTAGGGAATGGCCTCTATGCGGTCAATTTTCACGGGGTGGTTCCTTTGTTGCGGATGCGGGTTGTGACTGTGGCGGGGACTGGGCCGGCGACTCCGCGGGGCGAAGCGGGGGCTGTTGCTGGCCAGGGCCCGATGTGGGAGGTAAATCGAAGAGCTGCAGGAAGCTGCGCAGCAGGGGTGTCTCAGCGTCGCGGATCCAGGCAACGGCGAGGTCGACCGGCGGCGGGTTATGCAACGGTCGGAAGACGACACCCTGAAAGGAAAACATCCGGGAAGTCATCGGCACTAGGGCGATCCCCATCCCCGCCGCGACGAGCGAGAGCAGGGTGGAGGTTTCCCTGGCCTCCTGGACGAGCCGCGGCTGGAACCCGGCTTTGCGGCAGGCGTCCACGACGATGCTGGTGACCGCGGAGTAGCTCGGATAACCGACGAAGTCCTGGCCGGCGAGCTCCGCCAGTTCCAGGGTGCCCTTTTCCGCCAGCGGCGAATCCGCCGGGAGGGCCGCGACCAGCTGATCCTGTTCGAGGAGTTTGAGGGCCACAGTTCCGGAGCGGACTGGGGGTCGGAGGACGGCGACGTCGAGCCTTCCGTCCTCGAGTGCGGACTCCATCTGCGGCGTCAGCATTTCGCCCTGAACGGTGATGCGGAGCCCGGGAAAAGTGCGTCGGGCGGCCTGGACGATGCTGGGCATCAGCCGGTAGGTGGCTGTTCCGGTGAAGCCGACGCGGAGGACGCCAGTGGCACCTGCGCCGACCTGCCGGACGTCCTCCTCCAGAGCTTCCAGTTCCTGGATCAGCAGCCGTCCTCGATCCAACAGGACCTGTCCGGCTGGGGTGAGATCCACCTTGCGCGTAGTGCGCAGCAGCAAGGGTGTGCCGAGCTGTTCCTCCAGCTGCCGGATCTGTTGGGACAACGGCGGCTGGGCCATGTGCAGCCGCTGGGCTGCGCGGCCGAAGTGACGTTCCTCGGCCACTGCAATGAAGTACTTGAGGTGGCGCGTCTCCATTAGAAGCTCCCGGGCAGCTCGAAGCAGGCGATATGCCGTACTCCGACCAGCTTAGGAGGGCGGATTAGTTAGGGGAAATACCTATTTCGGAGCTATTGGGACGTTTCGCATACCAATCTCCGCCTGTGGGCGGCCGGGCGCGGATCAGGCAGGCCAGCGGCAAGGAGGGTTACATTGTTCGAAAGGCAAGCTGGCCAAGATGTCGGCCCAGCCGAAGTGCTTGAAGACATAGCCGCCCGGCGATGCCGCGGTGACGACCCGGTAGATGAAGTCTGCAAGGAAGATCACGCTGAAAACGGCGTTCATCACCGTGATCACGGTGTCGAGCGATTTGCCCACTTGTTGCCTCACATGAAAACCTCCGAGCGACAGCTGTCACGCGGGCAGCAACCATAACCCACGCTCCGGGCACCGCTTCGGCTGGTGACCGCACTCACCGACCCACTGTTGAAATCAGACGGACTGGTACTTGGACCAACGTGGACGGGATCGCTTGATTATGCGGGCGTGCACCAGGCACGCGCCAAATAGCACCACCAAATAGCTCTGTCATTCACACGGCTGAGCAAGGCAGGCCCGGGCTCGCCCCCGCACCCCGGGACTCCGGCAACCACCACCGCCCCCGCCGCCGGGGTTCCGTTGTTTCGTGTGGCTCGGTTAGTCCGCGATCAGCGTCTGAAGGGGCGCTGCCCGTCGTGCAGTGGTGCGCCGACGGGATCATGAACGGCTTGAGGGGAGGTGACCTTGTGATGGAGAGTCGAGTACAAAGAAGTCCCGCGCCCCTTCGATTGGGGGGTGTCCCTATGCTTTTGGTCAAGCGGCCAGGGCGGGCTTCTCGTCGTAGAAGGTGCCGTGTCTGAGCATGGAGTAGATGACGTCGCAGCGGCGGCGGGCCAGGCAGATGACGGCGGCGTTGTGTTTCTTTCCCTGGGCGCGTTGTATCGTCGCTGCGGTCTTGATGCCGACTCCCGGCATGGACATCAAGACCTGGGAAAGAGGGAAGTCATCGAGGAGTTTTTCGACTTCTTCTGCGACGATGGCGCGTTGGTGTTTGAGTTCCTTGATCTGGGCGGCGACGCGGGGGATGACCAGTTCGACGGCTTCGGTGCCGATCACGGTGACGGTCTGCTCGCCCAGTGCCGAGAAGACCGCCTCGATGAGATTCACGGGGTCCTTGCGGCTGTGATTTCTGGCCCAGCGCAGCACGTTGGACCGGCCCGCGGCACGCAGGCCGGTGGGTCCGGAGTACTTGATGAACAGCTCCAAGACCAGGGATCTGGTCAGTACGGTTCCCGGGAAGGCGCGCTCCAGGGCGGGGAAAATCTGCAGCAGGAGGGAGCGCAGGCGGTTGATCGCCCTGGTGCATTCATGGGTCAGATCCGCGTCAAATCCGGAAAGGACCTTCAGCGCCGCGAGCACCTCGCTGTCCCGGTCAACGGCCCGCAGGGTGTGCGGCATCGACCGTGCCGTCTCGGCGATGATGAACGCATCCCGGGCGTCCGTCTTGGACTTGCCGGGATACAGGTCCGCGGCTTTGCGCATCGCCAGGCCCGGAAGGTAGGCCACGGTGCAGCCGCAGTCCCGCGCCACGGCTATCGGCAGCGCCCCGATGGTGTTGGGCTGATCCACGATCACCAGCACCCGGCCGTGCTGCTGCAGACCGAGGAAAAGCTCGCGCAACCGCGCCTCATCCTGGGGCAGCGGCTTGTCGAAGACCCGTTCTCCCGCGGTGTTCAATGCGGCGGCGTGATGCTCGGATTTGCCGACATCTAGTCCGCAGTAGACCTCGTATCCTTCGTCCATCCGGCGCTCCTTTGCACCACGACATGGCCGCAGTCACAACACCCGATGCTGGCACCCACGTTACAAAGAGACCTGGCACCAGTGGAAGGAGCCGGCCGTGTCCCTATCAGCAGTCAACGCGTGTCTCCGAGCCCGGCGACAACACCCCCCGGATCATCAATGACAGGGCGAGAAAGTCATACCGGGCCCCGCGACCAAATCCCCGGCTTTCGGGGACCCAATAAATGTAACGGGGGGGCGCTCATCGGCTGGGCAGCCGGCCTGGACAACTTGCGCCGCCGCCCGTCCTCGGACGCCGCCAGGACAATCACCGGTTACACCGAGCGAGGGGGTAGGCAACAACCCTGCGAGGAACCGTTCACAGCTGCCGACCGGCAGGGAATCGAACATGACATCGACCGGTACCTCCGGGATGCCGGCCTCCCGCCGCGGCCGAGGGGCTACGTCTGGATGATCCGTGTCCCGGAAGGGCATGCATCATCCGAGACCTTCCTGGCTGAGGTGGACACCGCAATCATTCGAACCGCCGAAGGCACTATCAATCCGAAGCAGCTGCGGCCGATCGTCGCGGCTATTCTCCGCGATTTCTAGGCGGAGGACATTTGATCAATCAATTCGGAGCCCTGAGAACGGGCGGCGGGGGAGCTGGGCTGACAGGACCTGGAGCGATCTAGGGGAGTCCGCCCGGTCGTGAGCCCGGCAGCTCAATGGCAGCCGTGCAGGGAGCCTCCCGTGGATTCGGCGCCTATCCGGCAGCTCATTTGTCGCCGTCGGGGCCGTGCAGGGAAGCGGGCTGCCGCCCTGGGACGTCCGCAACGTTCTCGAACCGTGGTTACTCAGCTTGGAGCGTGAGCGTATTTGTCCCGCTCGTCCAGGTCAAAGTGTCTTGTGTATGAGTCATTGCAATGGGACGTTTCAAGAATTCATGAATCCATGCTTGATGTTCGCCGGCAGTACCGATGCAGCCGCTGGCGCCAGTGGCGACCTTCCCGAGGGTCATGATGTTTCCAGTAATTGTGACTGGCCCGCTGATGGGGGAGCAATCCGTTTGCATGGCCAGCTGCAGGGTACCTTCGACGGAGCTCAGTCGCACCTTGATGGTCCCGGCGGCCGTCCAGGGTAGAGCCCTACCGTTGGATGTTGCGGCGACGCTGCTGTAGGTGGAGCAAGGCGCTGTAGGCAGGAAAGCCGCGCACGTTTCCTGCGGCGGGCCGGAGGTGGCCGGGACGGGGCTGTTACTCACGGAGCTGGTCGGGGCACTCGGTGATGTTGCCGCGATTCCGGAAGCGGTGGGCGTGGAGGCTGCTGATCCCGTCACCCCTGATGGGGTGGTTGCGCATGATGTCATGAGCAATGCCGCCGCCAGAACTGAAATTCCTATTCGAAGGCGCCAGATGCGATCCATTGTTCCCCCTGGTGAATGAACGCTGAACCGAGCATAGGCTTCGACGTCCGGTTTGTCTCTGGCTTCTGCCGATGAATTGGACGATCCCGATTCACACCCATAAATCAGTCAAGGGAAATTTGTACGGCATTCACGGGCGTCCAGGAACCTGAAACTTGGGATGGCAATCACCGCTTGAGGCTTTCGGTGATTTTCCGCGTCGCTCTGTGCACAGGACCGCGGAGAGGGCCCGGGGCCAGTGATATTGCATCAGATGCAATAATCACTGTTCAACTTGACATAATGTTGATTATCGGCACTTAAAGTACGGGAGTAGGAGTAGACATTGCTCGGCGAAGCTCGTGCGGACCAAGAGCGAATTTTCTCTGCTTGCAATCGGCATGCCGCTATCCAACCATGCGAATCAGGGTCGGATCTGGCAGCCTGATTGCTGCAGCCTCAGGTGGTCAGAACCGAGACTGCATAGAGCGCATGGTCGGCGTGTTTTCGTGCAGGATGGCCTGGACGCTACATATTCGCCCTGCAGGAGCTCCTGGGGCTTTGCGGGATGTGGAGCCTGATAGTGTGATATCAGTTTCACCACTTTCACCACTTTCACCTACTTTCACCCTGGAGGTCCCGGTGCGGAACCCGTTCAAGCCCACCGCAGGGGCCACACCGCCGGACTTGATTGGGCGGGCCGGGCTCTTGGATGAATTCGAGTACGGCCTGCAGCAAGGCTCGGGAGCGCCCGGGCTTTTGACCATCATCACCGGATCCAGAGGCATCGGCAAGACAGTCATGCTGAGCGCCGCGGAACGGATCGCGGGAACTCACGGCTGGGCGGTAATCTCCCGAACAGCAAACCCCGGTTTCCTCGCCGGAATCGGCGACGACATGCTCCGGCTTGTCGAGGAACTCGGAGACGGGCCCCCAACACGGAAAATCACAGCATTCTCGGCGGCGGGGTTCGGACTAACAACGCAACTCCCCCAGGAACGGAGTGCCGACTGGCGACGGACCGGGAACGAACTTCTGCGGCTGTTGGACGCAAAAGGTACGGGACTCGTTATCACCATCGACGAGATACATGCGGTCGACCGCACAGAAATTTCCCAACTGGCCGCTGAAGTGCAGCATTTCATCCGCGACGGACTGCCCATCGGCCTCATCTTCGCCGGCCTGCCATCCGCAGTCTCCGACCTCCTCAACGAGGGAGTGGCGACCTTCCTGCGACGCGCCGACAGGATCAATCTCCACGAGGCAGCCATCGCCGAAGTCACCGCGTCCTACAGCGAGCTCTTCAGTGAGGGAGGGATAGACGTCTCCCCCGGCCTCGTCAGTGAAGCCGCGGAGGCTACCGAGGGCTACCCCTTCCTTATTCAGCTTGTGGGCTACTACCTCTGGCTGGAGGCGGGGAAGGCCAAGTGGAAACTGGATGAGAGCGGCGTGCACAGAGCCATCAGCGCCGCTCAAAGACGAAACACATTAGTAGTCGTCGAGTCAGCGCTTTCGGATATCTCCGACAAGGACCGCGAGTTCCTCGACGCCATGGCCCTTCAGGATGGATCATCGGCAGCGGGCCTGATCGGAAACATCATGACGGCCAAGCCCAACGTGGTGTCCAAGTACCGAAAGAGACTCATCGCCGCGGGCCTGATCGAGTCAGCCGGCTACGGCAGGGTGGACTTCGCAATCCCCGGACTCCGCCAATACCTCCGCGAAACAGCGTCGGCCTGATGCAGTGACGGAACGTCAGCGGAGCTCCTCGACCAGCCCGATGAAGATTCCGGCGGGGCCGCGGACGTAGCAGTAACGGTAGATGTCCCCACACGCTGCCACCTCCCCCACGAGTTCCAGGAATCGGCGGAAAGTCCGTACTGGATCATGACGGAAGAAGCTCCGGGCCGGCTCCTTGAGGACGCCGGCCCGTGCCAGGATTCGCCCCAGACGCGGGCGGTGCGCTGGACCCTGGCGGTGCGGCCGGCGCGGAGGCTGTTGAATTCCTTGATCGCGCCGTCCCAGGCTGCGGGGTTGACGCCGTCGGCAGTGAACACGGTGCCGTTGGTGACGTCCTGCAGCACTGCTGCGTCCTCGAGCGCCTGACAGGCGCCCTGGGCCAGGTACTGCAGCATCGGGTGCGCGGCGTCGCCCATCAGCACCATCCGGCCGGCCACCCAGTTTTCGATCGGATCGCGGTCGTACATGGGCCAGCGCATGCTGGTGCCCAGGTTTTTCAGCGCAGCCTGGACGGCGGGGACGCAGTCCTTGTATGCGGCCTCGAGCTCGTCGACTCCCCCGTATTGCTCCTCGCCGCGCTCAAAGGAGGCGGACTTGAAAACGGCCACGGTGTTCAGCAGTTCGCCCTTGCGCAGCGGGTACTGCACCAGGTGGCAGTCCGGTCCGAGGTAGACAATGACGTCCTCCAGGTCCGCTTTGGGTGTGTGTTCGGTTATGGGCACAGTGCCGCGGTAGGCGACGTAGGCCGAGGGGACCGGCTCGTCGCCGGCAACGAGCGGGCGCAGGGTGGACTTGAGCCCGTCGGCGCCGATGACGACGTCGGCCTCGTAGTCCACGCCGGCGGCCGTGTGGGCCACTCCCCTGCCGTTCACGGTCTCCACGCTCTCGACCATGACATCGTTGACCAGTTTCACGCCCGCCGCTTCGCAGCCCTCGAGCAGGACCCGGTGCAGGTCGCTGCGGTGGATCACCACGTAGGGCGCACCGTAGCGTTCCTCGAATTCCCCGCCGAGGCTCTGGCGCGTGAGCTCCTCGCCGGTGACGGCGTCGCGGAAGACCAGGTGCTTGGGCTGGACGCCAATCTCCAGGGCCTTGTCCAGCAGGCCCCAGCGCTTCAGGACGCGGGAGGCGTTGGGCGCCATCTGCAGCCCGGCGCCGACCTCGCCGAATTCGGGGGCCCGCTCCACGAGGGTGACGTTGGCGCCGCTTTCCCGCAGCGCAAGGGCTCCGGCCAATCCGGCCATTCCCCCTCCGATGACGAGGACATCGGTGGACAGTCCGTCGGTGGACAGGAAACCGGTGGACGGGACGTGCTCAGACATTGCTTGCTCCTGTTAGTGAAGGGGAGGTTGAGAGTTTTGATTTGAGTTTGAGCCCGACGGCGGCCAGCAGGACCGCTGCTATCGCGGCTGCACCGGCGAAGGCCAGGAAATTGGAATTGACGCCCAGTCCGGCAGCCAGCAGGAGGCCACCGATCTGGGGTGCGGCGACGGCGCCGATGCGGCCCGTCCCCAGCGCCCAGCCCAGCGCGGTCCCCCGCAGGTGCCCGGGATAGTGGCTCGCGACGGCGGCGATGATGAGGCACTGGGTGCCGTGGGTGCCGACGCCGGCGAGGACCAGCATGAGGTAGACGACCGTCACGGGCGGTCCCGTAACCAGGACCACGAGCGCGCCGGCGGCGACGGCGGCCGCGGCGATCGCCGTCGGGATCGGGCCGAACCGGGTCCCGGCCCAGGCCGTGATGACCGAGCCGGCCACCGCACCCAGGTTGAGGGCCAGGGCGAAGGTCAGGGCTGAGCCCAGGTTGTACCCGGCCAGCTGCATGAGGTTGGGCAGCCAGGTTCCCAGCCCGTACCAGGCGAACAGGGTAGCGATCGTCGCGAGGGCGAACAGCAGGCTCACCCCCAGGTAAGGGGCGCGGAGCAGAGACTTGAAGCCGATCGGCTCTTTGAGGTTGCGAGTTCCCCTGTCCTCGGCACTGACCGGGGCCAGCGTCTCGGGCAGGTATTTCAGTCCAAGAGGCACCACGATCATCAGTGCGAGCACGGCCACGAGGAACATGGACTCCCAGCCGAAAGCAGGGATCAGTTGGATGCCGACGAGGGCGGCGATGGACCCGCCGATCGGGACGCCGGACATCATCAGGGTGGCGATGGTAGACCGCCACTTAGTGGGGACCAGTTCGGCAACGAGGGCGTTCGCCGAGGGCACCAGGCCACCGAGCCCAATGCCCGCCAAGAGCCGCAGCCCCCCGAAGACGGCTGCGTTGGGGGCGAAGGCGCAGAGGATGGTGAAAATCGAGAAGACGATGGCACAGCCCAGGATGGTGCGGCGGCGGCCCCACGAGTCGGCCATCCGGCCGGCGAAGATTGCCCCGATCATCATGCCGACGAAAGCCATGGAACCAATGGTCCCGGCGGTGGCCTTGGTCAGCCCCCAACCGGTCTCGGAGATCAGGGAGGACTGGACCGTGCCGTAGACGATCAGGTCGTAGCCATCGAAGACCACCAACAGCCAGCAGACCAGGACGGCGGCTGCCGAGCCTTTGGAGAACCGTGATGCAGGCCCACCAACGGTAGAGGGGGCAGGGGCCCCCGGCGAAGACCGTTGCGGCACTGCAACAGATTGTGTGTGATTCATGCCACTCACTGTCCTAGCCGCCGCAGGTGAACCACAATACAATTCTGATGTGCAGAACAACCCATCTGGCAGAGCGGCCCGGAAGCCCGTCCAGAAACGGCCCACCTATTCCATCGAGGCGGTGGACAACGCGCTGCAGCTCCTCCAGCTGCTCCGCGACGGCGGAGCACTCCGGCTCAAGGACGCCGCCGAGGATTTGGGCGTGGCGCCCTCCACCGCCCACCGCCTGCTGGCGATGCTGGTCTACCGGGGTTTCGCCGTGCAGGATGAAAACCGCCGCTATGTCCCCGGCCCGGCAATGGGCGTCGGGCCGGCTGGCCTGAGCTGGACCCGGCTGCTCCGGTCACTGGCCCAGCCGCACATGGAGCTTCTCTCTGCACGGCTCAACGAGACGGTGAACCTCATGGTGCGCGTGGGGACGAAAGTGCGCTTCCTGGCGACGGTGGAAGGGAACAATGTGCTGCGGGTTGGTGACCGGCAGGGGACGGTGATGGCCGCCAACAAAACGTCCGGAGGCAAGGCCATGCTCGCCGAACTGGAACAGCCGATGATCGACCAGCTCTTTCGCAGCAACAATGCCGAGATTGGCGGGGACACCATTGCGGCCGCGGAGTACCCGGCGTTCCTGCGCGAGCTTGACTCCGTCCGCAGCAACGGATTCGCGGCCAATTTCGAAGGCACGGAAGAGGGCGTGAGCGCGCTCGGGATGGCCCTTCACAACCGGCACGGGCACGTGGTCGGCGCACTCAGCGTCGCCACTCCGGCGACCCGCTTCCGCCGCGTGTTTGACGCCGGACTGGTCCCCGCCCTGCGGGAAACCTGCCGGCAACTGGAGATCGATATCGCGGCCAACCCGGCCGAGCCGGACTGAGCACCGCGGCCGCCCGGTTCTGCGAATTCTGACCAGCAGAATATGTTGGGGGTCACACGCCGGCATCCGTAGAGTCGAACTACGCCAAAGAACTGTTCTGACCTACCGAGGAGGCCCACGTGTCCATCAGTGCCGAGAACACGACTCACGAATCAGTGGCCGCGGGGCACACTGCTCCGGAGCCGACGCCCGAAGAAGCTGCCCAGCTCAAAGAGCTGTACCGGGATTTTGACCGCGAAAACCTGATCCCGCTGTGGACCGAGATCGCAGACCTCATGCCGATGGTCCCGACCCCCAAGGCGGTCCCCCACGTCTGGCGGTGGAGCGACCTGTACCCGCTGGCTGCCCGTGCCGGCGATCTGGTCCCGGTGGGCCGGGGCGGGGAACGCCGGGCCATTGCCCTGGCCAATCCAGGCCTGGCCGGGACGCCGTACGCCACCCCCACGCTGTGGGCGGCCATCCAGTACCTCGGCGCCTGGGAAACGGCTCCGGAGCACCGGCACTCGCAGAACGCGTTCCGCTTCGTCGTCGAGGGCGAAGGGGTCTGGACTGTGGTGAACGGGGACCCGGTGCGGATGTCCCGCGGCGATTTCCTGCTGACCCCGGGGTGGAACTTCCACGGGCACCACAACGACACCGATGAGCCGATGGCCTGGATCGACGGCCTGGACATCCCGTTCGTGCACTACGCTGACGCCGGCTTCTTCGAATTCGGCACCGAGCGAGTCACCGACGAGGCCACCCCGAACTCCTCCCGCTCCGAGCGGCTCTGGGCGCACCCGGGCCTGCGCCCGCTGTCGGGCCTGGATGACACCACGAGCTCCCCCATTGCGGCCTACCGCTGGGAACATACGGACCGTGCCCTGTCCGAGCAGCTGCTGCTCGAGGACGAGGGCCACCCGGCCACTGTGTCCCAGGGCCACGCCGCCGTCCGCTACACCAACCCCACCACCGGCGGGGACGTGATGCCGACCATCCGGGCCGAATTCCACCGCCTGCGCGGCGGGGCCAGCACCGAGGCCGTCCGCGAGGTCGGTTCCAGCGTCTGGCAGGTCTTCGAAGGCTCCGGCTCCGTGGTCCTCAACGGCGAAACCAGGACCCTGGCCAAGGGCGACCTCTTCGTGGTCCCGTCCTGGCAGGAATGGTCGCTGCAGGCCGGAACCCAGTTTGATCTGTTCCGCTTCAGTGACGCCCCCATTTTTGAACGGCTGAACTTCAACCGCACCTACATCGAAGGACGCAACAAGTAATGAGACTCCTCACCCTCCGCACCTCTGTTGGAGACAAGACAGTAACTAAGGCCGTCCGCCAGGACGGCGACACCCTGACCGAGATCGACGGCTTCGCCGACGTCGGAGAACTGCTCCGCACCCAGGGCTGGGAAGCGACGGCGAAGGCGGCGAACGGCGCCACGTACCCGGCCGAGGGCGCCGACCTGGACGCCGTGGTCCCGTCCCCCGGCAAGATCATCTGCGTGGGCCACAACTACCGCAACCACATCAAGGAAATGGGCCGGGAAGTCCCCGAGTTCCCCACCCTGTTCGCCAAGTACCAGGAATCACTGATCGGCCCCAACGATGACCTGGCCCTGCCGCAGGAATCCGACGCCGTCGACTGGGAAGCCGAACTCGCCGTCGTGATCGGCAAAAAAGGCCGCCGGATCAGCGAAGCCAACGCCGCGGACCACATCGCCGGCTACGCCGTCCTGAACGATGTGTCCATGCGCGACTACCAGTTCCGCACCATCCAGTGGCTGCAGGGCAAGACCTGGGAGAAGTCCACCCCGTTCGGCCCGGCCCTGGTCACCAAAGACGAGTTCACCGCCGGGCCGCTGATGACCTCCGCGGTCGACGGCGAAGTCCAGCAGAGCACCCCGACAGGGGATCTCGTGTTCACCCCGGAGTTCCTGGTCTCCTACATTTCCACGATCATCACGCTGAACCCGGGCGACGTGATCGCGACCGGCACCCCGGGCGGGGTGGGCCACGCCCAGGACCCGAAGCGCTACCTGCAGGAAGGCCAGATCCTGGTCACCACCATCGAGGGACTGGGCCAGCTGAAGAACCGCGTCATCAAGGAAGCCTGATGGTTGCCCGCCAGGACCAGACGACGGACCCGGAACTGCTCGCGGCGCTGCTGCAGGCCCGGCGCGGCACGGCGTTCTTCGCCCGCAAGCTCAACGAGCTCTCCGACTCGGAGCTCGACGGCGACTCGCTGCTGCCGGGCTGGACCCGCCGCCACATCACGGCGCACATCGGCTACAACGCCCGGGCGATCGCCCGGCTCATCGAGTGGGCGGCCACCGGAGTGGAGACCCCGATGTACGCCTCCACCGAGGTCCGGGACCACGAGATCGACTTCGGCGCCACGCTGAGCCCGATCGCGCTCCGGCACCTCTTCGACCACTCCGCCGTGCACCTGAACGTCGAATGGCGCGACCTGCCCGGGGACGCCTGGCACCACAAAGTCCGCACCATCCAGGGCCGGGAAGTGCCCGCCACGGAAACGGTGTGGATGCGCAGCCGCGAAGTCTGGATGCACGCAGTCGACCTCGCCAACGGCGCGAGCTTCGCCGACATCCCGGCACCGGTGCTGGAACGGCTGCTGGCGGACATCACCGGCGCCTGGCACGCCCGCGGCACCGACAAGGGCTTCGTGGTTAAGGTCCCCGACCGCGACCTCACGTTCGGGGACACGGCGTCGGCGACCCCCACTGTGGTCTCCGGACCGCTGGCCGCCGTCGTCGAATGGGCCGCCGGCCGCGGCAATGGCGGCGTCACCGCCACCGGGCCCGGTACTGAAGCGAAAGACGGGACGGTTCCAGCCGCCCCGAAGTGGATTTGAGCACTGGCTCAACAGCCGTCAAAGCGGAAGGCCCCCTCGGCGAGGGGGCCTTCCGCATCAGGATCGCGACGCCTGCGGCCCAAAGGAACACCAAGGCATAACCTGCAGAGAGGGCCGCCAGCGTCACGCCACCGGCCGTGGCTGCTGCGGCGATGGTGCTGAACAAGGCGATGCCGAGGGAGCCGCCGATCTGCTGCGAGGCGTTGACCAACGCACTGGCCACACCGGAGTCATCCTTGTCCACGCCGAACAGGGCAAGGTTCTGCATGGGCACGAACACCATGCCCAGCCCGATGCCTAGGAGAAGCAGGGCGGGGAGCATGTTGACGAAGTAGCTGCCCTCGGCGCTGACCTGGGTGAGCCACAGCATCGCAGCCGCCATGAAGACCGGCCCCACGGTGGTCGGGATTTTGGCCCCCAGTTTCGGCAGGTTCTTCGCGACGAGCGCTGCCGTGATGATTACCGCAACCGTCATCGGCAGCGAAGCCAGCCCGGCGAGGAACGGAGCGAAGCCCAGCACGATCTGGATGTAGAAGTTGATGAACAGGATGCCGCCAATGAGGACAGCGCCGGAAAGGAACGACGCCAGGAAGGCGGCCGCGCGGTTTCGTTCGGTGGCCACGCGCAGCGGCAGGAGCGGATGCCTGACTTTGGTCTCGACCAAGACGAAGACTGCCAGGAGAACTCCACCGGCGGCAATGAAGCCCCAGGCTTCGGGGGCATCCCAGCCGTGCTCGGCGTTGGTGAAGCCGTAGACGAGGGATCCCAGGCCGAGGGCTGCCAGAATGACCCCGGGCCAGTCGTACTTGGTGGACCCCTGGGCCCTGCTGTCACTGACCAGGGACCACACGCCGAAGAGGGCGATGGCGGCAATCGGCACATTCACGAAGAAGCACCAGCGCCAGCTCACGTGTTCGGTCAAAAACCCGCCCAGCAGGACACCGGCGGCCGCGCCGACGCCGGTGATGGAGCCGAAAATCGCAAACGCCGTGCCGCGGTCCTTTCCGCCCGGAAAGGCGACGGTCAGCAGCGCCAAGGCAGCAGGGGCCAGCAGCGCAGCGAACACGCCCTGCAGCGCGCGGGCGCCGATCAGCTCCCAGGGCTGCTGCGCGATGCCGCCGACCAGGGACGCGGCGGCGAAGCCGACGGCGGCCACAAGGAACGTCCGCTTGCGGCCCCAGAAGTCTGCAATGCGTCCGCCGAGCAGCAGGAACGCGCCGAAGGCCAGCGCGTAGGCGGTGACCACCCAGGACCGCGTCGCGTCGCTGATCCCCATCTCGAGCTGGAGACGCGGCAGCGCCAGGTTCACGATCGTGCCGTCCAGCACCACCATGAACTGCGCGAGGGCGAGGAACCCCAGCGCCCACCAGCGGTTCCCTGGCCTGCTCCCTTGCCGGACGACTGCCTCTTCCAACTGTGTTGCCATACCCATGTCCCACCCTCCAAAGTAGTAATACTTATAAAAGTATAACTATCGAGGGCGACGGATCGTGACCGTGGAAGGGGGTGATGTGGGTTACTCGGGTTCGGACAGTATCGAGGCGAGGCGCTGCAGGGCCGGGAGGCTGGCGGCAATTTGCTCGCGCTCTTCAGGCAGCAGCTGGGAACTGGCCGACTCCAGCGCCCCCGCCCAGGCACCCTCGAGGAGCGCCTTGATCCGCTGGGATTCGGCCGTGGGGTGGAGGGCGACGTAGCGCTTGTCCGCGGCGTCGCGGATCCTGGTGACGAGGCCTGCGGCGACCAGCTCACGCAGCTGGACGCTGACGTTGCTGAACTGCCGGCCCAGACGGGAAGCGACTTCCGCGACGGTGATGCCGGGGTTGCTTTCGATGACGCGGAGGATTTCCAGCACGCCGTTGGACAGCGGCCGGACGCCGGTGTCATTGTGTGACTTCCGCCGGACGTCGGCGGAAATGTCGATCACGGCGACGGCCAGGGCCCGGTGGTCGACGGCCTTGTCCAGCGCTTCGCCTGCGCCAATGCTTTCCATTCCATAAGCATAGGCGTCCGTCTGCGAGGGCAGGCTTAGCCTTCGTCGCAGAGCAGGTGATACCAGTTATCGGCGAGCACCTCGAGGGCGTGTTCCCGGTTTGGTTCAAACTTCCGTCGGGTCCAGAGCGTGGCCACGTAGTCGAGCGAGGTGAAGGCAAGGGTGCCGCGAATGTGGTGCGTCTCCTCCGGGAAGCGCCCTGCCAGCTCCATTCCGCGCACGAGGTCCGAAATGACCTCCTCATGCCATCCCTCGACCAAGGCGCGCACTTCGCGGTCGATGGCGGCGGCCTCCTCGAGCACGTCGAGGTACGGGCGGAAGACCGGCCAGAGCGCCGCCCGCGACTCCAGCCAGGCCAGGATGCCCGCCAGCTCGCCCGCACGCACGACGTCGACGAGCTCGGCCGCGGTCGATCCCCGGTCGGGGCCGGCCGCGCGGTCCAGTACGGCGTTGACGCGGGCCATGAAGTCCCGCATCAGGTCGCCGCGCGTGGGGTAATAGGCGTAAAAAGTCACCCGGGTGGTGCCGGCCGCAGCGGCGATCTCATCGATCGTCGTCGCGGCGTACCCCTTCTCTGTGAAGAGCTCCAGCGCCCGTTCGACGATCACGTCGCGGGTCAGCTGCTTCTGGGCTTCTCGCAACGACGACATGGATCAATCCTAACGGTGTTGTGCGGCGTCAGGTTCGAGCGGGCGCCGCCGCACGCAGCGCGGCCGGACCGGCGTCGGCGAACCGGCGCAGCTTGGGGACGGGGATCCGGTAGTTGAGCGCGGCGGCGGTGCCGGAACCGTCCGTGTTGTCCCAGCGAAGCAGCATCGAGTCCTCGGCCCCGCCGGGCTCGCAGTAGTCGGGAGGCCCGACAGCCGGCGCGAAGCCCGCCGACTTGAGCGAGAGGCCGAAGCCCTCCGTCCAGAAGTACGGCTGGAAGTCGAACTCGGGCGCCGCGTCACCCTTGAGGAGGCCGACGCCGGCGATCCTGGCCTGGTCGATGGCGCTGGTCCACAGGGGCACCCGTTCCACCCCGCGGCGGGTCGGGAAGGACGCCACATCGCCGGCGGCGACGATGTCCGGCCGGAGCCTGCCGCGGGAATCGACCCGCAGCTGTCCGTCGATGAGAAGGTTCGAGCCGGAGAGCCAGCCGATGTTCGGCGCGTCCCCGATGGCGGTGACCACCAGGTCGGCCTCCAGCGCGGTGCCGTTGGCCAGGACGACCTTTGCCCCGGCACCGTGATCGACAAGCCGGGCCTTCCCGCCGCCGACCACGCGCAGTCCGCGCCGGATGGCGGCGGCGGTGAAGATATCCGCAAGATGGTCGCCGAGCTGACGCGCCAGGGGCTTGCCGTCGGAGACGAGGGTGACCTCGCAGCCCGCGTGCACGCAACCGGACGCGACCTCCATGCCCAGCGCTCCGCCGCCGATCACGATAACCGACGGGCGCGATGCGACGCGTTCCTTGAGGAGGATCGCATCCTCGATGGTGCGCAGGGTGAGTTCCCGGTGGGAGCCGTCCCGTTGCGGTCCGGCTGCTCCCTTCTTCTGCGTCTTTTGCGCACCCGCCCCGAGTCGCTTTGCCAGGGAACCCGAAGCGATGACGAGGCCGTCATACGGCAGCTCCCCTCCCCCGTCCAGGCGCACCAGCCGGGCCTCGACGTCCAGGCCCGTGGCGCTGACTCCGAGCAGCTCCGTTGCCTCGTGGGTCGGCTCGGGGAGCACATGGGGTTGGAGTCCGCCGTCGCTGTTCCCGTCGACGGTGTTGTCATCGACAGCGTGCAGCAGCGCCTTGGAGAGGGCCGGCCGGCTGTAGGGCTGGTGGCGCTCAGCGCCCACAACAGTGAGCTCGCCGTCGAAGCCGGCCGAGCGCAGTGAGTCGCAGGCCGTGAGTCCGGCGATGCCGTTGCCGACCACCACGATCTTTCGCATCGTCATGCCGCGGCCAAACGCAGTGCGGCAACCGGGCAGACCCTCACCGCTGCCTTCGCGGCGTCCAGGTCAGCCCCTTCCACGTCCGGGACGTCGAGTACCAGCTCGCCGTCATCGTCGAGGTGCATCAGCCGCGGCGCGGCTTCTTCGCAGAGGCCGTGTCCCTCGCAGCGGGGCCGGTCGAGTTGGATCCTCATGCTGCCACCACCTTGGCGACCTGGAGCGACTCGAGGCTCCGCGTGATGTTGCTCGGCTCCCGGACCTCGTCGGAGACCGTCAGCGTTTTCACCCTGCGGGCAAGCGCCTCAATGATCGCATGCGCTTCCAGTTTCGCCAGGCCCTGGCCGGCGCAGCCGTGCGGTCCGTAGCCGAAGGACAGGTGGTCGACCGGGTTCCGCATCACGTCGAAGGTGTCGGGATCCCCGTAGTGCCGCGGGTCGCGGTTGCCGGCCCCAAAGAGGATGCCCACCTGGGCACCTGCGGGAATCGTGACGCCCTCGATCTCCACGTCGCGCATTGCCTTGCGGCCCCAGATGTGAACCGGGGCCCAGTAGCGCAGCACTTCGGCGAACGCTGCGGGGACCAGGTCCGGGTTCTTCCGGACCAGTTCGAACTGCTCCGGGTGGCGGCCGAACAGCGCGATGATGTTCCCGATTGACGCTATTGTCGTATCAACGCCGGCTCCCAGGTACTGGTGGATGATGTGCCCCGCAGAGCCCTGGGGAATGTCGCCGCGTGTCTCGGCATCGAAAATACCGCGGCCGATTGAGCCGGGTGTGAGGTCTTCTGCAGTGACCGACGAGCACCAGCCGTAGAGTTCGCCGGCGATCGGGAAGCTCTCCTGGGTGCGCTGGTTCAGCGGGCCGATGACCTGCATCGCGGCCTGGCCCCAGCGCAGCATGTTGTCCTTGACGTGTCCGCTGAAGCCAATGAGGTCGGCAACGATTTCGATCGGGAAGGCCCGCGCCAGGGAATCGATGGCCTCGAAGCTGCCGCTGGCGGCGAGCTCGGCGACGAGCTTGTCCGCCTTTTCGTCGATGACGACTTTCAGGCCGCGGAGCGCCCGGGGGGTGAGGTTCTGTGACAGCGTGGCGCGGAGCTGCGTGTGGACGGGCGGGTCGGAGGCAAGCGAGGTGCCCTGCAGCGCCTCGTTCACCATGGGGTTGAAGCCGATGCTGGTGGACGAGAAGGTCTCCGGATCGCCGAGCGCATCGCGGATGACGTCGTAGCGCGTCAGGACGTAGAGGTCGTTCTTGGGGAGGTGGACCACTGCTGCCTGCTCGCGGAGCGTGGCGTAGGTGGGGTAAGGATCGACCAGGACGTCGTCGTCCCAGATGTCGATGCCGGATTCGGTGGGTGCAGTCACAGTGTTCTCCTTGTGGAAGGTAGGTGGTCAGGTCAGTGCCGGAGGCCGTCAGGCTTAGACGGCGGCCTCGGCGTTTGCTTCGATGGTCTCAGCGATGGCCTCGGGCGCCGGCGCCGAGGACCGGGCAGAGATGAAGAGGGTGAGAGTGGCGGAGAGGATCGCCGCGATGCCCGCGGTGAGGTATACAGCCTGGAACCCCTGGCCCAGTGAGGTCCCTGCCACGCCTTGGATGTGCGGCTGTGCGGCGTTGAGGGCCTGGACCATACCGTCGACCGCCGGGGTGGGCGCGCCGCCGGCCAGTGCCTGGCCGGAGAACTGGGCGATGACCCCGTCCCAGCCGGCGAGGAAGCCCAGCGGCGGCACGTTCGCCAGCCCGCTGACGGCCTCTGCGGGCAGCCCCGCCCCGCCGAGGATCCCGGCAAGGGGACCCGCGAAGGCCGTGGCTCCGATGCCGAAGGCGATGGCTGAGCCTACAACGGGGCCGAGGGCGAAGCCGAGGTCGCGCAGGAGGTTCGTTGTCGCCGAAGCCATGCCGATCTGCTGGGGCGGGACGGTGTTGATGGCAACAGCGGTGACGGAACCGACGGTGAGCGCGAATCCGATACCCAACAGCAGGAGCGGCGGAATGAAGGCCGTCCACGGGGTGCCGCCGAAGGCCTCCGGAGTGCCGAGGGCGAATGTCGAGAGCCAGAAACCGGAGACTGCCATGAGGACGAAGCCCGCGGTAAGCACCCAGCGCGGTGCTACGTGGTGGATGAGCCACCCCACCACCGGGATGAAGGCGAATGCCGGGCCCTGGATGAAGACGAACAGCACACCGACCTTCCAGGTTTCGGCCAGCGCGAGTCCACTGACGGCGACGCTGGTGCTGAAGCAGATCGCGAGGAAGGCGAACATGCCGGTGACCGCCACAATGCCGGTGATCGAGTAGGCGCTGTTCTTGAACAGCGACAGGTGAATCAGTGGCTGCGCGGTGCGTGATTCGATGACGATGAAGGAGACCAGGAGGATTCCGCCGGCGACGTAGCTCGCAATCACCTGGGCGCTGCCGAAGCCGGCATCAACCGCTGTCACCGTGGCGTAGAGGACGGCGATAAGTCCGAGCGCGAGCGTAATCTGGCCGGGGATGTCCAACTTGCGCCCCTCGGCTGCTGCGGAGTCCTTCGCCCGGAGCGCGACGAGGAGTACGAGCACGGCAATGGCGGCCGCAACCAGGTAGGCCGCCCGCCAGCCGCTGAACTCGTTCGGCGCACCCGGCGCAGCACCCGGCACTGTGAAGAATTGCGCGGTGAAGCCAGCGAGCACTGGGGAGATGACCGCGCCGAGGGACAGGAACCCGGCCCACGTGGCGATGACCTTCGCCCGTGCGCGGTGATCCGGCGTAATCGCGGCGATCATGGACAGCGAGATGGGGAACAGGATGCCCGCCCCGATGCCGCCGACGGCTTGGGCGGCGATCATCATCTCAGTTGTCGGTGCCAGCGCTGCCAGGACGGAGCCGACGATGCTGACCCCGGTTCCGATGTACAGAAGCTTCTTGCGTCCGAACAGGTCACCCAGGAGGCCCCAGCTGAGCTCGAACACGACAATACCCATCAAGAACATGCCCGCGATCCAGGTCAGGCCCGCGCCTGAAGTATGGAATTCCGCGGCGAACGTGCCGCTGAGGGCGCCCGGCAGCGCGTTCGTGATCTGGGCCAGTGTGACCGCGCTGTAGGCGGCCACGAACGTCGCTCGTACCGAGCCGCGGCTCGGTACCGAAATGGTCTGACTCATCGATGAAACTCCTTTGTTTCCGGTCGATTCTCCGGTGATGCGCCATGACTGGTGCCCTGCCGGAGCAAGAGCCGGCAGGCGGAGGGTGGATGTGGCTCTCACCACAGTCTGATGTCAATCTTTACAGGATGTCAAGAAAATGTACTCAACGTTTATTTCATGAATGTACCGGCATCCAAGGGACTTGTACGGTGCGTCTGTTTTCTTGACACGATGTAAAGAAAGGTGTGATGCTGGCTACACCGCAACGGGGCTACGGCACGGTCAGGCACCGCGGCGCCCCTGTATTCAGCACCCGATCTTCAAGGGAGAAGCCAAGTGAGTCACACCACACCCGTCGATAGTGGGGACGCGTTCCACGCCCCCACCGGGCAAACCGTCAATACCGTATTGGGCCCCGTCCCTGCCGCGGAGCTGGGCGTTGTCGCGCTCCATGAGGCCTTGTTGTCAGTGGTCCCGGGCGCCCAGTACGCCCCTGAGATCTCCATGGACCGGGCGGAGATCTTCGAGGCCCTGGCGGCCAAGCTCGCGGACTTCCGCGAGCACGGCGGGCAGACGATCGTCGACAGCACGGGCATGTTCCACGGCCGCGACCTCAAGCTCTACGAGGCGTTGTCCCGCACCACCGGCGTCCACATCGTCGCCTCCACGGGCCTGGGCCCGGAGGAAGAACTCGGCGGATACTTCCTGACGCCGCAGACCAACCCGCCCACCCCGTGGCCGGCCGACAAGTTCGCCGATCTCTTCGGCAAGGAGGTCACTGAGGGGATGGTGGTTCCCCGGGTGGAGCGCCGCGCCGCCGCCGGCATCGTCGCGACCATTGCCGACCGCGCCGGCATGACCCCGACCGAGGAAAGCCTGTTCCGCGGCTCCGCCCGCGCCGCCAGGAACACCGGCGTCCCGGTCTCCATCCGTTTCGGCGACGATGTCCTGCACGATCTGGACATCGTCCTGGACGAGCAGCTCCGAGCCGACCGGGTGCTCGTCGGCGACCTGGACCGCAAGGACGCTGCCGGCTCCGCCATCGAGGTGGCCGGCCGGGGCGCCTTCGTCGGCATTGACCACGTGGGCCTGAACGACCACGCGGACTACCTCACCGACCATGACCGCGCCGAACTGGTGCTCGGGCTCGTCAAGGCAGGCCATGCCGACAGGATCATCCTCTCCGGCAACTCGATCGGCGTTGCCAAAGGTCTGCCGGAGTACAACCTGCCCTACAGCCACGTCCTGACGACGTTCGTGCCGTTCCTCAAGGCCCACGGACTGAGCGACGAAGACGCCCGGCGCATCCTCGTGGATAACCCGCGCAACCTGCTGACCGTGCACTAAGCACGCCCCGGCCCACCCACAACAAGCTTTCGAAACCATGAGGTGAACGAATGACCAAGGTCAACACCGTGCTGGGAACCATCCCGGCCGAAGAACTGGAAATCGTGGCGGTCCACGAACACATCGGCTACGGCATGCCCGGGTCCGAACTGGACACCAAATGGTGGAAGTCGCCGGAGCAGGCTTACGAGGAAACCGTGCCGAAGCTGCGGAAGTTCCGCGAATACGGCGGCGGCACCTTCGTGGACGCCACGGGCATCTGCAACGGTCGCGACGTCGACTACTACAAGTCCCTGTCCCGGAAGACGGGCGTGCACATCGTTGCCTGCACCGGCTTCGTCGGCGGCGACACCGCCCTGCCGCACTTCTCCCGCGCGAGCGTGGACTACCTCACGGAGGTCTTCATCCACGAGATCACCGTCGGCATCGGCAACACGGGCGCCAAGGCCGGCGTCATCAAGGTCGGCGTCAGCCGCGGCGGACGCATGACGGACTTGGACAAGCGCATTTACCGGGCCGCGGCCCGCGCCGCCGTCGTCACCGGCGCTCCGGTCCTGACTCATCTGGCCATCGACCCGGAACCGGCAGTGAACATCTTCAACGAAGAGGGCCTCCCGCTGGACCGCGTGCTCTTCGGCCACGCCGACGACGGCCTGAACGCTCCGGTCACCCCGCACGATTGGATCTACGAGCAGGGCGGCCGCATCGGCTTCGACACGTTCGGCTACGACCTCGAGCTGCCGGATCCGCCGTTTTGGGGCCGCAAACGTGCCGAACGCATGGAGCACTTCGTCAACCTGGTGAACAAGGGCTATGCGGACAAGCTCCTCGTCTCGGCGGACGCAAACTGCAGTCCGCTGGGCTGGCCGGGCGTGAAGGGCCACACCATCAACTACATCTTCGAGGACATGATCCCCGACATGCGCGCGGCCGGCATCGACGACGCCACGGTCAAACTCCTGCTTGAGGACAACCCGGCCGAGTTCCTGTCCCTTCACGCCTGATCCCGGACAGGCCAGCACAACTTGCCCGTTCCGCCACACATGGCCCGGGTCCAGAAAGAGTCAAGAAAGAGATGAAACCATGAAGGCTGAAGACATCAAGAACCTCAAGATCGCCATCGTCGGCGCAGGGTACGGCGGCGCAGCGGCGGCCAAGGCCCTGAGCCTGCTCGGTGCCGACGTCAGCGTGTACGAACAGGCATCCCAGATGCGGGAGGTCGGCGCCGGCATCGGGCTGCGTCCTGCCACCATGCACCGGTTCAGCCAGTGGGGCATCTTCGACACGATCGCGAACGTAAGCTCCCCGAGCGACTACTTCGAAATCCTCACCGCCACGGGTGAGCCGATCATGAAGGACACCTGGCCTGAGTTCGGCGAGCAGAGCCAGACCCACCTCATCCACCGCGGCGACTTCATCGATGCCCTCCTGAGCGTGCTGCCGCAGGGCATGGTGCACCTTGGCCACAAGCTGGAGACCATCGAGGACAAGGGCAGCCGCTCCGTCCTGACCTTCACCAACGGCAAGACGGTCGAGGCGGACCTGGTGGTCGGCGCCGACGGCATCAAGTCAGTCGTGCGCGAGCAGCTCTTCAGCGGCAAGGGCCCGGTGTTCTCCGGCGAACACGCCTACCGCGCTGTGATCTCCGCCGACGACGCCCACGGCATGGTGGTGGACGACAACCTGCGGATGTACATGGGCAGGGGCACGAAGGTCTACCTGCTGCCGCTGCGCCACCGCAACCAGATGTCCTTCGATATCACCGCACTGTGCCCGGACAGCACCTGGGCCCCCACCATCACGAAGGATGACCTCGTGGCGACGGTGGAGGGCTTCGACGAGCGGATCGTCAATATCGCCCGCGGCCTCGACATGGACACCGTCAACATCCGCGCCGTCTACGACATCGACCCGGTCGACACATGGCACACGGACTCCGTCGTGCTCATGGGCGATGCGGCCCACTCGATGCTGCACCACCAGGGCCAGGGCGCCAACTCGGCCATCGAGGATGCCGGCGCGCTCGCCGATGCCTTGGCGGAGGCCGGCACGGTCAAGGATGCACTGGCCCTGTTCCAGGCAACCCGCAAGCCGGTAACGGACGAGCTGCAGCGCATCTCGCGTCAAGGGTGGACCGAGGACGAGGTCAATGACGTCTTCCCGGGGCAAAAGCCCACGTCCCAGAAGCCCGCCGCCGTCAACGCACCAGCAGAGTCGAAGGCCTGACCCATGACCATCCATCCCGAAATTGCCAAGATCCTCAGCACCCTGCCGGCGCCCGACGGGTCGCCGCTGAACCCCGGGGCCATGCGCGCCGGCGAGGCCGCGCAAATTCCCGCCTTGGCGGACCGTCTGCCGCTGCACTCCGTCGAGGACGCCACCGCAGTGACGCCACCGGGCGAGGTGCCCGTGCGGATCTACACGCCGGCCGGGGCCGACGCTCATGGGCTTCTGGTGTACCTCCACGGCGGGGCGTTCTTCCTCGGCAGCCTGGACA
The DNA here is from genome assembly GCF_056406175.1 of Arthrobacter sp. P1_D12. NCBI lineage: Bacteria > Bacillati > Actinomycetota > Actinomycetes > Micrococcales > Micrococcaceae > Arthrobacter > Arthrobacter sp. P1_D12. Next base: position 211,185 of record NZ_JBFUAR010000001.1, read on the forward strand.
CGCACGACCACGTTGCCCGGGCCCTGGCCAAGGAGACCGGTCATAAGGTCATCTCTGTCGGCTACCGCCTGGCGCCTGAGGCCGCTTTCCCTGCCGGCCTCGACGACTGCTACGGGGTGGTCCGTTGGGCCGCCGAGCAGGGTACGAGCCTGGGCTGGGACGGGAAGAACCTCGCCATCGCCGGCGACAGTTCGGGCGGCAACCTCGTCGCCGCCGTCGCCGCGAGAGCCCACGACGACGGGTTTGACCGGATCACGCATCAGGTCCTCTTCTACCCGTCCCTGGACCTGGACTTCGACGTCGACCGCTACGCCTCGCTGCGGGAGAACGCCGAAGGATTCGGACTGGAGACGGCGGGCCTCAAGCCTTTCAACTCCTTTTACCTTGAGAACGGGGCGGACCCGGCGGACCCGCTCGTCTCCCCCATCAAGCGCGATGACCTCGCAGGCCTGCCGGCTGCGCTCATCATCACCGCCGAGCACGACCCCCTGCGCGATGAGGGCGAACTTTACGGCCAGCGGCTGGCGGAGGCCGGCGTCGTGGCGACCGTCAGCCGCTACGCGGGGGCCAACCACGGCTTCGTCCAGAACTTTTCCTGGATCCCGGAGTTCTACCGTGCCTTCGAAGAGGCAGGCGACTTCCTGAACGCGGGGGCCGGGCAATGACGGGGCCAGTCGCTGTTCATCCCCTGGTCTCGCCGTGGGGCCGGTTCGGACTCTACAGCTTCTTCATCGACGCTCCCGAGCCCGCCATTGTCGACACCGGGATCGCGTCTTCGCCTGCCGAAGGCATGGTCCCGGCACTGGAGGCGATCGGCCGCCGGATCGAGGATGTGCGCTGGATCCTGCTGACCCACGGCCACATCGACCATCTCGGCGGTGCGCACGCCCTATGGGAACTCACCGGACGGCGCGCAAAGGTCGTGATCCACGAGGCCGACGCGCCTCTGCTGCGCTCCCGGCGCGCGCACGTCGACCAGTACGTGGACGTGCGCCAGCAGTACATCGACAATCCGAATGCCGTCGAGGAGCAGACGAAAGCCGCGAACGACGTCATCTCCGGCGAGATGGAGCCGACCATGCTGGTTAAGGGCGGCGAGACCCTCGCCCTGGGCGGGGACGTCACCGTCTCGGTCCACCACATCCCCGGCCACACGGCCGGGTCCGTCGCCTACGTCGTGGACGGGCAGCAGTCGGTCTTCGTCGGCGACGCCGTGCAGATCCACGGAGCGGCCAACGGCTTCCCCGGCTACGAGGATCCGGCCGCCTACCGCTCAAGCCTGCAGTACCTGCGCGACGTCGTCCGCCCGCAACACCTGTACCTGGGCCACCCGTACCGGGGCGCTGACGGCGTGCCGTACGGCGTTGAACTGGACCGTGAGGCGGCCCGGAACGCCCTGCAGGAAAGCCTGGACCTCGAGGCCCGAATCGACGACGCCGCCCGCCGGTACCTTCGCGACGGCCTCCAGGAGACGTACTCGCCATACTCGCCCTTCGCCCGCGTCGCCGCGGAACTCGGCTACGCGGGCGACCCCAGCCTCGAGCCGTCCCCGTTCTTCACGACGCTCCACGGCTACCGCACGGCCTTTGACCGCCTGACCAAAGATGAGGAGCTTCGCACCCATGGATGACCTGAAGATGTTGGATGCCGGCGGAGAGAAAATCGCCGTCCGCAAGGACCTCCGGGTCCCGATGCGGGACGGCGTCGAGCTCGCCGCGGACGCCTATCACGGTACCGGGGACAAACCGCGCCCCGCCCTCGTGGCCCTGAGCCCCTACGGCAAAGAATTGCAGGCGCTGGCCCTCACAACCCCGCCACAGCGGCGCCCCAGCCCGATGTGGGACGGCTGCATCGAGGCCGGCGACATCGCCCGCATCGTCAAAGAGGACTACGTCCACGTCATCGGCGACCTGCGCGGCTCGGGCCACTCCGGCGGCGAACATATCGGCAACTACAACGCCGGTGGCGTGTCGCTTGGCCAGGACGCCTACGACTTCATCGAGTGGGTCGCCGGGCAGCCGTGGTGCGACGGCAACGTCGGGATGGTCGGCATCTCCTATTTCGGCTCCATGCAGGTGCTGGCAGCGGCCGAGCGGCCGCCGCACCTGAAGGCGATCTTTGTCTCCGGCGGCCACTACGACTTCTACGAGACCACCTACCACGGCGGCATCATGTGGTTCATGCCGCGTGCCGCACGCGAGGGCCGCGGCGGCGACTCCGGCTGGGCGTTCACCGACAACGTCAAGTCCCGCATGATCGAGAAGTACTCCCCCGCGGAATTGAAGAAGCTCGTCGCCGCGCGCCTCGAGGATCCCGACGTGGCCGCCTGGCCGAACCTGGTCCATGTCCTGAACTACCCGAAGAACCACGAGGCCTGGTTCGACATTGTGATGAACGAGCTCGACGGGGACTGGTACGAGGAGCGCAACCCCATCACGCTGGCCCCGAACATCGACATCCCGGTCTACCTGCAGATCGACCAGGGCCGCGGCTGGACGATGGACGGCACGATTGAGCTGTTCAACGAGCTGAAGGGCCCCAAGAAGCTGGACATCGGCCCGTACCCGCCTATGCAGTCGCGTCCCTTCATCGAAGAACACGACAAGATGTTCCGGTGGTACGACTACTGGATCAAGGGCATCGACAACGGCGTCATGGACGAGCCGGCCGTGAGCGTCTTCGTGGAGGGCTCGCGTGAGCTGGTGACTGCGGAGGCGTGGCCGCCGAAGGACGTCGAGTACAGGTCCCTCTATCTGCGCCCGCGGCACAAACTGTCGACCGAGCCCGAGCTGATGGGCGCGGAGTACGCCGCCCCGGACGGCTTCTACCAGGCGCCGCTGACAGTGACCGACAAGGTGGAGATCATCAGCTGGTCCACCCCTGCCTTCGAGGAGGACACGGAGATGATCGGCACCGGTGCCGCGCACATCTTCGCCGAAATCGACCAGCCGGACACCAACTTCATCCTCCGCCTGTGGGACTACGCGCCCACCGGCGCGCGCCAGCTGATCACCAGCGGATACCTGAAGGCCTCGCACCGCGAACTTGACGACCGCAGCACCGAGGGCAACCCGCACCACCCGCACACCCGCACTGTGCCGGTGGAGCCGGGGACGATCGAGGAGTACGTCCTGCGCCTCTATCCGTTCGCGAACACCTTCAAGCCGGGCCACAAGCTCACCGCAGAGCTCTCCAACGGGGAGCCGCTGGCCGACGAGCACAACGCGCTGCTGCCGCCGGACGCCTTCCACCTGCCGGTGGGCCGGCCCGTCACCCACAAGATCTACCGCGACGCCGCCCACCAGTCCAGGCTGGTCCTGCCGTTCACCTCCCGCCAGCCGGCGGATGGCCAGACGGCGGACGTCCAGGCGCACTGATGCCGTGCGGCAGCTGACAACGCCGGGGCGCAGCCAACAGGCTGCGCCCGACCATCAGATCCAGTGAAGTATCGCGGTCCACGGTCCAGCCGAGCCGCATCCAGCGCCGGGAAAAGAACTCCAGTTCGCCGAAGGCCAGCGCGCACCGGACCCGGCGGCTGGCCGGGTCAAAACGCCCGGCGCTGTCGAGGCCCGCCTGCATGTCATCGATCGCCGTGTCGAACCACTGGTCCAAAGCCGCCTGGATGTCCGGCTCGCTGGCCGCGGCCTGGTGAGCCGCCACCACATAGGGGCGGATGTCGGCCCACTGGTCAAATTTCCGGGCCAGCCAGACCCTTATCAGCTCACGGTCCCCGGACTCCACCACCGAATGCAGCGGCGGGACATCGGCCTCCGTCAGCATCTCGTTGGACCGCTCGACGAGCGAGCGCATGAGCTGGGCTTTGGACGGAAAATGCGAATAGAAGGTTGCCCTGGTGGTGCCCACGGCAGCGGAAATGTCATCCACCGTGGTGGCGGCGAACCCTTTCTCCTCGAAAAGCTCCAGCCCCTTGTCGAGGAAAAGCCGGCGGGTCATCTGCTTTTGAGCGTCTCGAATGCTTGCCACGCCCCCAGATTAGTCCCCCGATTCACCGCATTCGTTCACTTGATGCCGTTTTCAGCCACTGAACCGACGTAGGCCGCCAGGTGCTCGCCGGTGAGGGTGGAGCGGGCGGCCACAAGGCTGCCGGGCGTGCCCTCGAAAACGATCCGGCCGCCGTCGTGCCCGGCGCCGGGACCAAGGTCGATGATCCAGTCGGCGTGCGCCATGACCGCCTGGTGGTGCTCGATGACGATGACCGATTTGCCGGAGTCGACGAGCCGGTCCAGGAGTCCCAACAGGTTCTGGACGTCGGCGAGATGCAGGCCGGTGGTGGGCTCGTCGAGGACGTAGACGTCACCCTTCTCCGCCATCTGGGTGGCGAGCTTGACGCGCTGCCGCTCGCCACCGGACAGCGTGGTGAGCGGCTGGCCCAGGGTGAGGTAGCCGAGCCCGACGTCGACGAGCCGGTCGAGGATCTTGTGGGCCGCCGGGGTGCGGGCCTCCCCTTCGCTGAAGAACACCGCGGCTTCGGTCATCGACATGGCCAGCACCTCGGCAATATTCCGGCCACCCAGCGTGTACTCCAGAACTGCTGCCTGGAACCGCCGGCCCTCGCAGTCCTCGCACGTGGATTCGACCGTGGCCATGACACCGAGCTCGGTGAAGATGACACCCGCGCCGTTGCAGGTGGGGCAGGCACCCTCCGAATTGGAGCTGAACAGCGCCGGCTTCACGCCGCTGGCCTTCGCGAACGCCTTGCGGATCGGCTCGAGGAGGCCCGTGTACGTCGCAGGGTTACTGCGCCGCGAACCCTTGATGGCGCCCTGGTCGATCACCACCACACCGTCCCGGCCGTCCACCGAACCGTGGATCAGCGAGCTCTTGCCCGAACCTGCAACACCCGTGACGACGCAGAGCACGCCGAGCGGGACGTCGACGTCCACATCCTTGAGGTTGTGCGTCGAGGCGCCCCGCACCTCGAGCGTGCCGGACGGCGTGCGCACGGAGTCCTTCAACCTGGCCCGGTCGTCGAGGTGCCGCCCGGTGATGGTGTCGCTCGCCCGCAGGCCTCCCACGGTTCCCTCGAAGCACACGCTGCCGCCCGCGGTACCCGCGCCGGGGCCAAGGTCAATGACGTGGTCGGCGATGGCGATGGTCTCCGGCTTGTGCTCGACGACGAGCACGGTGTTGCCCTTGTCCCGCAGCTGCAGCAGCAGCTGGTTCATCCGTTCGATGTCATGCGGGTGCAGGCCGATCGTCGGCTCGTCAAAGACGTAGGTGATGTCTGTGAGGGACGAGCCCAGGTGCCGGATCATTTTGGTGCGCTGGGCCTCGCCGCCGGACAGGGTGCCCGCCGGCCGGTCCAGCGAGAGGTAACCCAGCCCGATTTCGGCGAACGAGTCGAGCAGGTGCTGCAGGCCTTTCAGCAGGGGTGCGACGGAAGGAGCGTCAAGCCCGCGGATCCATGCGGCGAGGTCGCTGATCTGCATCTCGCAGAGGTCCGCGATGTTCTTGCCCTGGATCTTCGCGGACCTGGCCTCCGGGCTCAGCCGGGTGCCGTCGCACTCGGGGCAGGTCTGGAACGTGATGGCGCGTTCCACGAAGGCCCGGATGTGCGGCTGCATGGCGTCGACGTCCTTGGAGAGCATCGACTTCTGGATCTTCGGGATCACGCCCTCGTAGGTCAGATTGATGCCCTCGACCTTAATCTTGGTGGGCTCCTTGTAGAGGAGGTCGTGCATTTCCTTCTTGGTGAACTTCGCGATCGGCTTGTCCATGTCGAAGCCGGCGCCGCTGAAGATCCGGCCGTACCAGCCGTCCATGCTGTAGCCGGGGATCGTCAGGGCACCCTCGCTGAGCGACTTGCTGTCGTCGTACAACGCGGTGAGGTCGAAGTCCGAAACCGCGCCCATCCCCTCGCAGCGTGCGCACATGCCGCCCAGGTAGACCACATCGCGCACCACGCTCCGCTCGACCCGGCCGCCGGCTTTCTCGGTACTCATCACCCCGCTCGCCTTGCGCGTCGGGACGTTGAAGGAAAAGGCAGTCGGTGGCCCGATGCGGGGCATGCCCAGGCGGCTGAAGAGGATCCGGAGCATGGCGTTCGCGTCGGTGGCGGTGCCGACGGTGGATCGGGGGTTGGCGCCCATCCGCTCCTGGTCAACGATGATCGCCGTCGTCAGGCCCTCGAGGTGGTCCACCTCGGGCCGCGCCAGGTTGGGCATGAAGCCCTGCACAAACGCACTGTAGGTCTCGTTGATCATCCGCTGCGACTCGGCGGCGATGGTGGCGAACACCAGCGAGCTCTTGCCCGAGCCGGACACGCCGGTGAACACCGTCAAGCGGCGCTTCGGGATCTCGACGCTGATGTCCTTGAGGTTGTTCTCCCGTGCGCCCTGCACGCGGATCAGGTCGTGGCTGTCCGCTTCATGCAGCGCGGGCGGCTGCGTGTCCGTGCTCGTGGCAATGCTCATCGTGTCTCCATCTGTTGGGCGGGGCAGCCCCACGCGTCCCCGTCGTCGTCGACTGGCTCTATCTAACCAGCTGGCGGCTGGTCCGGCGCTGGCCGGCGGCCACCTTAGAGCGGCTGCTGGATGCGGATCAGGTTGCCCGCGGGATCGCGGAAGGCGCAGTCGCGCACCCCGTAGGCTTGCTCTGTCGGTTCCTGGACCACCTCGGCGCCGCTGGCCTGCAGCCGCTCGAAGGTGGCGTCGACGTCCTTGGTGGCCAGGAGGATGCGCGCGTAGGTGCCCTTGGCCATCATCTCGTCGATGGTGCCGCGCTCTTCGTCGGTGACGCCGGGATCGGCGGCCGGCGGTTCCAGCACGATTGATGTGTCCGGCTGGCCGGCCGGGCCGACCGTGATCCAGCGCATCCCGCCGTAGCCGACGTCGTTGCGGACCTCGAAGCCGAGGGTGTCCCGGTAGAAGGCCAGGGCGGCGTCGGGATCGTTGTGTGGGAGGAAACTCGCGTGAATGTTGATGTCCATGGACTTCATGCTAGTTGCGGTTCGGGGGCCGGGACTTCTCGATTCCTGACCGGTCTGGTGACCTGTTTCGCGACGCAGGAGGGCATCCCCGCGGTTGCCCTCGCAGCCTCGCGCCGGTAGACGCTGGGCGGCACGCCAACCAGTTCGGTGAAGCGGGTGCTGAAGGTGCCCAGCGACGAGCAGCCGACCGTAAAGCAGACCTCGGTGACGCTCAGGTCGCCGCGGCGCAGCAGGGCCATCGCGCGTTCAATGCGCCGTGTCATGAGATAGCTGTACGGCGACTCGCCGTACGCCAGGCGGAACTCGCGGCTGAGGTGCCCGGCGGACATGTGGGCGCCGCGGGCGAGGGCCTCGACATCCAGCGGCTGTGCGTATTCCCGGTCCATTCGGTCGCGGACGCGGCGTAACAGCGCGAGGTCGCGCAAGCGCTGCGCCCGGTCGGGTTTGCTGGTCACAAGTGCGATCGTGCTACGTCGTGCCGGAGTTGTCCAGCCCGGAGGTGTTCCTGAATCTCCGGCCGTTCCATTGTCTTTGGCGGCAGGCTCGCTGAGAATGAACCATGACGGTCTACCTGAGGTCTCTGGAAACTGCAGTCCCGCCAACCATCCTGGTCCAGCCCGAGGCCAGGGCCGTGTTCGCCGCCCAGCCGGGCCTCACCCGGCTCGGATCCCGGCTCGTCAACACGTGCTTTGACTCCGCAGCCATCGACACCAGGCACACGGCGGTGGAGGAACTCACCGCGGACAGCCAGGCGGAAAACCCCCAGTTCTTCGACCCCGCCACCGGCTTGGTGCTCAGCCCCAGCACCAAAACCCGGAACGGCATCTTCGCCACGGAGGCGACCAAGCTTTTCATTGAAGCAGCCCAAAAAGCCCTCGATGCCTGCCCGGGCGTCGAGGCGCGGGACATCACCCACCTGATCACGGTTTCCTGCACCGGATTCTTCAATCCCGGCCCGGACTACAAGATTGTCCGGGCCCTCGGCCTGAATCCGGCTGTCCAGCGGTACCACCTCGGCTTTATGGGCTGCTATGCAGCCTTCCCGGCGCTGCGGGCGGCGAAGTCCTTTTGCGAGGCGGATCCGGAGGCAACGGTGCTGGTGGTCTGCGCCGAACTCTGTTCCCTTCACGTCCGGACCTCCAATGATCCGGACACCATCATGGGGTCGGCCTTGTTCGCCGACGGCGCTGCCGCGGCCATCATCACAGCGCGGGACATCCCCGGGGAAGCGCCCCTGCTGCGGCTGGACCACTTCGAAACCGTCCTGACGCCCGTCGGGGAGGACTCGATGGCCTGGAACATCGGCGACGAGGGCTTCGAGATGGTGCTGGGCAACTATGTCCCGCACATCATCGACGACCACATCATTGGCGCGCTGGAACCGCTGCTGTCCCGCGACGGCTCGCTGCAGGGGCTCCCCTACCGGGAGATCGAGCACTGGGGCATCCACCCGGGCGGCCGGAGCATTCTGGACAAGGTCCAGTCCCGGCTGGAGCTCAGCGACGAGCAGCTGGTCCCGGCCCGCGAAACCCTCCGGAACTTCGGCAACATGAGCAGCGCCACCGTCCTGTTCGTCCTCAAGCACATCCTCGAACTGCCGGCAGCAGACGCCGCCGCGGACGACGGCTGGGCCGGCCCGGGCGCGGAACGGATCTGCTCCATGGCCTTCGGCCCGGGCCTGACGGTCGAGACGGCGCTCTTCACCCGGGTGGCTGCCCCGCGGGCCGCCGCGGCTCCGCGGCAGGAGCCGGCGGCGGAACCAGCGGAATCAGCTGAACCGGCGCAGTCCGTAGCGGTACGGGTCTGAAAGCGGCCACGCTGAAACCGTTCAGCGCGAAGCGGGGCATGGAACACCTTCGGGCGGCCCTCCTGCGGGACCGCGCATCCGACGCCGTCGAGGAAATGGACCTGCCGGGCTGCGACCCCGGCCGCCTGGAGCGCACGTATGCCCAGTTTGCGCTCGTCAACCGTGCCGTCGCCGGCTGGCGCGGCATCTACCGGTCCCGGATCAGGCCCCGGCTGTCCGCTGCTTCCGCCACGTCCCTGCTGGATATCGGGTGCGGCGGGGGCGACGTTTCCGTGCTGTTGGCCCGGTGGGCGGCCCGGGACGGACTGCGTCTCGAGGTCACCGCTATTGACCCGGATCCGCGGGCGATCCTGTTCGCCCGCGCCCGCCACGCGACGGCGGACGTGACGTTCCGCCAGGCGGCCAGCGCGGAGCTGCTCGAAGAGGGCAACCGGTACGACCTCGTGGTGTCCAACCATGTCCTGCACCACCTTGACGGGCTGGAAGAGTTTCTCGCCGAGTCGGCCCGGTTGTCCCGCGGCACGGTGGTCCACAACGACATCCGCCGCAGCCCCGCCGCCTACGCGCTGTTCTCTGCCGGCTCCTGGGTGCTCACCGGCTCCTACATCCGGCGGGACGGGCTGACCTCCATCCGCCGAAGCTACACCGCCGCGGAGCTGGCCGCCGCCGCTCCCCCGGGCTGGACCGTCGCCCGCCACGCCCCCTTCCGGAACCTGCTGCTGCACGGCACTCCCGGCGGCGTCTACCAGTCAGGGCCCGGCGCCAGTGGCTGAGGTGCTGATCATCGGTGCCGGTCCGGTGGGGCTGTTCATGGCCGCGCTGCTGCTGCAGGACGGCGTGGATGTTCAGGTCCTGGAACAGCGGGGCGCACCGGAGCCGCAGTCGCGCGCCATCGGCATCCATCCGCCGGCGCTGGCCGCGCTCGCGGGAACCGGAGTTGCCGAGGCCATGATTGCCGAGGGGGTCCAGATCCGCCGAGGTATGGCAATGGCCGGCGGAAAATGCCTCGCCCGGATGTCTTTTGCCGGCGTCTCGGACCGCTTTCCGTTCGTCCTGTCCCTGCCCCAGGCCCGTACTGAGGCGCACCTGGAGCGGCGGGTCAACGAGCTCGGCGACGGCGCCCTGCACCGCGGCGTCCGCCTCACCGGACTGTCCGACGACCGCGGCCGGGTCAGCGTGGAAGCCGACTCCAGGAGTGGCACCCTGCGCTATTCGGCGCCGCTGGTCATTGCCGCCGACGGCGTGCGTTCCACGGTGCGGGCGCTGCAGGGCGCCGACGTGCGCGTGAAAGAGTACCCGGACAGTTACCTGATGGGTGACTTCGCGGACGGCACCGGGTTCGGTCCGGACGCGGCACTGTTCCTCTCCGGCGCCGGCATCGTGGAGTCGTTCCCCTTGCCCGGCCAGCTCCGCCGCTGGGTGGTCCGGCTGGGTACCGGCGACTCCGCGGCCGGCGGACGAGCAGCCGACGGACCCGCAGCCGGCGGACCAGCAGCCGGCGCTCCCGGCGTCGACGCCCGGTGGCTCATGGGCTGCGTGCGCGAACGGACGGGGCTCGCCATCGACGCCGGGACCAACAGCATGCTCAGCCGCTTCGGCGTCCGCACGCGCCTGGCCCCCCGGATGGTGGCCGGCCGGGTGGTGATGATCGGGGATGCGGCCCACGAGGTGAGCCCCATCGGCGGGCAGGGCATGAACCTCGGCTGGCTGGATGCGGCGGCGTTGGCACCGATCGTCTCGGCGGCCGTGCGCGGCCAGGATGTCGCGGATCGCCTCCGGACCTTTGAGCGGACCCGGTTGCGGGCGGCGGCGAGGGCCGCACGCCAGGCGGAAATAAACATGGCCCTGGGCCGGCCCCTCACGGACCGTCTCCTGGCGCTGCGGAACCGTGGCATCGCAGGCGTCGCCGCGGTTCCGCCGGTGAATTCCCTGATCGCCCGCCGTTTCACGATGCATTAGGCAGCGCATTGGTACGGGTTTGCCCCGGAATAGACTGTGCGCATGGACGGACTTCCCGTGATGCGCGGCGCCGCATCGTATTGGGTGTTGCGGGCAGCGGCCGCCTTGGTGCTGCTCGGCGCGGCGGCGTCATGCAGCTCCGGAACCGCCGGCGGCACCGCCTCCCCGGCAAGCGCGACGGCGTCGGCTACCCCGATCCCCACAGGCCCCGTGACCGCGGAAATCAGCCAGTTCCGCGACAACTACAGCAAGCAGATCATCGAAATCCAGCTCACGAACACCACCGGCCATGCCCTGACGGTCCTCGGCGCGGAACTGACCAGCCCTCTCTTCGCGGCCCCGATCATCTGGTCCGCCCGCACCGGCGGGATCGAGCTTCCGCCCGGACAGCCCAAGAGCCTGCCGGCACCGTTGCCCGCCCCGGATTGCGGCAGCCCGGCCGGACCGGGAGCCACCTCCGGGGCTGCGGGCGACGCCCACGTATCCCTGCGGCTGGCCACGCCGGAAGGTGCCGTGCCGGTCCCGGCCATGGCTCCGGCAACAGACCCGTTCGGCGTCCTGGCGCGGAACAATTCGGAGCTGTGCCTGGCCCGGGAAGCCTCGGCTGTCGCCACGATCGCGCTGGATCCCGGGCTCGAGGTCGCCGCGGACGGTCAGACCGCCGTCGTGCGTCTGCTGCTGCAACCGCGCGCCGCCGGCGCCGGTGAACTGGTGATTGACCGGATCGAGGAAACCACGCTGCTGGCGGAGGGCTCACAAGCCCCGTGGCCCCGGTCGGTGACGGTCCGCGCCGGCGGTGCCCCGGCCCAAGTGCGCCTCGGCATCAGGCCCTCCCGCTGCGATCCCCATGCAGTGGCCGAAGACAAGGTGGGCACACTCCTGCCGCTGCAGGTCAGGGTGGCGGGCCGCGAGGGAATTGTGAAGGTCGACGCCGGCAGCCAACTTCGCGCCCGCATCTACGACTTTGTTACAAAGGCGTGCGGGCGCCAGTAGTCTGAGGGCATGCCCTTTGACGCCAGGCCCTCCGACTACAGCGCCGCCCGGATAAGCGAGACCGTCCAGGAGATCCTGAGCGCCGGCATCCTCCCGCCAATTGTCCAGGCCGGACACCCGGTGCTCCGGCACGTGGCGGCGCCGTACGATGGCCAGTTGGCTGATGCCGACCTCGGCCACCTCATCGACCTCATGCGCAGCGTGATGCACAAGGCCCCAGGCGTGGGCCTGGCGGCCCCGCAGCTGGGGATTCCACTGCAGATCGCTGTCCTGGAGGACCAGTTCGACGTCGATCCCGACGTCGCTGCCGTCCGCGGGCGGGAGGCGCTGCCGTTCTTTGCCATGCTGAACCCGAGCTATCGTCCCCTGGGCGCGAAGTCCGCGGCGTTCTACGAAGGCTGCCTCTCCATTGGCGGCCTGCAGGCGGCGGTCGTGCGGCCGGAATCAGTCCAGCTCGATTTCACGGCGCCGGACGGCACGAAACTCCAGCAGACTTTCTCCGGCTGGCAGGCCCGGATTGTCCAGCATGAAACCGACCACCTCCAAGGGATCCTCTTCCTGGACCGGGCCGAGCTGCGCTCCATCAGCAACAATGCCGAATACTCCGCCCGTTGGGCCCAGCCGGACATCAGCCGCGCCCGGCAGGAACTCGGGTTCCTGCCGGACCCGGCCGCGGACTAAGCCTGCGGGCCAGGGCCAGGGCCAGGGCCAGGGCTAGGGCTGCGGCGCCGGATTCGATGCGGACGGCAGGTAGCGGGCCCACCACTTCAGGATTTCATCGAACCGCTGCTTCCGGTGGTGCGGGGTGCCGGAGCGGGACAGCTCATGGTTCTCGCCGGGGAAGACCAGGAATCCGGTCTCGACCCCCTGTTGCTTGAGGGCGGTGAAGTACCGCTGGCCCTGCTCCACGGGACACCGGAGGTCCTCCTCGCTGTGGATCACCAGCGACGGCGTCCGTACGTGCTGCACGCGCGCCATGGGACTCTGGGCCGCCATTTGCTCCGCCGCCGGGCCGGTGTATTCGCCACCGAAGAACCAGCCGATGTCGGAAGAACCGGTGAAGCTCACGGGGTCCAGGAAACCACGCTCGACTATGGCGGCCCGGAAACGGTGGTCGTGGCTGATGGTCCACGCCGTCAGGTAGCCGCCGTAGGATCCGCCCATGATGCCGACATTGGCGGCGTCCAGATCCTCGAATTTCCCCACGGCCCCGTCCAGGAACGCCAGGACGTCCTGCATGTCCACGGTTCCCATCCGCTCCTTGATGGACCGGCCATGTGCCTGGCCGTAACCGGCCGAACCCCGCGGATTACACATCAGCACGGCGTAACCGGCCCCGGCATAGACCTGCGCTTCGTCGAACAACGCCACCCCGAACTGGGCAAACGGGCCGCCATGGATGTTCAGCAGCACCGGGTGCGGTCCCGGGCCCGCCGGCTTCACGAGCCAGCCATGGACCGGGTACCCGTCGGCCGAGGCCAATGTCAGTTCCTGCGGCTCGCTGATCCCCGCCACGCTCCGCAGCTGGGCGGAGAAGTCCGTCAGGCGGCGCACCTGCCCGGGCTCGAGGACGGCAACATCACCGGCCGTCGTCGAATCGCTGAAACTCACCACGAGCGTTCCGCCACCCTCCGCGGCGCCGGTCACCACCCGGTTGCCTTCCAGGAGGACGGTGTGGCCGCCCGTCGCAACGAATTCGTGCAGCTCCACGGTTCCCCGCGCATTGTTCAGCACCAGGGCGCCCGCGCCGCCGCGCAGCTCCAGCCGGCTGCCGCCGGACAGGTCCAGCGCCTCGGCATCGCTGAGCGCCGTGGCGTGTCCGCCGGCGGCAGGCATCGCATAGAGGACGGTGTTCCTGGCCACGAAGTCCAGCCCGGATGCGCCCAGGTCCTGGGCCAGGAAGAAGAGCCACTGCCCATCGGCGGATTGACGCACGGCGCTGATGCTCTGCCGTCCGGCGTTGGCCGGCACCACAGCCTGCGGCTGCCCTCCGGTAACAGGCAGCGCGTAGATTCCACTGACGAGGTCAGTATCCCGCCCATCGTGCAGGGCGGCGGTGAAGTAGATGGTGCCGTCGGCGCTGAAGCCGGCGCCGTTGTGGTCCGCTGGTGCGGTGGTGAGTTGTTTGGCGGCCGGCAGCAGCCCGGCAGCATTCTCCGCGGGATCGGCCGCGGTGCCGCGGGCCTTCAGGGCGCGTCCGGCCGGCGCCACCTTCGGTTCGGCGTCAAGCTGCGGCACCTCGAGGATGAACAGCTGAAGCGGCTTGTCGGCGGTGTAGCCAACACCGTTCATCCGGTACTGGAAATCCGTGATCAGCCGGGCGTCCTCGCTGCCCCCGCTCACGCCGTCGACGCTGCCATACCTGCCCTCGTCAGGCGTCCTGGCGCTGAAGAGAATGCTGCGGGAATCAGGCGACCACGTGAAGGAGCTGACCCCCAGTGGGGCCGCCGTCAACAGCTGGGGTTCGCCGCCGGCGGCTTCCACCACGAACAGCTGCGGCTTTCCGTCCGCTGCCGCACGCAGGAACCCAAGGGCACGGCCGTCAGGTGAAAAGTCCGGTGCCGTGTCGCGGAAGCCCCGGGTCAGCCGGCGTGGCCTCTGGTCCGGGTCGTTGAAGTCCGGGTGGGCCAGGTCCTGACCCAGGGGCACGGTCCACAGCTGGCCCACGTAGGCATCGGCATCGAAGTCCGGGCGGAGCACGGAGACCACGGCGCGGGAACCGTCGGGGTGCACGGCAGGGGCGGACACGGAATTGAGCAGCGGAAGATGTTCAGATTTCACGATTGCGAGCCTAGCCCGTGGCGCGCCCGCTGTGAAACACCTCACGTTGCGCCGGTGCGGCGGGGCGCGCCGCGGTGTGCCCGGTGCCACGGCGCCCCTGTTGCCAGTGCCCCGGCCGCGCGGCGGGCCGGGGATCCGCGCATAGGATGAAAGCTATGCCCGCCGCCGATCTCCCCCTCCTGTGCCCGGTGTGCCGCCAGGGCCTCCGCTTCACTGGCGGCGCCCGCACCCTGGTGTGCGGAGCCGGTCACAGCTTTGACGCGGCCAGGCAGGGCTACTTCAACTTCCTGGTCGGCAAGGGGACGGTTTTTGAAGCCGACAGCGCAGACATGGTGGCGGCCCGCTTCGAGTTCCTCTCCGCGGGGCATTACCAGCCGCTGGCCGATGCGGTGGCCGGGCTCGCCACACCGGCGCTCCGGGAAGCCCCCGCCGGCCGGCCCCTCGTGCTCGACGCCGGGACGGGCACCGGCCACTACCTCAGGGCCGTGCTGGACCGGGCCGCGGTCAGCGGTCCTGCCGCGGCCATCGGCCTGGACATTTCCAAGTTCGCCCTGCGCCGCGCAGCCAGGCTGAACCCCGAGGCTTTGAACGTCGTCTGGGACGTCTGGCAGCCGTTGCCGGTCGCGGAGAACGCCGTCGACGTCGTCACCGTGGTCTTTGCGCCGCGCAACGCGCCCGAGTTCGCCCGGGTTCTCCGCCCCGGCGGCCGCCTGGTCGTGGTCACACCGCGGCCCGGTCACCTGGCGGAGGTTGCCGGGCCGGCCGGGATGCTGGGGATCGAGCCGGCCAAGGACGAGCGGCTCGCCGCGTCCCTGGGCCAGCACTTCGCGCCCGTCGCAGCATCTGGTCTGGACCTGGCATTGACCCTTGGCCCGCGCGACGTCGCCAACCTGGCCTACATGGGACCGGCCGGCCACCACCTGGACCGCGCCGCACTGGCAGCCCTCGAGGCCGCGCTTCCGGAGCGGACCTCTGTCTCGGCCCGCTTCCGGATCAGCGTCTTTCAACCCATCCGCTGACCATTCCCGCTCCCGCCGGTTCGCGGCTGCCGTCCGGCATGCCCCGAAAACCACCCCCGGGAGGGGAACCGGGGCGGAAGGCCAGGCCGGGGAATCGACCCGCGAAATAACGACTTGGCCACTTTGGCCATCAATTCCCTACCGCCGGTCCCAGCTATTGCTGTTCCGCTTAGGATGGAATCACAGTTACTGGGGACCTGTGCCTGCAGCTCCCGGAACTCAAGGGGGAACTGATGTCTGAATGGCTGATCGAGAATTGGTGGGCGTTGTGGCTCACGCTCTTTCTCCTGTTTGCCGTGGTCGAGATGATCACACTCGACCTGTTCTTCATCATGCTCGGCGGCGGCGCCCTCGCCGGGCTGGTGGCGGACTTCGCCGGCGCCGATCCGTGGCTGCAGATTATCGCCTTCTGCGTGGTGTCCCTGCTCATGATCGGCTTCGTCCGGCCGGTGGCCCTCAAGCATCTCCACCGGGGACCGGCGGATCAGCGCACCAACATTGAACGCCTCATCGGCGAATCCGCCGTCGTCATGGAGGCTGTGAGCGAAAACGGCGGGCTCGTCAAGATTGGCGGGGACGTCTGGAGTGCGCGGTCCGAATCGGGAGTACTGGCGCCCGGACAGCAGGCTGTGGTCAGTGCCATCGAAGGGGCCACCGCGATCGTGGCCCCGCAACCGGAATCCGCCGTCCAATAAGGGGCGCTGTCCGGCGGGCACTGCTGTCCGGCCGGTGCGGCGCTGCCGGCGCGAGACTAAGACAAAACAACTGGGGAATAGGTGATGTATGAATATCGCAGTCGCAATTGTGCTGCTGGTACTAATTGTGTTTGTAATTATTGTGCTGGTCCGGTCGGTCCGGATCATTCCACAGGCCCGTGCCGGCGTCGTTGAACGGCTGGGTAAATACCAACGCACCCTGAATCCCGGACTTACCCTGCTGATCCCGTTTGTGGACCGCTTGCTGCCATTGCTCGACCTGCGGGAGCAGGTGGTGTCCTTCCCGCCGCAGCCGGTCATCACCGAGGACAACCTGGTGGTCTCGATCGACACCGTGGTCTATTTCCAGGTCACGGACGCCCGGGCCGCCACCTACGAGATCGCCAACTACATCCAGGCAGTGGAACAGCTGACCACCACCACCCTGCGCAACGTGGTTGGCGGCCTCAACCTGGAGGAAGCGCTGACCTCGCGCGACCAGATCAACGGCCAGCTCCGCGGCGTCCTGGACGAGGCGACCGGTCGCTGGGGCATCCGGGTCTCCCGGGTCGAGCTCAAGGCGATCGATCCGCCCCACTCGATCCAGGACTCGATGGAAAAGCAGATGCGGGCCGAACGTGACCGCCGCGCCGCCATCCTGACGGCCGAGGGCACCAAGCAGTCCGCGATCCTCACCGCCGAAGGCCAGCGCCAGTCCTCCATCCTGAAGGCCGAAGGCGACGCGAAGGCGGCCATCCTGCGGGCCGACGGCGAGGCCCAGGCCATCCAGAAGGTCTTCGACGCGATCCACAAGGGCAACCCGGACCAGAAACTGCTGGCTTACCAGTACCTCCAGACCCTCCCGAAGATTGCCGAGGGATCCTCAAACAAGCTGTGGATCATTCCCAGCGAGGTTGGCGAGGCGCTCAAAGGGATCGGCAGCGTACTGGGTGCAGGCGCGGTGCAGGAGCAGACGGCCTCAACGCCGGACGTGGCACCGTACTCACCGCCCGCCGCAGCCGACGGCCAAGGGAACCGGCCCTGAGCCTGCTCCCGCCCTGGATCGGTCGGATCGGATAGCTCCGTCCTGGCCCCCGCGGACCGGCCATTTCGGCCGGCGGCGGGGGCCAGCCGGCTTAAGGCCGGCCCGGTCGGGTACAGGATACGCAGTTCACGCCACGGGGCTACTCGCTTTACCGCGCCCGCACCACTCCCGTATACTTGAATATTTGTCCGGTCAGTTCAGCCGTCCGGAACAAAAACGCTCCGCACAGCGTTGATTCCAATGACGTTCCAAAGAGTTTTGTCCACTGGTAACTGTCATCTGGCCGGGCCACACCGGGCCAGTTACGGTACAGCGCGGTGCAACCAGAAGTCCGGCGCCTGACGGTCCCCGGACAACGCAGGGCTTGACCCTGCGAACCGAATAGAGGGAGAAAAGATGAGCGATCGCAGCCTGCGGGGTATGCGCCTTGGCGCACAGAGCATGGAGACCGAATCCGGCGTCGAACCGGCTCCGCGCCAGCGGGTTGAATACCGTTGCGAGGATGGCGAGCAGGTGTTCGTGACATTCTCCTCGGAAGCCGAAATCCCCCCGGTCTGGGTTTCGAAGACGGGCAAGGAGGCGTTGCTTGTGGATGGCGAACGCCCCGTCAACAGCAACGAGAAGGCAGTGCGCACGCACTGGGACATGCTGCTGGAGCGCCGCTCGCTTCCCGAACTTGAGCAGATCCTCGAAGATCGCCTCACCATCCTGCGCGAACGCCGCGGCGAACGCCGCTCGGCCTAGTCCCCAGCGCACCGGCTACGGCAAGGGCCGGGCCCGCATCATTCGATGCGGGCCGCAGCCGGGCCACCTCCGCCGCCTGATCATCACCCGGGTACGGCATCAGGTCGAGATGGACACGGCCCCACACGGCAGGCACGCCGGGCGTACGAAGGAACTCAAGGTACGGCCCGACACCCTTGGCCGAACGCAGCCTCGCGTGATCGTCGTCCACCTCGTGCAGGGTCCAGTCCGTCGCCCCGGCCCAGAACCCGGCCATGGCCCGTGGGTCTGCACAGCTGACCACCACCGCGGCGATCGGCCCGGTGTCCTGGTAGATCGGGCGGGGCTCCAGCACGCGGAACAGGTTGCCCTCCGGGTCGGCCAGAACCGTCCACGGCTCAGCACCCTGGCCGACGTCGGCGGGCGTCGCGCCGAGCCCCAAGAGATGCGCCACCAGCTCCGCCTGGTGGGCCGCAGAGGTGGTGGCGAGATCGAGGCGCGCCCGGTACCCCACCGTCTCGGGGTCCGGGACGGTGACGACATCGACGCAGACGGCGGCGGGGTCCGGCCAGACGAAACCCAGGGGTTCAACATTGGTCACACCGGGTCCCTCGCTGGACACACCCCAGCCGAGTGCCTCCGCCCAAAACCGGCCGAGCGTTGAGTCATCCCGAGCCTTGAAATTCATCTGAACAAGTCGCAGCGCCATACCGCCCGACCCTATACCCCGGTGATGCCCGGACCGGGAGACACGCCTTAGGCGTCCTGCCTGCTGTCCTGCTTGCCCCGGAGCTTGTTCCAGCGGGCCGTGAGTCCCCATTTGGTGACGTTGATCATGGCTTCGACGACGATGTTGCTGCTCATCTTCGAAGCGCCGAGCTCGCGCTCCACGAAGGTAATGGGCCGTTCCACGATGGTCAGGCCGAGCTTGGCCACGCGCCAGGCAAGATCCACCTGGAAGCCATAGCCTACCGAGTCGACCGCATCCAGGTTCAGCTTCTCCAGCGTGGTCCGCCGGAAGGCGCGGAAGCCGCCGGTGACGTCCTTGATCTTTACTCCGAGCATGATCCGCGCGTACGTGCTGCCGATGCGGCTGATGGCCTGGCGGTAGACCGGCCAGTTGACCACACGGCCGCCGGGAACCCAGCGGGAGCCCATGGCGAGGTCCGCGCCCTGCTCCACGGCCTCGATCAGCTGCGGCAGCTGCTCGGGCTGGTGCGAGCCGTCAGCGTCCATCTCCACGAGGATGTCGTAGCCGGCGTCCAGGCCCCACTTGAAGCCCGCGATGTACGCCGCTCCCAGGCCGGCCTTTCCGGCGCGGTGCAGGACGTGGACCTGTCCGTCTTCTGCGGCCATGCGGTCCGCCAGCTGCCCCGTGCCGTCAGGGCTGTTGTCGTCGACAACCAGCACGTCGGAGGCGGGCACGGCTGTGCGCAGGCGACCGAGGGTCTTGGGCAACGATTCCAGCTCGTTATAGGTCGGGATGATGGTGAGGACACGCACAGCGAGGCCTTTCCTTGAAGGGAGCGGTCGGTGCGCCGAAAGTCAATGGTTCCGGATATTCAGGCGCAACTTCCCATTATAGGGAGTTGCGCGCCCGTGGGGCGCCCGCGAGGCGGCCGTACGGCCGCCCGGGCAGGTCCACCCGCTTCGGGCCAGTACCGGCAGGCCACGAATTGCGGCGCCGGAACCGTTTTCTGCTGCGAAGTAGACCCGCCCCCTGGGGGTGCCCGTGGTCATGACCAAGTAAAGCTCCCGCGGGTGCGGCAACCTGGGAAGGACCGGGGACTGCCGGAGTCTGCGCGGTACGCAACCCTCCGTTGCCCCTCAATGCTACGGGGGCGGGCCGATCTGTCAACCGAGCCGTGACCTGCCGTTTCGTCTGTCGGCGCAGTTCAGGGCGGGGGCGCGGGTGGAAATGTTTCCGCTCCGTCCGCTGGATGACGGGCCGGATCAGGCGCCAGGTGTTCAGGCGTGGAGGGCGCCGCTGGCATAGAGTTCCTGGCCGTTCCGTACCGTCAGGAGGCAGGCAGGATCGCTGCCGGTGTCCAGCGCCGGCAGCAGCGGGGTGCGGGCGCGCGGGTCGGTGCTCCACGACTGCACGCGCCCGTCGGCCACCTGGACCATGAGCTCCTCGACCTCCCAGACCGCAAAGCTGGCCGGAGCGCCCGGCACCAGTTGCCCGGCCATGGGGTTGGGGTAGCGGGCTGCCCGCCAGCCGGCCCGCGTGTGGCCGAGGAACGCGGCGCGGGCGGAGATCTGTTCGGCGGGATTGGTGTGCTGCAGGCATGCGCGCACGCTGGACCACGGCCGGAGCGGCGTCACCGGACTGTCGCTGCCGAAGCAGATCGGCACACCGGCCGCGTAGAGGCTGCCAAAGGCATTCATTCCCAGCCGGCGGGAGCCGAGGCGCTGCTGGTACAGGCGGTCCCCGCCACCCCACAGGGCGTCGAAGACCGGCTGCGCGCTGACGCTGACCGAATAGCGGGCCAGCCGGCTGATGGCCGCGGCATCGGCGAGTTCGACGTGCTCGAACCGGTGCCCCGCGGCACGGACGCGCTGCTCCCCCACCTCAGCCGCGGCGAGGTCGAGGGCGTCGAGGGCCGCGTCCAGGCCGGCGTCGCCGATCACGTGGAAACCCGCCTGGATCCCCAGGAGGGAGCACGCCGCGAGGTGGGCGGCTGCCTCGGCCACGGAGAGGTACAGGCTGCCGCGCTCTCCGGGCGCGTCGGTGTAGTCCGCACGCAGGGCGGCAGTCCGTGAGCCGATCGAGCCGTCGATGTTCAGGTCACCGGCGAGGCCCAGTACAGGCAGGCCCAATTCGTCCAGGATGGACTGGGCGTGTTCGGCGGATCCGGCGAGCTCGCCCCAGTACGGCAGGATCTCCGGCACTGCCACGCCGTCCACCCCGTTCGGTCCGCCGCCGGAGGTGCTGTTCCAGGCCACCGCGAGCCGCAGGTCCTCGATGCTTCCGATATGCGGCGCGGCCATCTCGGCGAGGGCCACGTAGCCGTTGGCCGCTGCCTCGGCGAGGGCGCGCTGCTGGTATGCGCGCAGGGCGTCCGCCGGCAGCCGGCGGGCCGCCAGGCGGGCCGCGGTGTGGGCGTCGCGTTTGACCTGGCTTCCGGCGCCGCCGCCGTCGAGCCCGTCCAGTCCGGCCGACGCGGCCAGGGAGTTCGATACCAGGGCCGAGTGGACATCGACGCGGGACAGGTAGACCTGGCGGCCGCCGGCCGCGCGTTCGATTTCGTCCCGGGAGGGCAGGGCGGGATCGGCCCAAGTGGTCTCGTCCCAGCCGTGGCCCAGGACGGGACCGCCCGCGCTGGACGCGGAGGCGGCGGCGACGGCGTCGAGGAGTTCAGCGGAGGAGCGCACCCCGGCCAGCTGGAGGCCCTCCAGCGCGATTCCGGTTTCCGTCAGGTGGAGGTGGGAGTCGACGAAACCGGGGGCCAGGAGCGCGCCCTGCAGATCGATCACCTCCATGGAGGCATCGGCGATGGATGTGGCGGCCTGCTCGGAACCAACCCAGGCGACGGTGTCGCCGTCGACCAGCATCGCAGTCGCAAAGGGATCGGCAGCTGTGTAGACCGAGCCGTTGCGGTACAGCGTGACGTTGCGGGGGGCGGGGGCGGCCGGCGAATCGGTCATGGGGCGGGAACTCCTTGTTGCTGGGGGCCGGCCGAGCGCCGGCGGGTTCGAAAATCTGGGAGGCCGCGGTAGCGGGCCAGCGAGTGGTGCAGGGAGCGGGCCGGTCCGGCCCGCTCCCTAGGCCACGGAGGAATAGGCGACGACGCCGCGTTTGATGAGCTTGATGGCCTCCGCGCACAGCCGCGCAATCCGGGGGTCGAGGTTCGGGATGTCGGCGAGCTGGTCCAGGAGGTCGATCACCTGCTTGACCCAGCGGACAAAGTCGCCCGCGGCCAGGTCGGTGCCGCTCAGCACGTCCTGGAGGTGCCGGCCCTTGGCCCATTTGAAGATCGGCCACACAAGGCCGAGCTCGGGCTCGCCAGTGAGGGGCAGCTTGTTGGCTTCCTCGACGTCCTCCAGCGCGGACCATTCGCGGACCACGGTGTCTACCGCGGATTCCAGGGACACGCTCGGCATCTTGGGCCGCAGGCCGCGGTCCTCACGCTTGGCCTGGTAGACGAGCACACTGGCCAGCGCGGCGATCTCGGCGGCGTCGAGGTCGTTGAAGGCCCCCATCCGCAGTGACTGCGAAATCAGCAGGTCCTTTTCGCCGTAGATCCGCCGCAGGCGTTGCCCGTCCGGGCTGATGGACAGCGCGCCCGTGTCCGAGGTTTCCAGGTAGCCGTAGCCCGTCAGGACGCCGCACACACGGTCGAACGTCTTGGCGATGGTGTTGGTCCGGCCCTGGATCTGGCGGATGAGCCCGTCCGTTTCCTGGCGGAGTTTCCACCAGCGTTCGGACCACCGGGCATGGTCCTCGCGTTCACTGCAGCCGTGGCAGGGATGGGCGCGCAGTTCCCGGCGGAGCTCGGCGATCCGCTTCTCCTGGTTGGGTGCAGCGGAGGCCCGGCCGAAGTCGTCGTCGCGGCGCGGCGGCGCCGGCGGCCGGTTCTCGCGGATGGCGTTGCGCACCGAGGACGCCAAGTCGCGGCGGGACTTGGGAACCTTGGCGTTGAAGGTCTTGGGAATCCTGATCCGCGTGATCGGCGACAACGGACCTTCGACGTCGTGCAGGCCAATCCGGCGGAGCTGGTTGTCCAGCGTCATGACGGCGGGGCGGGGCTCGCGGGATTCGTGGTCGGAGCTGAGCACCACCGCGAGCCCGGGCGACTTCCCCGCCGGAACATCCACTACGTCGCCGGGAAGCAGCCTGCTCAGGGAGTCCTCGGTCAAGGACTTCCTGGCCCGGGACGTGCTCCGCGAGGCCATGGTTTCGGCATCGCCCAGGGCCCGCCGCAGCCGCGCGTATTCGGTGAAGTCGCCCAGGTGGCAGGTCATGGCCTTGCTGAACCCGGCAATGGATTCTTCCCGGCTCCTGACCTGCCGGGCCAGTCCCACCACGGATCGATCCGCTTGGAACTGGGCAAAGGATGATTCGAGGATCTCCCGGGCGCGCGGCCGGCCGAACTGCGCCAAAAGGTTGATCGACATGTTGTACGTGGGCCGGAAGCTGGAGTTCAGCGGGTAGGTCCGCCGTGAGGCCAGGCCGGCGACGGCGGCCGGATCCGTTCCGGGCTGCCACAGCACGACGGCGTGGCCCTCGACGTCGATGCCGCGGCGGCCGGCGCGGCCCGTCAGCTGGGTGTACTCCCCCGCCGTGATGTTGACATGGGCCTCGCCGTTGAACTTGTCGAGCTTTTCGAGCACGACGCAGCGGGCCGGCATGTTGACGCCCAGGGCGAGTGTTTCGGTGGCGAAGACGGCCTTGACCAGCCCGTCGACGAACAGCTTCTCCACAACCTCCTTGAAGGTCGGCAGCATGCCGGCGTGGTGCGCGGCGAGCCCGCGGAGCAGGCCGTCCCGCCAGCTCCAGAAGCCGAGCACATCGAGGTCATCCGAGGGGATGTCCTGGGCGGCCTCGTCGACGCGCCGGGCGATGATCTGCTGTTCGGCCTCGCTGGTCAGCCAGAGTCCGGCCGCGACGCACTGGGCCACGGCGGCATCGCAGCCGGCGCGCGAGAAGATGAATGTGATGGCCGGCAGGAGGTCCTGCCGGTCCAGGCTGGCGATGACCTGCGGCCGGCTGGCCTTCCGCACCGGGCTGCGCTGGGCGCCCTGCGGTTCGTCCCGCTGGCTGCGTTGCTGGCGGCGCTGGTTCCGGCCGCCGTGGCCGAAGCGGCCACGGAAATTCATCTGGCTCTCGGCCCGGGCCATGGACAGCAGTTCCGGGTTGACCTCGAAGCCGGCCCGCCCTGGCGCTTCCGAGGTGACGGCGGCCGCCGGGCCGCCGACAACAGCATCGGCTACGGCGGATGCCTCCCCGGCAGTTGCCTCACTGGCAGTTGCCCCACCAGGCAGGGCGATCTCGTCAAAGCTCGTGTCGCCGGCAAACAGGTCCACGATCTTCCGCCCCACCATGACGTGCTGCCACAGCGGCACCGGGCGGTGCTCGGAGACGATCACATCGGTCTGCCCGCGGACGATGTCGAGCCACGCACCGAACTCCTCGGCGTTGGAGACCGTGGCACTCAGGGACGCCACCTGGACCTCGCTGGGCAGATGGATGATGACTTCCTCCCACACGGCGCCGCGGAAGCGGTCGGCGAGGTAGTGGACTTCGTCCATGACCACGAAGCCGAGATCATCCAGGGTGTCCGAATCCGCGTAGAGCATGTTGCGGAGCACTTCGGTGGTCATGACCACCACCGGGGCGTCGCCGTTGATGCTGGTATCTCCGGTGAGCAGTCCCACCTGGGCGGCGCCGTACTTGGCGGCCAGTTCGGAGTACTTCTGGTTGCTCAGGGCTTTGATGGGGGTGGTGTAGAACGCCTTGAGCCCACGCTGGAGGGCCAGATAGATGGCGAACTCCCCCACAATCGTCTTCCCGGCGCCGGTGGGGGCGGCCACCAGCACGCCCCGGCCGGCCTGCAGGGACAGGCATGCTTCGCGCTGGAAGTCATCGAGTTCAAATTCGAGCGAGCGGATGAACCCGCCCAGATAGGTCTTGGCTTCAGCAGCCCGCTCGACGCTGGCGCGGTAACGTTCGGACGGTGATTCCGGCCCGGGGTGTGAGGACATGTTTCCAGCCTAGTGCGCGAAAGGCTAGAGATTCTCCAGCTCGGAGCTGGGGGTGGCGTGGTCGGCGGTGGCTTCGGTCTCGGCGTCGCGTTTGACGGCGCGCCGCTCGCGCCGGCGATCGTTGAGCAGGCACAGCCCGATCGCGGCGAAGAACAGCGCCAGCATGGGTCCGGCCAGGTAGAACATGCTCATGGCGTCGGCGCCGGGAGCGGCCATCGCGGCGAACAGGCAGACCAGGAAGACTGTGATCCGCCAGCTCTTGAGCAGCTGCTGGCCCTTGATGAGTCCGGCCAGGTTCAGCCCGAACAGGACCACCGGGAGGAGGAAGGCGATGCCGAAGGCGAGCAGCAGCCGCAGCACAAAGGACAGGTACACCTGGGCGCTGATGAAGTTGGAGCCGCCCGACGGCGTGAAGTCGGTCAGGACGCGGACCGCGTTGGGCAGCACGAGCCAGGCCAGCAGGACGCCGCCGACGAAGAGCGGCACGGCCGCCGCCACGAAGGACAGGGCCAGGCGGCGTTCCTTCTTGTGCAGCCCCGGCACGATGAAGGCCCAGAGCTGGTAGAGCCAGACGGGGCTGGCGATAATCAGGCCCAGGAATACGGAGACCTGGATCATGAGGTCGAACGAGCTCGCGACGCCGTCGAAATTCAGGGTGGCCTGGCGGCCTTCATGTTCATTCAGGTCGCGGATCGGCTTGATCAGCGCCGCCAGCATTGGCTGGTAGACAAGGAAACCCACTACCGTCCCAAGGACGACGGCGATTGCCGCCTTAAAGAGCCGGTTGCGCAGCTCTTTGAGGTGGTCGAGGAGCGCCATCCTCCCCTCGGGGTTCGATCGACGGCTCATGGTTACTGCCATGCGGTCTTAGGCGCGGGTCGACGGCGGAACGTCGGTTCCGTCGCCCGTGCGGCTTTCCGCTGCGCCGGTCTGCGGGTGGTTGATGACCCGTCCTTCAACCGGCTCGGAGCCATCCTTGGCATCGGTGGTGCCGTCTTTCTTCATTTCCCGGACTTCCGACTTGAAAATGCGCATCGACTGGCCCAGGCTGCGGGCCATGCCCGGCAGCTTCGGCGCAGCGAACAGCACCAGTGCCAGAACGATGATGATGATGAGATGCCAGCCTTCAAGCCTCATGGGGAGAGGTCCTTTCGTTTGAATACATCCTATGTCTAACGCGTTTCGATGTCGCGCAGCGCCTGGGGTTGCCCGCGGTCCTTCTTGCGTTGGATGCGGCGCAGCCGGCGGGCGTTTTGCCGGGCGAGCTTGGATGCGTGGTAATCATGTCGCATCCGCGCGGGCGAGGCAAAAATGGCGTCGCCGGGCGCCGGCCGAAGGGATTCGTCCGCGCTGCCCGGGTCACCGGCGCCGGTCGCTGTCGAACCGGCCGCTGAAACGGTGCCGGTGCCCGCTGGTGAAGGAAGGGTGGAAAAGCGGTCCGCGGCTTCACCCAATTCGGTGAGCGTCGTCGTGGCTTGCCGGAACAGCCGGAAGCCGAGCACGCCGAAGAACAACAGCGACAACGCGACAAGCGCTATCCAAATAACGATCCAGGACCACCAAGGCATGCTGATCAGTCTATCGGGCGATCCGGGAAGGCTTCGTATTGCGTCAGGGCCGCGGCGAGCCACTCCCGCGACGCGGCCGCGAGGGCCTCTGGCTGCAGGATCCGCACCATCCCGCCGTGCTGGGCCACGAACATCGGCAGCCAGTCCGTGCTGCCAAACCGGATTTCGGCGAGCATGCCGCCGCCTGGCAGGGCCGCGGTCCGCTCGGCGTAATAGTCGTCAGCAAGGCCGGTGCCGCGGGGCGCGAGTTCCACCAGGACCACCGTGTCGTCGTCGTTTGGGGTGAACAGTTTCACCGGAAAGCTGTCCGCCGGCTTTGCCGTCGCGGCCGCCCGCCGGCCGTTGGGCTCAAGGGCTTCGATCCTGTCCAGCCGGAAGTTGCGGAGGCCCTGGGCGGAGTGGCAGTAAGCCTCGAGGTACCACGTGTTGTCCAGCGAATAGAGCCGCAGGGGGTCCACGTCACGTTCGGACACGGCGTCGCGCTGCGCCGAGAAGTACCTCAGGTGCAGCTGCGCGCCGGATTCGAGGGCGGCGCGGGCGGTGTCAAGGATGGCGGAATCGCCGGGGGCCACCTCGGGGCCGGAGAGCGCGGCCGCTTTGACGCCTTCCTCCCCCGCCGCGGCCATGAGTTTGAGCGTCACCGATTCCAGGGCGCCGCCTTCGGCGAGCTCGGGCAGGCTGTTGAGCGTCTCCAGGCCGGTCAGGAGCGCACAGGCCTCGTCCACGGTGAACCGTACGGGGCGGGTCAGGTCCAGGGCCTGGGTGATGAATACGTGGTCATCGTCCCACTGGATGTCCAGCAGATCGTCGGGGTAGCCCTCAGGGAGGCCCGAGCAGATCAGGATCCGCAGGTCGTCCTCGAGTGCCTTGCGGGTGATGCCAAACCTGGCGGCGACCTCGCTGATGTGCAGTCCCTGGTTGTGGACAAGGAACGGGACGAGTTGCAGCATCCGCTTGAGCTGGTCCTCCGAGGTTCGTTTCCGGGTGTGGCCGGCGCGGCCCGCCGCCGGGAAGGCGACGACCGGCAGGGGCCTGTCGGCGAACTCGGCGGCTGCCGCGAGGCGGCGGTGGACGGCGCCGGCGAGTTCGGGGGGTGAAATCACGGTGACGCGGGGACCGTAGGAGGCCAGCTCCTCGCCCAGGGTCTCCGCATCGCGGAAGGGCACCGCGAGGCGGTCCGTCCCGGCCGGGCGCCCCGGTGTTCGGGCTTCCGGCGCTGCGTCCGGAAGCGGCTGGGCGCGTTTGCGGAGGCCCAGGAGCCGCCCGTGTTCGACGTCGACCACGGCGCTCTGCACCGGCAGCTCGGCCAGGCCGGCCAGCTCGGCGCGGACGTTGAACCCTGCCGGCGGCGTGAAGGTCTCCTTCTCCAGGACGGTCACGGCGGACGTCAGGCGGGACAGGCGGAAGAACCGTTTGTCCCCCCGGCCCCGGTCGTGGCCCACGAGGTACCATTGGGCGAAGCGGCTGCCCAGGCCCCAGGGCTCCACCAGGCGTTCCTGCTCCTGGCCGGTGCTGCCGGCGAGGTAGCTGAACCGGACCGGGTGCTGGGCGTGTATCGCGGCGACCAGGTCCTCGAAGGCCTGGCCGGCGGGGCGGATGCGCGGCTGGACGCCGGTGGGGAGTTCGGCGTCGACCAGGCCGCCGGCGGCCTGCAGCTTCCGGACCGCGTCGACGGCGGCGGAGCCGAGGGCGGCGTGCTCCCAGAGCTGGGCCGCGAGGATCAGGACCGTGCACTCTTCGGGGGTGAGGCTGACGTCGGGCAGCCGGTTCGATTCCTTACCGATCCGGTAGCGGGTGGTTGCCGGGTCGTCGGAGCCCCAGCCCGTGTCCGTCACGGTCTCCACGTCGAAGCCAAACTGGCGCAGCTCGCCTTTGTCGCGTTCGAACATGCGGCCGAAGGCGACGTCACTGCTCGTCGTGTCGTGATAGACCTTTTCGCGCAGCTCGCTGCGGCGCAGGCCGTACTTGGTGTTGAGCAGGGCGATGAGCAGGTTCAGGAGGCGTTCTGTACGTGAGGCGGACACCCCGCAAGGGTACTAAAGCCGGTCCCGGAAAATGACGAAAGCGCGGCAACAGCCGGAAGAACTTTTCCGATTGTTACCGCGCTTCCTGCATGTCGGCAGCATATTCAGCCTGCTGGTACCACCGGCCGGTGGGCCCACGACCGCCGGGTTCCCTGTCCGAGCTTGCGAGGATAGGGGGCGGGTGGGGACTAGCGGACGGCGACGAGGTCCACGACGAAGATCAGGGCCTCGTTGGGGCCGATCGCCCCGCCGGCGCCACGGGAGCCGTAGGCAAGCTCGGACGGGATCTCGAGCCGGCGGCGGCCGCCGACCTTCATGCCCAGCAGGCCCCGGTCCCAGCCCTGGATGACCTGGCCGACGCCGACCCGGAAGTCCAGCGGCGCGCCGCGGCCCCAGGAGGCGTCGAATTCTTCACCGGTGGACCAGGCGACGCCCACGTAGTGGGTGGATACGGTGTCGCCGGCTTTGGCCTCGGCGCCGTCCCCTTCGATCAGGTCGGTGATGACCAGTTCGGTGGGGACGTCTCCTTCGGGGAAGTCAATTTCCGGCTTCTCGCGGTCGAGGTTGCGCTGTCCAAATGACATGGTTGCTCCTTTGAGGTGGCGTGTAGTGGTTGCAGGTGTAGCGGTGGGTTACTTGACGCCGAGGATATCGACGACGAAGACGAGGTCGCCCTTCGCGTCGCCCTGGCCCTGATCTCCGTAGGCGAGGTCCTTCGGGACGACCAGAAGGACACGTGAGCCGACCGTCTTGCCGGTCAGGCCCTGGGTCCAGCCCTTGATGACGCCGGTCAGCGGGAAGGTGGCCTTCTTGCCACTCTCGAAGCTGGAGTCGAAGACCTTGCCGGTGGCGAGGGCGACGCCCACGTAGTTCACGGTGATGGTGTCGGTCTGCTTGAGGGCCTGGCCCTTGCCGGTGATCAGGTCCTGGGAGACGAGCGCGGTCGGCGCCTTGACGCCGGCGACGGAGATTTCCGGGACGCCCTTGTCGTTTTCCTTGACGGTCGGCAGTCCGGCCGGCGGGGTGACGGCGTCGCCCTCGGGCTTGTCCAAAACCGGCGGAGCGTCCTTGGCGGAGAGCACCTTGACGATCAGGAGCTGGGTCGGCTTGGCCGCGGTACCCTCGGCTGCGGCCTGGCCGGGAACGGCCAGGGCGAGGTGCGAGCCGATCTTGGCGCCCACGAACGCGTTGTAGATGACGGGGCTGCTGCCCTTGAGCTCGTCGTTCAGCTCCAGCGGCTCGGGATCGTTCGGGAACGTGTCTTCGAGGGTGGAACCGTCGGTGCCGTTGAAGGCCACGATCGAAATGTTGGCGATCTGGTTGGCCTTGACCCGCTCGCCACCGCCCTCGGTGACCACCTTGACGGTGGGTTCCTTGACGTCGAGCGGCTTGGTGAAGTTGACGCCGGGGGCTTTCTTGTCACCGTTCTCAGTCAATTTGACCGAGTCCAGCTTGGCGGTCTCACCCGCGGACTGGCTGGTGGGTTCCGGAGCCGGAGGCGCTTCGCTGCCGCCGCAGGCGGTCAGCAGCAGCAGGCCGGGCAGAAGAATTGCTAGTAGTCGGCGCAATTGGAAACTTTCGTCGAGGCAGGGTGGACTCAGTGCCGTTCGGTTTCCCGTGGCAAAGAAAGCGGCGGCCGCAGGGCGGCCCTACCCCAGAATAACGTGCGAAGCTGGGTATCAGCCCATCGAGTCCAGCAGCGCATCCACCCGGTCGTCCACGCTCCGGAAGGGATCCTTGCACAGAATGGTCTGGTGGGCGCGGTCGTTCAGCTTCAGATGGACCCAGTCCACGGTGTAGTCGCGGCCGAGTTCCTGGGCGCGCCGGACGAAGTCGCCGCGGAGTTTGGCGCGCGTTGTCTGCGGCGGGGCATCCACCGCGTCCTTGACCGCGGTGTCGTCCACCACCCGGCGCACGGCCCCGCGGGCCTGGAGCAGGTAGAAGAGGCCGCGGCCACGGGAAATGTCGTGGTAGGTCAGGTCCAGCTGCGCAATCCTGGGAGCGTCAAGGCCCAGACCATGCCGTTCCCGGTAGTTGTCCATGAGCTTCTTCTTAATGGCCCAGTCCACTTCGGTATCGATCGTGCTCGTGTCGCCGCTTTCGATGGCGTCCAGCGTGCGCTCCCAGAGGTTCAGGATCAGCGGCACGTGGGGGTTGTGCGCGCCGTGTTCGGCCACGAACGCGGTCACCTTGCCCAGGTATTCGCGCTGGATTTCCAGGGCTGTGAGCTGCCGGCCGTTGGCGAGCCGGACCAGGGCCCGGCCGCTGAGGTCGTGGGATATTTCCCGGATGCTCCGGATCGGGTTCTCCATCCGCATGTCGCGCATGATCACCCCGGCCTCGATCATCCGCAGGATCAGGTCCACCGTGCCGACCTTGAGCAGCGCCGTCGTTTCGGACATGTTGGAGTCGCCCACGATCACGTGCAGGCGCCGGTAGAACTCGGCGTCCGCGTGCGGCTCGTCCCGGGTGTTGATGATGGGCCTGGAGCGGGTAGTGGCGGAGGAAACGCCTTCCCAGATGTGGTCGGCCCGCTGGGAGAACGCGAAGGTCGCCCCGTGCGGGGTCTTGAGGATCTTGCCGGCCCCGGCGATCAACTGGCGGGTCACGAGGAACGGGATGAGGATTTCGGCGAGCCGGGAAAATTCGCCGCGCCGCGGGATGAGGTAGTTTTCGTGGCTTCCGTAGGAGTTCCCGGCCGAGTCCGTGTTGTTCTTGAACAGGTATACGGTGCCGTTGAATCCCTCCGCCGCCAGCCGTTCCTGGGCTTCGTCCACGAGGTCGCACAGGATCAGTTCCCCGGCACGGTCATGGGCGATCAGCTGGGCCAGGTCGTCGCACTCGGCGGTGGCGTATTCCGGGTGCGACCCGACGTCCAGGTAAAGGCGCGAGCCGTTGGTCAGGAAGACGTTGGAGGACCGTCCCCAGCTGACCACCTTGCGGAAGAGGTAGCGGGCTACTTCCTCCGGTGCCAGCGGCCGGGACTCCGGGCTTGAATAGGAAATTCCGAATTCGGTTTCGATGCCGAATATGCGCTTGTCCATCTCAGTTCTCCTCAGCCAGCAATGCCACGATGTCCGGGTCCTCGAGCCGGCGGAACGCCCGGCGGGTGCCGCGGCCGCTTTCCGATCCCCGGTCCAGGACCGCAACTTCCAGTGCGGATACGGGCAAGGTGGTGGTTTCCTTGTCCGCCACGAGCCCGGCGAGGGCCAGGCGGATGGCGCCCGCGAAGTCGAGTTCGCCCTGCCAGCCCGCCGCGACAGCCTCGGAGACCTTGTCCGCCTGGCCGCCCATCACAATAAAGCCGTGCTCGTCGGCGATGGACCCGTCAAAGGTCAGCCGGTACAGATGGTCCGCCTCCTGGGCCTGGCCGACTTCGGCCACGGCCAGTTCGACCTCGAAGGGTTTCTGTTCGGCCGTAAACACCGCGCCGAGGCTTTGTGCGTACACACTGGCGAGGCCGCGGGCCGTGACGTCCTCGCGGTCGTAGGAATAGCCCCGGACATCGGCATACCGCACCCCGGCTTGCCGCAGGCTTTCAAACTCGTTGTACTTCCCGACGGCCGCGAACGCGATTTTGTCGTAGATCTCGCCGATCTTGTGCAGCGACGGGGACGCGTTCTCCGCCACGAGGGCAATCCCGTCCCGGCAACTGATGACCACCACCGAACGTCCGCGGGCGATGCCCTTCCGTGCGAAATCCGCACGGTCCTTCATCAGCTGTTCGGGAGATACATAGAACTGCTGGGTCATCTCAGGCCTCCCGCTGGGCGACGGTGCGGGATTCGATGACGCGGCCGGCCACGGCAGCAAGGTCGCGGTCCGGGACCCGGAAGGCGCCTGTCCGGTTCACGATATACACCACCGGCCATAGCTGCCGGACGGGGTCCGGCCCGCCTGTGGCGGAGTCGTCGTCGGCGGCGTCGTACAGGGCCTCGACGGCGACTGCCACGGCGTCCTGTTCCGAGAGGCCGGGACGCCAGAGTTTCTTCAGCGCGCCGCGGGCGAACATCGAGCCGGAGCCCACCGCGTGGTGCTCCTGTTCCTCGTAGCGGCCGCCCGTGACGTCGTAGGAGAAGAGCCGGCCAAAACCTGCGGGTCGGTCGAATCCCGCGAACAGGGGCACGACGGCGAGGCCCTGCATGGCCATGGGCAGGTTGCCGCGGACCATGGCGCCGAGCCGGTTCGCTTTGCCGTCCAGGCTCAGGAGGGTGCCCTCGATCTTCTCGTAGTGTTCGAGTTCAACCTGGAACAGCCTGGTGATGTCCAGGGCGATGCCGGCGGTCCCGGCAATGCCCAGCACTGAGTACTGGTCGGCGGGAAAGACCTTCTCGATGTGCCGGCTCGCGATCACGTTGCCCATGGTGGCGCGGCGGTCCCCGGCCATCAGCACTCCCCCGGCGTAGGTCATCGCCACGATCGTGGTCCCGTGCGGGGCCTGCAGCGGTGCTCCTGGCTGGCCGGCGTGCCCGCCGGCGGGCAACTGGCTGAAAGGCACTTGGCCGAACGGCATCAAATCGGGCCGTTCGCGCTGCAGATGCTCGGTGAATGAGGACGTCGCGTTGGCTGCTACTCGGTTGGCTGTTGTTTCCTGCACTAACGCTCTCCCTCAACGTGGTGGATCAACGACTCTTCCGGCCCTTAGCCCCTCCCGCCGCCCTCATCCGGCGGCCGGCGGCGCTCCTACTGGCCGCCCTTTTGGACGAATGCGCGCACGAATTCCTCGGCGTTGGACTCCAGCACGCCGTCGATCTCATCGAGGAGATCATCGACGCCCTGGGTGGCTGCCGACGCCTGGGCGTCCGCCGGGGCCGGCGGCGCGGCGGGGACGTCCTCGTCAACCTCGGTGTCCCGCGACTGCGGCTGCTGCTGCTCCTGGCCTGCCATTGTTTTCTCCTTCATGTCCGTCCCTTTTCTCCTAAGGGACATCCTGTAGCAATAGTGCCACGCCCGGGGCGCCCGCGGGGGGCTTTGTTTTCAGGAACCGGGGCTGAGTCCGAGCAGTTCTGCCAGGAACGTCCCGGCCTCCCTGTGCCGGGCAAACAGGCCGCCGGTGAGGGCTTCGGTCCCGCGCAGCGGCTCGCGGGTTGGGACTCGCTGGAGCCTGCCGCGGCCGGGGACATCGAAGATCACCGAGTCCCAGCTGGCCCCCGCGAGGTCTGCACCGAACCTGCTGACGCAGCGCCCGCGGAAGTACGCCCGCGTGTCCGACGGCGGTTCGGTCACCGCACGGGCAATCGCGGCGTCGTCGACGATTCGGTGCATCCGGTCGCGGGCCAGCAGCCGGTAGTAGAGCCCTTTTTCGGGGCGGATGTCGGCCCACTGCAGATCCACGAGGCCCAGCCGCGCGTTGTCCCAGCCCAGGCCGTCACGCTGCCGGTAGCCCTCGAGCAGGGACAGTTTGGCGAGCCACTCGACTGACGATGCGGCCGCCGCCCGGTCACCGCCGAGTTCGCTCAGCGTGGCGGACCACCGCTCCAGGACCTCGTGGGTGTGGCCGTCACCGTCCACGGCGTCCGCGACGCCGGTGTCCTGCGCGTGCTTGGAGGCGGCCTCGAAATAGATCCACTGGAGGTCCAGGGCGCTGATCCGCCGGCCGTCGCCCAGGCGCAGCAGCCCGGTGAGCGAGGTGTCGTGGCTGACGGCCTGCAGCGCGGCGACGGGCTCATGGACTTCGATCCGCGGCGCCAGCCCGGCCTCGATCAGGCTCAGGACCATCGCGGTGGTGCCGAACTTGAGGAAGTTGGACGCCTGGCTGAGGTTGGCGTCGCCGATGATGACGTGCAGCCTGCGGTATTTGTCCGCGGTGGCGTGGGGCTCGTCCCGGGTGTTGATGATGGGGCGGCGGATGGTGGTTTCCAGGCCCACTTCGGTTTCGAAGAAGTCAGCGCGCTGGCTGATCTGGTAGCCGGCCCGGGCGCTGTCCTGACCGAGGCCCACCCGCCCGGCACCGCAAATGATCTGCCGGGTGACGAAAAACGGCGTGAGGCCGCGCACGATTTCGCCGAAGGGCACCGAGCGGGGCATCAGGTAGTTCTCGTGCGAGCCGTAGGAGACCGATTTATTGTCCGTGTTGTTCTTGTACAGGTTGATCGGCGGCAGTTCGGGATCCGCGGCGAGGCGCCGGACCGCGGCCAGGGCCACGAGGTCGCCGGCGGCGTCCCACGTGACGGCGGCGCGGGGGTTGGTCACCTCGGGGCTGGAATACTCCGGATGGGCGTGGTCCACATACAACCGTGCGCCGTTGCCCAGCACCATGTTCATCAGCAGCGTGCCGGACTCGTCCTCGCCGTCGGCCTCGAGTTCCT
Organism: Arthrobacter sp. P1_D12; assembly: GCF_056406175.1. Classification (NCBI taxonomy): domain Bacteria; kingdom Bacillati; phylum Actinomycetota; class Actinomycetes; order Micrococcales; family Micrococcaceae; genus Arthrobacter; species Arthrobacter sp. P1_D12. Next base: position 245,761 of record NZ_JBFUAR010000001.1, read on the forward strand.
GCCGCCCGTAGGCGAGGGCGATCGCCTCGGCGTCGAGGACGGGAGGCTGGTCGGTGAGTTGTTCCGGGTCCGCGCTGCTCCGCTCCAAGGTCCAGCCGCGGGCGTCGTGCAGCGGTTCCTCGTCCGTGTAGTCCCAACGGGTCTCGGCGCCGCCGGCGGCCCGCTGGCGGGTCACCTGGGCATACGCCTGAATGACCCGGGCTGACATCATCGTGGCGTTTGCTCCCGGGGCCGAGGGCGCGTGGATGCCGTATTCGGTCTCCGATCCCATGACCCGCATCGCCCCGCCGACCGGCAGCCCGCCCGCAGTGTCGGCGGGCTTGCCGGGGACAACAGCCGTCACAGGTACTGGCCTGTACTGGGCATCGTCTCGATGGACTTCCCGGGCTCCTGGCCGGCCTTGCCCTGGACGATGGTGCGGATGTACGTGATGCGCTCGCCCTTCTTGCCGGAGATGCGTGCCCAATCGTCCGGGTTGGTGGTATTGGGCATGTCCTCGTGTTCACGGAACTCGTCAACGACCGCCCGGAGTAGATGGTCGATCCGCAGGCCCTTCTGGCCGATGGTCAACAGGTCCTTGATGGCGTACTTCTTGGCCCGGTCCACGACGTTCTGCACCACGGCGCCGGAGTTGAAGTCCTTGAAGTAGAGCATTTCGGTGTCGCCGTTGGCGTAGGTGACCTCGAGGTATTCGTTGGACTTCTCGGTGGAGTACATCGCCTCGACGGTGCGTTGGACCATGGCGTCCACGGTCGCCTGCACGTCGCCGTTGTGCTCTCCGAGGTCGGACTCGTGGAAAGGCAGGTCCGTGGTGATGTACTTGTTGAAGATGTCGGCCGCGGCCTCGGCGTCGGGGCGCTGGATCTTCACCTTCACGTCCAGGCGGCCCGGGCGCAGGATCGCCGGATCGATCATGTCTTCCCGGTTCGAGGCGCCGATCACGATCACGTTGTCCAGCCGTTCGACGCCGTCGATCTCGCTGAGGAGCTGCGGGACGATGGTGGTTTCGACGTCGGAGGAAATGCCGGTGCCACGGGTGCGGAACAGCGAGTCCATTTCGTCGAAGAACACCACCACCGGGCTGCCCTCGGACGCCTTTTCCCGGGCGCGCGCGAAGATCAGGCGGATGTGGCGTTCGGTCTCGCCGACGTACTTATCGAGCAGCTCTGGTCCCTTGATGTTCAGGAAGTAGCTCTTCATGTCCGTCTTGCCGGCGCGCTCGGCGGCCCGGGCGGCCAGCGAGTTGGCCACGGCCTTGGCGATCAGGGTCTTGCCGCAGCCGGGCGGGCCGTACAGCAGGATGCCCTTGGGCGCCTTGAGCCCGTGCTCCCGGTACAGGTCCGGGTGCAGGAAGGGCAGTTCGACGGCGTCGCGGATCTGTTCGATCTGCGGGCCCAGTCCGCCGATGTCCTGGTAGGTGATGTCCGGGACTTCCTCGAGCACGAGGTTCTCCACCTCGGAGCGCGGGATCTTTTCCAGCGCGTACCCGGTCCGGGAATCAATCGAGAGCGCGTCGCCGACCCGGAGCCGCTGGGCGAGCAGGGCGCCGGAGAGGCGGATGACCCGCTCCTCGTCGGCGCGGCCCACCACCAGGGCACGGTCGGGCCCCAGCATTTCCTTGAGCGTGACCAGGTCCCCGGCCCGCTCGTAGCCGAGTCCGGCGACCACCATCAGGGCCTCGTTGAGCAGGACTTCCTGCCCGACGGCGAGCTGGCTGATGTTGACCAGCGGGCTGATCCCAACCCGCATCTTGCGGCCGGCGTTGAAGATATCCACGGATTCCTCCGTGGCCGCCTGGCCGCTGTTCCCGGCCGTCGGCTGCCGTTTCGGGTTGAGCTGCAGGACGGTGCCGAAGCTGTACGGCGGCTGTCCCTCCTGGTCGAGGGCGTTCTTCAGCCGCAGGATCTCGGCCTTGGCCGTTTCCAGCATGCTGACCAGTTTGGAGTTGTTCTGCGTCGCGGCGGCGAGCTGGCGGTCAATGTGGCGGAGCTTGTCCCGAAGGATGTTGACCTGCCGCTCGGCGACGGACAGTTCATTGGCGGCATACCGGTCACCCTCGCCGGCTGCGGCGCGGGCCGCATCCGTGCGGGCGGCAGCATCCGCTGCGTCCTCGGCCGGTGTGCGGCCCGGGTCAGTATTCGGAGTCTCCATCGTGCATCAGCCCCTTCCTGCTCTTCTGTTAAGACCATAGCCCTAAGAAGGCGGGTGCCGCTGGAGACATCCGAAATATGCTGCCTAGTTCGTTATCTCCGGGGCGTCGACGACGTTCGTTCCGGCAATTGCGTCGCGGGCGGCGCGGCGCAGCTTTTTGTCCGAGACCGCACGCTCGCCCACAGCGCCCGGGGTCCAGGCGTTGACGTCTTCTTCGTTAAAGTCGGTCTTAGAGGGGCGGCGCTTTACCGAAATTCCCGTGACGCCGTCGGCGAGGCGGCGGGTTACCAGCAGGAAGCCCGTGTGGGCGACCATGCGGTGGTCCGGGCGGACGGCCAGGCCTTCGAGATGCCAGCCGCGGACCATGGATTCCCACGCGTCGGGTTCGGTGAAGCGTCCGTCCGCACGGATGGCTTCGGCTGTCCGCGAAAGTTGCGTCACAGTCGCGACATAATTGATCCACACGCCGCCGGGGGCCAGGACGGTGGCGACGGCGTCGAGGCATTCCCACGGCGCGAGCATGTCCAGGACCACGCGGTCCACGGAGCCGGGTTCCTCGGTGCGCACCACTTCCTCCTGGAAGTCGCCAAGGGAGATCTTCCAGGCCGGGTGCGGGCCGCCGAAGATGGTCTCGACGTTGCCGCGGGCGATGTCCGCGAACTCCTGGCGGCGTTCGAAGGAATGCAGGTAGCCGTTGTCCCCCACCGCGCGCAGCAGGGAGATGGACAGGGCGCCCGAGCCGACGCCGGCTTCGACAACGCGTGCGCCCGGGAAGATGTCCGCCATCGTCACGATCTGGCCGGCGTCCTTCGGGTAGACCACGGCCGCGCCGCGGGGCATCGAGAGCACGAAGTCCGAGAGTAGCGGACGCAGGGTTTGGTACTGCTGTCCGACGTTGTTGACCACCACTGAGCCGTCGGGCTTGCCGATGATCTCGTCATGGTTCAGGAAGCCCCGGTGGGTGTGGAACGCCCCGCCGACTTCGAGGGTGATCGTGTTCATGCGGCCACGCTCGTCCGTGAGCTGGACGCGTTCGCCTTCACGGAAGGGTCCGCGGCGGCGCGCCGCGCCGGTGGCACCATTCGCGCCGGCGGCACTGCTGGCCCCGGCGGTGGGAGTGTCAGTGCCTGCGGCGGCGGTGGTGTTGGCAGTGTTAGTGCCTGCGGCGGTGTCGCTGCTCATGAAGATGTTCCTCGCTCCTGTAAAGCTGTGTGGCCGCGGACATGCCGGCGGGCACCGGTCCTTGCGCGTGGGGGCCGGAAATTCACGACCGCCCAGTAACTCTACCGGTTCTGCCCCTGGTTCTGGCGTTCGTTCCGGTACTTGCCCGTTATGGCCCGGACGACGGCGGCCTGGCGCAGCAGCCCGGTGACGGCGCCCTCGCGGTTCACCACCGCGTACTCCTGGCCCTCGAGCTGGGCCAGGTACTGGACGAGCTCCTGGCCCTTGGACCATTCGGGGACATAGGCGCCCGCGCCAAGGGGGTAGGAGACCGCGGTCAGGGCGGTCGCTGCGGCCAGTCCGGCAGGCACGCTGGCGGCGGCGCCGGCGTCGACGATGGCCACGGGACGGCCGTCCCGGTCGCACAGCACCACGGCGGGCTTTCCGCCCGGCGCCCGGTCCAGGAGGTCCGCGACCGTCGCGGTTTCCGGAAGGCCGAGGGCGGGTTCGGCGAGGGCCGCGGCGTCGACGAGGTGCAGCCGGCCCCGCAGGCGGGCCTGCTGGATCGAGGCCGACGCCCCCATCCACAGGAAGCTGCCCACCAGGGCGGTGATGAGGGTGAAGGAAATATCCGGCCGTGCGCCGCTGACCAGCGGCAGGACAATGAACCACAGGGCGAGGGCGATCACGATGATCCGGCCCGCCCAGCCTGCCGCAATTGTGCCCTTCTCCTGGCTGCCGGTGGCTTTCCACACGGCGGATTCGACCAGCCGGCCGCCGTCCAGCGGAAGGCCGGGAAGGACGTTGAAGATGCCGATCAACAGGTTGGCCCAGACGAAGATGTTGGCCAGGATGTCGGCCACGCCGTTCAGGTCGCCGTAGGCAAGCGGGAGCCAGCCTGCGCCGGCAAGGACGAAGTTCGCGGCCGGGCCGGCCATCGCCACCAGGACGGAGCGGCCGGGTGAGGCCGTGAAGCTCTGGAACTGGGTGTGGCCGCCCCAGAGGTTGAGGACAATTTTCTCCGTGGGCCAGTGGAACAGCTTCGCGGTCAGCGCGTGCGCGAGTTCGTGGGCCAGCACGGAAATCAGGAGCAGCAGCGCGTAGGCGAAGGCGACGAAGAAGGCGGTGACGCCGAGGCGCGGATTGTTGCTCTGCAGGACCGGCCCGTAGGCGATCACCGTGAAGGCCGCGATGATGAACCAGGAATACGCCAGAAATACCGGAATGCCGGCGATCCGGCCCAGCGGGATCCCTTCCCGGCGGTTAGCCGGAGTCTTGCCGCGTTCCCCCTGGCTGCCGGTGTCAGCCACGGGAGCGGCCCGCGGTCGAGAGCGTGGTCGAGACCGTACTTAAGCGGCCGGTTGGGTCCGCGGCGGCGCCGAAGGTGGCGTCGGGGAAGTCGTGCCGCAGGGCCACGAGCTCCTCCAGGTCAGCGACTGTCCGGCCTTCCAAGGTGTTCCAGGTGGCGCGGCGGGGATCGTGCGGTAGGGGCAGGATGTGCGGGATGGCGACCGTGACGACGCCGGAGGCCACGGCAGCGGCGACACCCGGCACGGAATCTTCCAGGGCCACGCAGTGGTGCAGGCCGAGCTCGGGATCCTGCTGCTGCAGGAGCTCGACGGCCGTGAGGTAAGCCTCCGGGTGCGGCTTGCCCTGGGTCACAGTGTCTCCCGTGACCAGGAACTCGAAGTAGGGCTCGGGCAGGCTCGCAACGATCTCCCGGGCCAGCGGGGCCTCGGACATGGTGACGAGGGCGCAACGGACGCCGGCGTTGTAGAGTTCGTCGAGCAGTTCGCGGGCCCCGGGGCGCCAGGGAATGGAACTCCGGACCTGGCTGATCACGTGGCCGGTGAGGGTGTCGATGATCTCGCGCCGTTCCAGGGCCACGCCGGCTTCCTGCAGGATTCCCGCGGAAAACATCAGGGACTGTCCCACGAGCTGCATGGCCTGTTCGTGGGACCATTGTCCGCCGTGGGCTTCGACGAGTGCGTGTTCGGCTGCGATCCAGTAGGGCTCGGTGTCGACAATGGTGCCATCCATGTCCCAGAGCGCTGCTTTAAGGAGGGGCCGGGAAGCTGAGGATCGCATGCCTTCCAGTCTACGGGGAAGCCCGCGGCCGGGCGCCCGCGCTACGCCTACGGCGAATTCCACGCGCCCGACCGTGGGATTCCGGGCGGAAATTGCGGTCCCTTGGCGCTCGATTGCCTGCGCTCGGCGGGTTCTTGGACGTAGGGTGATGGCATGAACAGCTTCGAGGCAGACCCCACCGAACCAGGCGCCGTCTCCGAGCCGGAGCGGCTGCTGCAGCCAGTCCCCGAGGGCCGGCGCATCACCGTCATGCTCGCGGCCTTCGAAGGCTGGAACGACGCCGGAGAGGCCGCCAGCGATGCCCTGCGCTACCTGAACAAGCTCTGGGGCGGCAAGAAGGTCGGGGCGATCGACGCCGACGAGTACTACGACTTCCAGTTCACCCGGCCCACGATCCGGCGGACAGCGGCCGGTGAGCGGAAGATCAAGTGGCCGTCCACACGGATCTTCAAGGCCAGCGTCCCCGACTCGAACGTGGACGTCATCTTCGTCCAGGGCACCGAGCCGTCCTACAAGTGGCGTGCCTACACCGCGGAACTGCTGGTGCACGCCGAGGCCCTGCATGTCGACTACGTCATCCTGGTCGGTGCGCTGCTGGCTGACGTGCCGCACAGCCGGCCCATTCCGGTCAGCACCTCCACGGACGACGCCGCACTGCGTGAGCGGATGGACTTGGAGGCCTCGCAGTACGAGGGCCCGGTAGGGATTGTGGGCGTGCTCGGCGAGGTGGCCCTGCTGGCCGGGCTCCCGACCGTGTCGCTCTGGGCGGCCGTGCCGCACTATGTAGCCCAGGCCCCGTCGCCGAAGGCGCAGCTGGCCCTGCTGCACCGGGTCGAGGAGCTGCTCCAGGTCCCGCTGGACACCACGGAACTCGTGGAGGAGGCCGACGCGTGGGAACGCGGCGTGGACGAGCTCGCTACAGAGGATCCGGAAATTGCGGCGTATGTGCGCCAGCTCGAGGAGGCCAAGGACACCGCCGACCTCCCGGAGGCCAGCGGTGAATCGATAGCCCGCGAATTTGAGCGCTACCTCAAACGCCGGGGCAAGGACAAGCCCTAGCCCGCGTCCCGCTTTCCCCGGACCAGAGTCTTATGACCCTGACGGCGGGCGCCCGTCGCGGCGAGAGTTGGACCTGGCCGCGACGCCGGCCAACACCGAGTGGAGGGCACACCATGACAGATCACAACTACATCTTGTTCGTGTCGTCGTACGCCGACGAGGACTCGGCGGCAGAGGATTTCAAGGCCATCAAGGGCATGGACGACGCGGCCGTCGCGGCTGCCGTCGTCCTGTCGCGTGACTCCTCGGGCAAGAGCGAGGTCAAGGAGCACGGCGGCGGACTGGTAGCCGGCGGCACTAAGGCCGGCGCAGTCGGCGGGCTGGTGGTCGGACTGTTCGCTCCGCCGCTGCTGCTGTCCGGCGTGATCGGTGCCGGGATCGGCGCTGGTGTGGGTGCCATCAGGAAGCGGCATGAGGAAAAGTCCATCGGCGTCAACGCGGAGGAGTTTCTGCCGCCGGGCTCCTCGGCGATCGTTGCCATCGTCGAGGACCTCTACCTCGACCGCGTCGACAAGGCGATCAGCAAGGCCACCAAGAAAGTCAGCAAGGCTGTCGAAAGTGGTGACTACGACGCCGTCGTCAAAGCCGTGAACGAGGGCGACGAGAAGATCATCGAGGCCGCTTCGTCCTGACCGGCCGACGCAGCCACCGTGGAGACGGCCGCTGGGATTTGGGATCTGCTCCGGTCGGGGCCGATCGAAAACCGGTTAGAGTTCGACGCCGAGCAGGGCGTTGACGGCGTCGCTCACCAGCGCGGCGTCCGTGGCCGATGCCTCCCCAGGGGCTGCCAGGGCGGCCTTCGCCCAGGCATCGACAGCGGCGAGTGCGCCGGGCGCGTTCAGGTCGTTGGCGAGTTCGGTCCGCAGCCCGCCAAGCAGGGCCGCGGCGGAGCCTTCCGGCGCCACGGCGAGGGCCTCGCGCCAGGTGCGGAGCCGGTCTTTGGCCTCGGCGAATCCGGCGGCGGTCCAGGACCAGTCCGTGCGGTAGTGGTGGGCCAGGATCGCGAGGCGGATCGCGGCAGGTTCTTCCCCGTCAGCCCGGAGCCTGGAAACAAGGACAAGATTGCCCTTGGACTTGCTCATCTTCTCCCCGTCGAGGCCCACCATGCCCGCGTGCGCGAAGTGGCGGGCCAGCGGCACGCCCGCCAGCGAGTACGCGTGGCCGGCGCCCATTTCGTGGTGCGGGAATATAAGGTCCGAGCCGCCGCCCTGAACGGTAAACGGCTTGGGCAGGTACTCCTGGGCGATCACGGTGCATTCGACGTGCCAGCCGGGCCGGCCCTCCCCCAGCTCGCCACCGGGCCAGCTGGGCTCGCCCTCGCGGGCAACCCGCCAGAGCAGCGGATCCAGCGCCTGGCGCTTCCCGGCCCGGCCAGGGTCGCCGCCGCGTTCGGCGAAGAGTTCCAGCATTTCGGCGTCGGAGAGTCCGGAAATGGATCCCAGGGTCCAGGCGTCGACGTCGTCCGTCGAGTGCTTCCCGGCGGCTTCGACGTCGTAGTAGACGTCTCCGTCGGGCTCGCCGCCGGTGCCGGGGACGCGGTACGCGAGTCCGTTGCGCAGCAGGCGCTCGATGGCGGGAACGATCAGGGGAACGGCCTCGACGGCACCGATGTAGTGGTCCGGGGCGAGGACGTTCAGGGCCTCCATGTCGGTCTGGAACAGCTCGATTTGGCTCGCGGCGAGATCGCGCCAGTCGACGCCGGTGGCCGTGGCGCGCTCCAGGAGGGGATCGTCGACGTCGGTCACGTTCTGGACGTAGGCGACGTGCTGGCCGCCGTCCCGCCACGCGCGGTTGAGGAGGTCGAAGGCGACATAGCTGGCCGCGTGGCCCATGTGCGTGGCGTCATAAGGGGTGATGCCGCAGACATACATGGACTGCTCACCCGTGGCCTCCAGGGTGACAATTCCGCCCTTGGCGGTATCGAAGAGGCTCAGGGCGGGCATGCTGCCGGGGAGCTGGGCAACAGGGCGGGAGGTCCAGGATTTCACAGACCAAGCCTAGTGCTAGGCGCTGATGACATTGAAACCGAGGAGCAGGAACAGCGACATTCCCAGGATGATCCGGTACCAGACGAAGAGCCGGTAGCCGCGGGTGGAGACGTATTTCAGGAACCAGCCGATGATGACGTATCCCACAATGAAGGCGATCACGGTGGCCAGGGCAGTTTCCGGGAGCCCGTACGGGCCGGTGATGCCTTCCTTGGAGACCACTTTGTACAACTGGTAAAGTCCGCTGCCGAACACGGCGGGGATGGCCAGCAGGAAGGAGTAGCGGGCCGCCGCCTCACGGGTGTAGCCCATCAGGAGCCCGGCGCTGATCGTGCCGCCGGAGCGGGACACACCGGGGAACAGGGCCAGGGCCTGCGCCAGTCCGTAATAGAGGCCATGTCTGTAGGTCAGCTGCGTCAGTTCACGGTCCTGCCGGCCGATGGTGTCGGCTACCGCGAGGACCATGCCGAAGATAATCAGCATGGTCGCGACGCCCCACAGGCTGCGGAGTACCGATTCGATCTGGTCCTGGAACAGCAGGCCCAGGACGATGATCGGGATGCTGCCCAGGATCACCAGCCAGCCCATGCGCGCATCCGGGTCCTGCCGGGAGACTTTGCCGGTCAGCGAACCGGACCAGGCGCGGATGATCCGCAGGATGTCGCGCCAGAAATAGACGATCACCGCCGTCTCGGTGCCCAGCTGCGTGATGGCCGTGAAGGCGGCGCCGGGATCGGACGCTTCCGGGAGGAAGGCGCCGACAATCCGCAGATGGGCGCTCGAGGAAATCGGGAGGAACTCGGTCAGCCCCTGTACCAGGCCCAGCAGAGCCGCTTGTATCCAGTTCACGTTTATAGACCCTACGTTACGAAGCAGCCCGACCCCGTAAGCTAGCTGACATGCAGCAGCGTTATGTCGGCAACAGTGGGTTGCGCGTGTCCGCCCTATCCCTCGGCACCATGTCCTGGGCCAGGGAAACCGAGGAACAGGATGCCGCCGCCCTGGTGCGCTCCTTCGTCGATGCCGGCGGAACCCTGATCGATACGGCGGCGTCCTACGCCGACGGGCAGGCCGAGGCGATGCTCGGCGGAATACTGGGCGACGTCGTGGCGCGCTCCGAAGTGGTGATCTCCACAAAGGCCGGACTGACGACGGCGGACGGTCGCCGCAGCGTCGACACATCCCGCAACGGCATGCTCTCCGGGCTGGACGCGAGCCTGGCCCGAATGGGAACCGATTACGTGGATCTCTGGTTCGCGCACGCCTGGGATCCGAATGTTCCGCTGGAGGAAACCCTGTCAGCGCTGGACCACGCGGTGCGGTCCGGCCGGGCGCGTTACGCCGGTGTCTCCAATTTCAACGGCTGGCAGACTGCAAAGGCCGCCGCAATCGCGGGCTTCCCCCTCGTGGCCAACCAGTCCGAATACTCGCTCCTGCAGCGCAACGCGGAGATTGAGCTCATTCCGGCCATCGAGGACGCGGGGCTGGGCCTGATGGCCTGGGCTCCGATGGGACGCGGCGTCCTGAGCGGCAAATACCGCGGCCACATCCCGGCTGATTCCCGGGCCGCCAACCAGCGGTTGGCGACGTACGTGGAACCCTATCTCGAGGGACCGGCGTCCAGCGTGGTGGAAGCCGTCGCCATGGCGGCGAAGGGGCTCGGCCGGACTGCCCTGGATGTGTCGCTGAGCTGGCTGTTGTCCCAACAGGGGGTGGCAACCGCCGTCGTCGGTCCCCGGACACCGGTTCAACTCAAGGAGATCCTGGATTCGGCGCTCGCGCCGCTGCCGCCGGAGATCGCGCAGGCGCTCGAAGACGTGTCCGACCCCGGCTGAGGCCGCGGAGATCCGCAGGTCCCCTTAGTTCTCGGAATTCTCGAGGATCTCGAGGTCCTCTTCGTCGTCGACATCGTCTTCGTCGCCGTCTTCGTCGCCGTCGATCACTTCGAGCGGCGTCACTTCCCCATACGCCTCATACAGGGCATCGTCGTAGACTTCAAAGGCATCGGCAACGGCGAAGAACGCCGCCTCGACCGCGGGATCCCCGTCACTTCTGCGGGCGGAGGCCGCCGCCAGGTGTTCTTCCAGTGCAGAGGTCAGGGACTGAAGCGCGACACGCGGATCGATGCTCATGACTTCACGTTAGTCGGAAAAAGACGAAAATGGAGAGCAATGAAAGAACATTTTCTGAGCAGCTCGGTCCGGCGGGAACGGGACTATGTCAAGCAGTACGAGTACCTCGTTCTGACGGTCGGTCCTGAGGATTCGCTCCCCGAGGCCCGCCGCCGGCTCGTGGAGCATTCCGAGTACGGCAAATGGGAACTGGAACGCAGCCGCCTCTACGTGGGCGGCGGGCGGCGTTTCTGGCTGCGCCGGAAAGTCATCCAGGTCCAGCGCACCGTCTAGGCCGCACACGGATCCCGGCCGCGCATCAGCTGGGATCGGCAGCCGCGAACGCCGCGGGGAGTCCTGGGCCCTCTAGGGTGTCTCCAGCGGGCCCAGCCAGGCGTTCGCCACGGTATTGTGCGCCGATTCGTCATCTGATGGGTGGAACATGCCGGCGAGCACGTCCCGGTACAGCCGCTCGAGCTCGGAGCCGCGGAAGTAGCTGGAGCCGCCGGATACCCGGATGGCGAGGTCCACCACGGTGCGGGCCGTCTCCGTGGCCCGGACTTTGAGCCCCACGAGCCGGGGGAACCATTGGCTGCCGTGGTCCGCGAGGCCGTCGACGTCGGCCGCTACGGAGGAGAGCTGCGGGTAGAGCGCATCCATGGCCATCGCCGCTTCCGCCACCTTCCAGCGGATGTCCGGGTCCTGGGCGTAGCTGCGGCCGCCGTTCTTGAACGATGTCCGGCGCTGCACGGCTTCCACCCCGAGCGTGAGGGCCCGTTCGCCGATTCCGGTGTACACCGCGGCGAGGAGGGTCTCGAAGCAGGCGAAGATCGCGAAGATCAGCGGGTCTGCGTTGGGGCCCACCGGCAGTTTCCGGAAGATCCGTTCGGCCGGGACGACGGCGCCCTCCAGCAGGGTCGTGTTGGACTGGCTGGCCCGCATGCCGAGCGTGTCCCAGTCGGGCAAAATCTCGTAGCCGGGGGTTTCCCGGGTGATGAACCCGTGGACCAGTTCCCCGGCGCCGTCCGCGGCGTGGGCGTCCTTCCCGAAGATGCCCAGCCGTGTCCACGCCGGTGACAGGCTGGTGAAGATCTTGCGGCCCGTGAAGCTGTAGCCGCCGCCGGGCAGCGGGACGGCCTCCGTGCGGGAATCGAACAGCACGGAGTCGTTGCCTGCCTCCGAATTGCCGAAGGCGAAGACCTCACCCTGTGCCGCCTCCTGGAGGATGAAATCCAGCGAGGAGTCACCGCGGGCGGCAAGGACGTGGGCGACGCCGGTCCACACCAGGTGCATATTGACGGCCAGCGCGGTGGCCGGCGCCGCGGTCGCCAGCCTGCGTTGCAGCTGCGCCGCTTCCGCCAGCCCGAGTCCGAGTCCGCCGTCGATCACCGGGACGAAAAGTTTCAGGTAGCCGGCCGCCGTGAGGTCCGCCAAGTCCTCGTGGAAGAAGGCGTTGTCGCGGTCGTAGCCGGCGGCGCGGCCGCGGATCCGTTCCAGCAGCGGACCGCTCAGGATGTCCTCGGGCGTCATGGCAGGCGGTCTCCGCTCAGTAGTTGGTGAGCAGGGTGTCCAGCACCCGTGCGCCGAATTTCAGGGAATCCGCCGGGACCCGTTCGTCGACGCCGTGGAACATGCCGGTGAAGTCGAGCTCGTCCGGCAGCATCAACGGGGCGAAGCCGTAGCCGGTGATGCCGAGCCGGCTCAGGGACTTGTTGTCGGTCCCGCCGGAGAGCGTGTACGGCAGCACCTTGGCGCCCGGATCCTCGGAATGCAGGGCATCGATCATCGAATCGACGAGGTTGCCGGCGAACGGCACCTCCAGCGAGACGTCGTTGTGCACGTAGCTGATGTCCACTCCGGTGCCGGCGAGTTCGCGCACGATTTCCAGCACCTGCTGTTCCTGCCCGGGCAGGGTGCGGCAGTCGATGAGGGCCTCGGCCGATTCCGGAATGACGTTGTGCTTGTAGCCGCCTTTGAGCAGGGTGGGGTTGGTGGTGTTCTGCAGTGTGGCGCCGACGAAGCGGGCCACCGTGCCGAGTTCCTTCAGGATCTTCTCCGGATCGTCGGGATCGAATTCGACCCCGGTGAGTTCGGTGACGCCGTCGAGGAACTGCCGCGTGGTGGGCGTGAGCTCGATCGGCCAGTTGTAGGCACCAATCCGGGAGACCGCGCCGGCAAGCCTGGTCACGGCGTTGTCGGTGTTGATCTGGGAGCCGTGGCCCGCGCGGCCGTGGGCCACCAGGCGGAGCCAGGAGAGGCCCTTTTCCGCCGTCTGGAGCAGATAGGTGCGCTGGCCGCCGATGGTGGCGGAGAAGCCGCCGACTTCGGAGATCGCCTCCGTGGCGCCCTCAAAGAGTTCGGGCCGCTTCTCGACGGCGTAGCGGGCGCCGTAGGTGCCGCCGGCTTCCTCATCGGCGAAGAACGCGAAGATGAGGTCGCGCTTGGGTTTGCGTCCCGTGCGGGCGAAATTGCGCAGCACGGACAGGATCATGGCGTCCATGTCTTTCATGTCCACGGCGCCGCGTCCCCAGATCAGGCCGTCCTTCAGTTCGGCGCCGAAGGGGTCAACCGACCACTGTTCGCGCAGGGCCGGGACGACGTCCAGGTGGCCGTGGACCACCAGGGCGCTGGCGGAGGGGTCCTCCCCCGCCAGCCGGGTGACTACGCTGGCTCGGCCGGGTGCTGCTTCGAAAATTTCGGCGTCCAGCCCGACTTCGGCCATGAGCCCGGCGGTGTATTCGGCGGCCGCGCGTTCACCGGGGCCGGAGCCGTCGCCGTAGTTGGACGTGTCGATCCGGATCAGCTCCTGGCAGATCCTGACGACCTCATCCTCTGGCCTGGTTTCGGTCCGGTTGTCAGTCATAGCGGCTCCTCGTGGCGGGTGGCTCAATTGCTTGCTTCAGCCTACCCACACCACCCCCGCGGACCCCGATTATTTGTTTCCGGAAAAGTCGTGCTAGAGTCTTTCTCGCTGCTTCCGAGAAAAGCAAAACGCTGAAAGGCGAAACGAACTCGGAATTACCACCTGCGCGGGTGGCGGAATGGCAGACGCGCTAGCTTGAGGTGCTAGTCCTCGAAAGGGGGTGGGGGTTCAAGTCCCCCTCCGCGCACAAGGGAAAACCCTTGGAATCCACGGATTCCAGGGGTTTTTTTCGGCTTCCCCGCAGACGGGCTACGGCGTCGCCCCCGCTGCCGCTGAGTAGCAATACCCGCTGCCCCGGCCAGGAGCCCACCGGACGTGCCCGCCAAAGGATGGCCGCACAGCGTTCTCGCCTCGTGGTCGCCGGCGTAGAGTCTGCGCAAGAGACTTGCAAGCAAATCGAGGGATGACAAATGACAGTTAAAGGCTGGAACCCGCTGGTGCTTTTGCCCGTCGCGTTCATCGTGGTCTTCGTGGTTTGGGCAGCTCGACGGGCCCGAGGCCGGACGTCCAAGGACTAGCGACCCGCTGAGCGGGGAGCGCATCGTCTCCCGCGGCGGCCGCCGTCGACAGGAACACTGGGACCTCACGCCGCCGGGCCAACCAAAAGACCGCATCCCTGCCGGCCCCCCAAAAGCTCCTGCAGGAATGCGGCCGTCGTGGCGTCAGCCGGAGCGCGGCTCCCCTGACGGGCAACTCTTAGGCTGCGTGCCTCCACTATGGAGGCGGTACCGGAGGCGTGGCCCGGCTCCCCTCCGGTGCAGAAATAGACATGTCCAATTCTGTTTTCAGAGGGTAATGCAAAATTATTGGACATGTCCAATCGGATGATATTGTCTTCTGGTTCCACCCTTCGACCTCAGAAAAGGAGCCGCGCGATGAACGACGCGTCAGTCGATTCCGGGCCGGGCGCGGCACTCGCAAGGAAGCTGAACCTTCTCCTTGATTCTTCGGAAGCCGCCGGGAAGAAGATCACCTTCAACGACGTCAGCGCCGCCATGAAGGCGGCCGGTACTCCGATCTCCCGCGCCCGCTGGCACTACATGCGCACCGGGTCCGGGCCCGAGGTGAAGAAGACCGAGCTCCTGCAGAACCTCGGAAAGTTTTTCGGCGTGAACCGCGACTACCTGCTGCACGACCAGGACGAGCTGCCCCAGAAAGTCGAAGCCCAGCTCGACCTCCTGGCCAGCATGCGGGCCAACAAGGTCCGCAATTTCGCTGCCCGGCAACTCGGCGGCCTGTCACCCGAGACGCTCCTTCAGATCCGGGACCTCATCGACGAGCAACTGGCGGAGACGAACGTCACTTCTTCCGACACGCCGGGCGCCGGAAAGGCCCCTGAACAGGGCTGATACGCTCCTCCTTGGAGTCGGAGGGACTCCGGCCCCTTATCGGACCATCCCAAGGATCAGCTCCATGGATTACAGCGTCGCCCGAGCGCGGGCCCGGACTGCGGAAGAAGGCCTGCGGCTGCAGGTACCGGTCTCCATGGGTTCCATCCAGACCCACCTGGAGACCGCGAGCGGGCGTCCGATTGTCATCAAGCCGATCGAGAACACCCCCACCGACAAGGTCTGTGGCCTGTGGTTCGGCATGGACGGCCTGGACCTCATCCTCCACGCCAAGGCGGCGTCAGAGGTGCACCGCCAGCAGATCGTCCTGCACGAGTTCGCCCACATGATCCTCCGCCACGAGCAGGAAGTCCTCTCGCACGACTACGCCCAGGTCTTCTTCCCGGACCTCGACCCGGAGCGCGTCGTCTCGGCCCTGAAACGCACCGACTTCGCCGACGAGCTCGAGGTAACGGCCGAACTCCTTGCCGACCGGCTTGCCTCCCGCATCCGCCGCTCCTACCAGCAGCCGGACGCGGAGCCGGGCAACTTCGGGGCGGTCTTCGGATGATGCAGTTCCTGATGGCCGCGGCGCTGTTCCTGTTGGCCGGTGCCCGCATTCCCGCCCTGCTTCGCAGCCGGAGCGACCTGGTGTTCACCTGTGCCGTGTACGGAGGCGTGGGCTCTTTGCTCATGTCCCCGGTTGTCTACGTCCCCGTCGATACGGCCCTGGGCGGCATGAACCTGGTCAAACTGGTTCTGAACTCCCTGATGATTGTCTCTCTCTGGTATCTGCGCCTCGCCGCATACGCCGCCATCGCCCCGGAAGCCGGCGGCCGCCGGTCCTGGTGGACACGCACACTTCCGTTGACGCTCACGCTGAGCCTGCAGACCGCGTTCTTCCTCCTCGCAGGACCCACCGTCACGACCCCCGCCTGGGGCATCTACGAGGACCGTTTCCCGGCTCTCCTGTTCTCACTGATGCTCACCCTCTTCATCTGTTCGATGAGCGCGGAAATTGCCGTGATCTGCTTCCGCTACGTCCCGCGGATGAGCCGCCCGTTCCGCGTCGGTTTCTCCATGCTGGGCGCCGGCTGCATCATGGGCTTCCTGGTGATGGCCGAGATGTGTCTGTCCCTCTTGGCCCGGCACCTGACATTCCTGGCCGTACTGGTCAGGCCTGACTTCCCGTACCATCAGCTGGAACTGGTCGCGACCGTCCTGGCCGGCGCCGGACTCACGATCCCGGCGGTTGCCGGCAGGGCTGCCCGCAAAAACCTGCACCGCCGGAACACCGAAACCCTCGCACGCGTCGAGGCCATCTGGTCCAAGGCGCTGCAGAGCACGTCGCTTGACCGGACCCTTGAGGCCGACCCCCAGGCGCCGGTACAGGACAGGCTGCACCGGATGGTTGTCGAAATCCGGGACGCTGAACTCGCTGCGGGCACTTCGGCGACCTTCCTGACCGCGGAGGAGCGCAGCTACCTGCTCTCCGTTGAAGCAAAGCTCCATAACTCCCCTGCCCCGGCATAGCTTGCGACAGCTACGGAAAGCCCCCATGCAACTCCTCACGCACCCGACCCGCCGAACACGCCCGAGCGGTAAGGACATGTACGGGATCTACCGGAACATGGTCCTCTTCGATTTCAAGACTGAAATCCATTCGGGCTTCTTCGTCGCCTACTACCGCAACTTCGCCATCCCCTCCACAGCAAGGACCCTGGCGGCGACCGGGGAGATGAAATCCCGGCCGATGAAGCGCTCCTACGACACCGGCATCGTCCTCCACGAGATCATCGCCAACGGGTTCGAGCACGAACGCAGCCAGGCCATGATCAACCTGCTCCGCCGGGTCCACAAGGGGGTGCCCGGTACCCCGGACGACTTCGCCTACGTCCTCATGACCTTGCTTGTGCTGCCGCTGCGCTGGACCGAACGTCACGGCTGGCGCCGGCTGACGGAGCTGGAGAAGCGGGCCGCCACGGACTTCTACGCCGAACTGGGCCGGCGGATGGGGCTCGAGGGCATCCCGGCCACCTTCGCGGAGGCGGAGCGGTTCCTGGACGAATACGAGGACCGGAACATGGGCCCGAGCCCCGAGGGTTCGATGCTGTTCAATGCGACCGTCGCGGCCTTCGCCAGCCGTATCCCCGCCCTGCTTCGCCGGTTCACCCCGACCATCCTGGCGCTGATGATGGACAAACCCCAGGTCGCTGTGGCCCTGGGCCTGAAACCTGCCCCGGCAGTGCTGCGCGTGCCGTTCAATGCGGTGCTGCGGTTCCGCTCCCTCAAGGCCAGGCTGCGTCCGTTGCCGACCGAGCCCATATTCGTGCCGGGAAGGATGAACGTCGTGGCATACCCGGACGGATACACCCTGGACCAGATCGGCCCTTGGGGGAAATCAGCCAACGTCTGAGGCCCGGGGACCGGGTGTGAGCTTAGACACGGGTCGCAGGACACGGACAGCCCCGCCGGAATCGGAACTGCTCAAATCCCGGCGGGGCTGTTCGTTGTGGTCAGAGTGCGCTCTGCCTACCCCACGTGGATGGCGGGCCGGAGTGCCTGGTCGGGCTCTGTCTCGCGGAGGATTTCGCGCACCAGCGGCGCGGTGTCGCCCTCACCCAGGAACAGGTACCGCATGAGGTGGCCGACGGGGTTGCCCTCGGACCACTCGAAATAGCACTGGGGCTTCGTGCCGGTCGAGTCGCGCATGGCCAGCAGGACGGCCGCGATCGCGTTCGGCACGGCCGGGGACTTCACCCGCAGGACCCTGTAGCCGTCCACTTCGACGCCTTCGACCCGGAGCGTGTGGCTGAACGCCGAAGGATCGGAGATTTCCACTTCCAGGAAGATGACATCCGCCGGGCCCGGGACGGGGTTCAGCCCGCGCTGTTCGTACTCTTTGTCCGCGTATTCAGCCTTGTCACCGGCCTGGCGTTTGTTGGCGATGACGTTCAGTTGCCCGTCGAAGGCAATCGAATCGGTGATGAACTGCCGGGCTGCCTCGTCGAACTCGATGGTTTCCAACCGCAGTTCGGTGGTGCGCTGGACCCGGGAGATGAGCGAGACGACGATGATGCCGGCGATGAAGAACGCCGAGATCGCAATGCCGTCGGGCTTTTCGATGACATTGGCGGCCAGCGCGTACAGCAGGACCAGGGTCAGCGCACCGAAGCCGATGGTGCCGGCGCGGCTGTGCCGGCGGATCGCGGAGACGGTCACGGCGACGGCTCCGGAAACCATCATGGCCAGGATGCCGGTGGCGTAGGCACCTGCCTGGGCGTTGACGTCGGCGTTGAAGGCGATGGTGATGCCGACGCTCAGTACGGTGTAGACGATCACGACCGGGCGGACGGCCCGGCCCCATTCCGGCGCCATGCCGTAGGCCGGCAGGTACCGGGGCACGATGTTGATGAGCCCGGCCATGGCGGAGGCTCCGGCGAACCAGAGGATCAGGGCGCTGGAAATGTCGTATACGGTGCCGAACCCGGCGCCGAACAGGTCGTGGGCGAGGAACGCCAGGGCGCGGCCGTTGGCCTGTCCGCCCTCCTCGAACTCCTTGGCCGGGATCATGACCGTGGTGAGGAAGCTGGTGGACATCAGGTAGACGCTCATGATGGCCGCCGCCGTGGTGAGCAGCTTGCGGGTGTTCCTGACCCGGGACGCCATGACCTGCTCGGGGCTGTCGCCGGTGGCCCTGATCAGCGGCATCATCGAGACGCCGGTCTCGAACCCGGACAGGCCCAGGACCAGCAAGGGGAAGGCGATGACGGCCGGGCCGATCAGGTCCATGGGGCCGCCGCCGGCGCTGGCGAGCAGCCGGTCGGTCCAGCCGGCGATCAGGGACGGATCGGAGAAGACGTGCATGAACCCGGCGGCGACGACGGCGGCGTTCAGGAGCAGGTAGACGGCCACAAGCGGAATGGCGACGCCCACGGCCTCATTGAAGCCGAGCAGGAACACCCCGCCCAGGATCAGCAGCAGGATCACCGTGATGATCACGGCACTGCCTTTCAATCCCGCAGGGACGATCGGGTTCTCCAGCAGGTGCACCGTCGCGTCGGCTCCGGAGAGGGTGATGGTGATGATCCACGAGGTCGCCACGAACCCGAGCAGCAGCAGCACGAAGAACTTGCCGCGCCAGAACGGAAGCAGCTTCTCCAGCATGGCAACCGAGCCCTGCCCGTGCGGGCTCTCCTGCGCGACCCGGCGGTACATGGGCAGCATGCCCAGCAGGGTCAGGGCCACAATGAGCAGGGTGGCCAGCGGCGACAGGGCACCGGCGGCCAGGGCGGCGATACCGGGAAGGTAGGACAGGGTTGAGAAATAGTCGACGCCGGTCAGGCACATGACTTTCCACCAGGCGTTGGGCTTGTGATCTTCCTCGGCTTCGGGGCCGGCGGGTGCGACCTGGTTGGCCAGTAGCCAGCGGACCAGGGGCTTGTGGTCCGGGCGTTCGGCCTGCTTCAGGTCAACTTGGGCCGGGACGGCGTGGTCAGAAGTGGTCTGCATCGGATCTTTCTGTTGGTGGCCGGGCGTGTGCCGGGCAGGAGCAAGTCCTGGGAACCGGTCAATTGTAGTGCCGGGCCCCCCTTGCAGCGGCCAGCTGCAGGCAGCGTCCGGAACGGCGAGGCTACCGCGGCTCTGGTCCGGGCAGCTCTGGTCCGGGCAGCTCCGGCCCGGGCGGCTCAAGTCCGGGCAGCGGGTCCTTGCCGGTCCATGTCTTCACGACCGTCCACGTGACGGCGGTGATCGGCACGGCCAGCAGCGCGCCGACAATGCCGGCCAGTATGGTGCCGGCAGCCAGGACGAGCAGTATCGCCAGGCCGTGGATGCTGAGGACCCTGCCCATCAGGACCGGCTGCAGGAAGTGGTGTTCGAGCTGGTTCACGCCGATGACCACGGCCACAACAATGAGCGCCTGGACCAGTCCGTTGGAGACCAGCGCGACGACAATGGCGAGGGTGCCAGCGACGGTAGCGCCGACGATCGGGATGAATCCGCCGATGAAGATGAACACTCCCAGCGGCAGGGCCAGCGGCACTCCCATGATGGCGAGGGTGATCCCGACGACGAGACCGTCAACCGCGGCCACCATGGCCGTGCCGCGGACATACCCGCCCAGTACGACGGTACTGCGATCCGCCGCCAGCCGTGCCTTGGCGCGCTGGTCGGCCGGCAGCATGCCAATGAGAAAGGCCCGGATTTCGGGCCCGTCCTTGAGGAAGAAGAACAGGGTGACGGCCATCAGCACCGCGCCGGTGAAGATTTCCACCGCGGTGCGGGCACCGGTGAGGGCTTCTGCACTGAACGTGCTCGAGGTGAAGAACTCCCGCACCGAGTCCATGACGGCGGTGATCTGTTGGTCGCTGACAGGGACAGGTCCGTGGTTCAGGAATGAGTGCAGTTGTTCGACCCCCGCAGCGGCCCGGGCCGTGAGCTCGCCCCACTGGTTGGAGACCAGAATGACGATGCCGGCGATGACGCTGCCGAAAACGGCGAGAATGGCCACGAACGAGGCAACCACCGCGAGGGCGCGCGGCCACGCGTGCCCGGTGAGCCAGCGGACCAGCGGGGAGATCGCTGCGGCCAGGATAACGGCGATGAGGACGGGGATGATGACGAGCGGGATGCGGCTGGCGGCCCAGATGATCGCCCATGCGAGGGCGGACACGGCGAGGACCTGCACGGAGCGGATGCTGGCGCGGCCCAGTCCGTCCGACCAGATGGCCGGCATTGCGCTGCGGGGTTCGATCATAGGGGTTCTCCCGGCGTTCGGACGCGGTGGCTAGGCCCAGCGCAGGGGTTTCGGCCTGGACTGTTGCCACGCATCGTAGAACCGCAAGCGGGCTTCGTTGCCGCGCTGCTGCTCAAGGGCGTGCAGGCGCCCGAAGGTAAATCCGGCGCCGGGGCCAGCCGCGGCTTGCCCCGCCAGCACCAGTAGGGTTTCCCGGGTGACGACGCTGTCCTGGAAGTCTCCGAGGATCTCCTGGATGCCCTCCGCGGCCCGGGCAACGTTCGTTGCTTGAGTGCCGAAAATGGGGGCAGCCGCCTCTGCGGCATAGCGCAGCCGCTTCGCAGCCTTCCGAACTTCATGCAATGCGGCATCCTGCGGTGTCCCGCCTGCGCCGCCGTCAAGGGACCGGACCGCCGCCTTGAGGCGTTTTCGTTCCGCGGAGACGAGCCGGCCAACCGTCCCCGGCGCATCGTTGCCTGCCCCGCCGTTCAGCGGAGGTACCGCAAGGAAGGCATCGAGGGCATCGAGGAGGCGGAAGTAGCGGGTGCTGTCCAGCGCCGCCAGGCCGGCGGCAAGGCCCTGTTGCTGGACGGTGCCGAGGTGCTCCTGGATCTGCTGCGCGACTGGTCCGATTAACAGCTCCGGAGGTTCGGCACTGATCATGTCCTTTAGCCGGGCACGGATGACCTCGGCGTCCCGGGCCTGGCCCACGTTGCCGGCGAGCCACTGGAGCTCGCCCCTAAGAAACCTCGCCGACGTCGTATCTGTGAGCGTTCGAAAGGTTGCCAGTGCCGACCGCAACCGGCGGGCGGCCACCCGGAATTGATGCACGGCATCGGGCGCATTGACCCGGACGCGAGGATCATTCAACTTCACGGCGCGTACCTGTTGGGATACGTACGAGAGCATGACGTCCGAGGCCGGCCCGTCCCGGCTCGGCTTTGGAGCCGTGGCCGGATTCTCCGGATAGTCCGGTCCGAGGGACCGGGCGAGCTTGGACGGATGCGTGGCGATGGTGACTCCCTCTGCGGCGCACAGAGCGTCAGCGTCCTGCAGCAGTCGACGGGGGCCGTCGGCGAGTTCCAGTTCCCATTCCCGCCACCGCGACGGTCCCGCGCGGGTTAGCAGGGATTGGGCCTCGACACGGTCGTCACTGAAGTTGGCAAGGACTGCGCCGTCGGCGGCGTATAACGGCGTCAACCTCCGGCTGGTCCGGATATGTGCAACCGGAATCAGCGGGTGGCAGCGGGTGTGGACGAGGACCAGCTGCCGCAAATATTCCGGCACGGCATCCTGATCGCCGCCAAGCGGCTCCCGTATAGCCCGGCGCTCCCCCACGGCGACCGGCAGTTTGAGGTGCCATCCTGCATCCGGACCGCCGGACCGCCGGCACAGGGTGATCCGGTGCCTGGCCAATGCCAGTGCTTCGGTATCAAAGTAGACGGCGTCCAGCATTTCGTTCACGGGCTGCCCGGCGCGATCCACCCCTGGGATGGATGCCAGTGGCGGGAGGGCGTCGGATTCCGAAGGGCTGTACTTGCGTTCCACCTCGATCGCGTCGGCGGCCATGCTTCATTTTAGGAACTCCTGCACGCGCCGGGCGTGTGCCCAAAGGCCCCTATCGGGGGAGATTGTCACTGGAACCGGGTGCTGGGGGTCGGGCGGCCGCCCAGTTCAGGGCCACGGCCCTGCGGAAGGCGCACAGACGCGGCGGTATGAGGCTGGAAAAATGACTTGCCCGGACATGCGGCGGCGAGTAACTTTCGGAGCAGTGGGCCGCCGGACCGCTGGCCCCCTGCGAGAGGAACGCCATGCCAACCATAATCGGCCACCACGATGTCAAGGACAAGGATCATTGGCTTGCCTCGCCGAAGCGCGAAGAGGTGTTCGGCCCACTGGGGATCACCAACATTCGTACGTTCGTCAACCCCGGGAACCCGACGCAAGTCGCAGTGATGATGGATGTCCCTGACCTGGATGCCCTCATGGCCGCGATGCAAAATGAGGTAACGGGCGAGGCGATGGCCAGCGACGGCGTACTGCCCGAGACGCTGGTCATCCTCGTCGAGGCCAAGCCCTAGCTTCACCCGGGCGGACACCGCCGGCGGTGCAGGGGGATGTGGCGAAGCTCCGGTCAAATAGCGGTTGACCGGAGCTTCGGGTCCATTATGGGCAGTGGTTCCTGTGTATTGGCTGGGAATAGGCTGACCGCTAGTGGTTCAGCAATTGGCCCATGAGGGGCGCGTTGCGGACATCGTCGGTCAGGGGGCTCAGCCCCCACACGTCCTCGATGGTGTGCAGCAAGGAATAGTGCGAGTAGGCGGCATTGGATGTGAAGTGCTTCCGCGCCGCGGGGCCGGCAAAAACCGTAGCCACCCGGTTGTCGTCTTTGCTGCCTTCATCCCACGTGAGCACCAGCAGGGAGTTCTGCGCCGTGAAGGCCGGGGACCCCAGAATCCTGGGCACTTCGCGGGCGAGCCAGTCGTCTCCGGTGCCGATGGAGCAGTCGTGGGTGTCGTGGCACATGTCCGGGCTGATGAAAGCGTAGTCCGGCAGGGTCGACGGCGACTGCAGGTCCTGTCCCAGCCGGTCATACGGAACAACATGGTCCGAGCAGGAGGCCACGTCGTCCGTCACGGCAGGGTAATACATGAACGGATTATGCTTCACCGCATACCGGCGGGAGTCATGCGCGGCGCAGGGCGCGGGCATGCCCTCGGCATACATTTTCCAGGTCCGTCCGGATTGGGTGATCTCATCGGCGATCGAACGCACATCGGCGGTGCACGAGTCCGGTTTGCAGTCGCTGGTGATCCCCGCGCTCGTTCCGCTCGTGAGGGCGAGATAGTTGGGCAGGCTCGGGTGGGTGATGGCCCGGTAGTTGGCGGCCACCGAGAATTCCGCCGCAAGCTTGTTGAAGTAGCCCGCTTCGCTGGCGCCCATGATCTGCGAGGCCGCCTTGTTCTCCTGGACGATGACCACGATGTGCGCGATTCCGCTGCTGGCCTGCCCGCCCGGGGCGGGGTGCGGGGCCGGCTGCGCGAAATACGGGGATGGTGGTGGGGCCGCGGCGGTCGTGTCCTGGCCGGGGGACGCGGGCGGCGATTCGGTCCCCGCCGGCCCGGCAGGCAGGGACCCGGCCGGTGGGGACTCGGCAGATGAGGACTGAGAAGGCGGGCCGGCCTGGAAGGGGTGCACCGACGTGCACCCCGCCAGCAGCATCGCCAGCGCCCATCCGCCGGCCAGGGAGAGTCGGCCGATCCGCGTCATCGGTCCATGCTAGCGGCCGGTATTGGTGCGGCCAATGCTGTCTGCATTCCCGGCCTCAGGCCAGGCTCAGGTCAAGAAACTACCCGCACCCGGTCCAGGGCCCGGCTCCCCCGTGTCCGGTCACCCTCCGGGATGCATCGCGCCGCGGACGGTGCCCAGCAGGGACAGGAACCGCTCGTTGTCCGGCAGGTCATCGATCAGCACCACACCCTCAGGAGCGGCCAGCGGAATGCGCCAGTTCGGGTATTCGGTGCTGGTGCCCGGCTGGTTCTGGGTCCGGGTCTCCCCCACGGCGTCGACCAGCGCCACCCCCAGCAGCGCTGACGGGGCCAATGCCGTGTAGGCGTACAGCGCCTCCACCGTGGTCCGGACGTCTGTGCCGTTTTCTGCCAGCAGGCCGCGTGCCCGGACCCGGGCCAGCACGGCCTCCTGCTCGGCCGCAGCCTCGGCGCGTTCTTCCGCCACGGGCCGCCGCAACAGCCCGAGCGATTCGCGCAAGGTGACGTGTTCACCGGCGAGGTAGCCCGCCGTCGGGGGGAGATCGTGGGTGTTGACGCTGGTCAGGCACTGCTCGCGGTAGTGCTCCGGCGGAATCGGGCCATCGGCGTCGTGTTCGAACCAGAGAATCGACGTGCCGAATATCCCCCGCTCAGCCAGGTAGCCGCGGACCCACGGCTCGAACACCCCCAGGTCTTCGCCAATCACGATCGCCCCGGCCCGTTGCGCCTCGAGGGCAAGGATGCCGATGAGCGCCTCGTGGTCGTAGTGCACATAGGTGCCGCTCTCCGGCCCCCCGCCCTCGGGGATCCACCACAACCGGAACAGGCCGAGGATATGGTCCACGCGGATGCCGCCCGCGTGCCGCAGCACGGTACGGAGCATGTCCCGGTAGGCGGCATAGCCGGATTCGGCGAGCCGGCCCGGATGCCATGGCGGCTGCGACCAGTTCTGGCCCAGCTGGTTGAACATGTCCGGGGGCGCACCAACGCTCACGCCCCGGGCAAGAACGCCGGAGAGGGTCCAGGCGTCGGCACCGCCGGGTTTTACCCCGACAGCGAGGTCATGGACGACGCCGATCCCCATCCGCGACTGGCGTGCCGAACGCTGGGCCGCCTCGAGCTGCTGGTCGCAGAGCCACTGCAGCCAGCAGTGGAATTCGATCCGGGCTGCCAGCCTCGGCCGCTGCTCGACACAGTACGGCGACGCCGGGGATGCCGCCGCTCCGGCCCATTCCGGTGCCGACGGCGGCAGCTCTTCGGCGAGCGCAGACCACAGCGCAAAGTCCTCGAGCCCCTGCCCCTGCTCGGCGCAGAAGTCGGCGAACTGCCGGGTGCGCGCCGGCCCGCGGCGGACCGCAAACACGCGTTCCAGCGCCGAGAGCTTTGCCGCGTAACTGGCGTTGCGGTCCAGGAGGTCCCGGGAACGGTTGGCCGCCTGCTGGCCTTCGGCCAGGCGTGCCACCTCGGCCCGGCCGGCTGCGTCCAGGTAACCGTATTCCGGGATTTCCTCCACCCGCAGGTAGAGCGGGTTGAAGAAGCGCCGTGTGGTGGGCAGGTACGGGGAGTCCTCGACCGGCGGCACTGGTTCGGCGGCATGCAGCGGATTGACGAGCACAAAGCCGGCCCCCTGCTCCCCGGCAACCTCGGCGAGGTCCCCGAGATCGGCGAAGTCGCCAATCCCCCAGGACCGGGAGGACCGCACGGAGTACAGCTGGGCCGTCAGTCCCCAGGTGCGGCGTTCCTTGAGCAGGGCCGAGGCCCGGAGCCGGCCGGGCGTAACTACCAGCGGACACTGCGCCGCCGTGCCCGCGGCGTCGGCTCTCAAGGTATGCCAGCCGAGACCGAGGCCGCCGGGTATCGCGAACGTGGCACGTCCCGTGAGGACGCCGTCGACGTCGACCGGCTGGTCCCAGTTCTCCCGCTGGGCGGCCTCATAGCTGCTGCCGTCCTCGGCGTCGATCCAGACGCGGACTTCGCTTCCGTGCGGGACGTGGACCTCGACGCGGGACTCCTGTCCCTCCCTCACTACAAGGACCGGGGGCAGGATGCGCCGCCAGGGTGCCAGCCGGGACTCGGCCAGGGAGCGTTGCTGCTCCTGGGGCCCGTTGGCGGGGACCCCGAGGGCCGCCAGCACGTCCTGCAGGGTCCCGGCGGCCACGGAACGCTGCACTCCGTCCCAGCCCCAGTAGCTGGTGTCGACGCCATGGGCTGCGGCGAGTTCGCGCAGGAGCGTGTCGGCCGTATTAGTGTCCCCGGTCTGCCCGGGACTTTCGGGGGCCGCGGCGTTGCCGGCGTCTGCAGGATGATTGGGGTTTGGACGGTCGGGGTTTGGGCGGCCCTCGGGCGTTGCGGGGGTCTCGGGGTGCGTCTGGTCCACCATGCGCCCACTCTAGACGCTGCCCCCACCGCCCGCGCCCGTTCCGTGGATGTGGGAATCATCTACCAGTTCGTTGAGTCCTTGGCCGGCACCCGGCGCGGACGGCTCCTTCAGCCCGTTTAGGCGCCGCTACAGCGGCCGCGCTAGCCTTGAAGCCTATGGTTGACGTCGAACGGTTCCGGATCCTCCTGCGCGAGGAACGTGACCGGAAGCTTGCCCTCCTGCCCGCCCTCCGCCGGGACATCACCTCGGTCAATGCCGCCCGCCTCGACTCCAACGTCGACGACGAACACGACCCCGAGGGCACGACGATCGCCTTCGAACTATCCCAGGCCTCCGCGCTCCTGGAACAGAGCAGGGCTTCCCTGCTGCAGATCGATGCCGCCCTTGCGCGGATGGACGAGGGCACCTACGGAATCTGCGCTGTCTGCGCCACCCCGGTCCCCGAGGACCGGCTGGAGGCCAGGCCCTGGACCGCGTACTGCATCGCGCATGCCTCGGGCAAGGCATGACTCCGCCCGGCCTGCTGGGGGAACCGAACCTCGCCCTGACATGGTGGGAGCGGATCGTTGCCGGATTCACCCACGCCCCCAGCCCGCACGTGAGCAGTATTGAGCTCGTGGCGGTGATCCTGCTGGCAGTGGCCGTCTCCCTGCCCCGCCTGTCCTGGCGCTACTTTGGCCTGCTCGCCACCGTGACCCACGAACTCGGCCACGCGTTTGCCGCCCTCACCACCGGCCAGCGGATCGGCGGCATCCGGCTGGGCATGGACCACTCCGGCACCACCACGACGTACAGCAGGAGCCGCCTCTCCGCCGCCTGGTCGACGTTCTGGGGCTACCCCGTGCCCGCCGTCGTCGGGGCGGCGATGGTCTGGTGCGGTTTCAACGGCTGGGGGCCGGCCGCGATGTCGGTGGGCACGCTCATCCTCCTGGCGTCCTTCCTGTTCCTCCGCAACGGCGTGGGGCTCCTCATCACGGCCGCCGCCGTACTGGCCGCGGCGCTCCTGGTGCTGTTCGTGCCGCCGGTGTTCAACGGCCACGTGATGATCGTGCTGGGCCTGGCGCTGCTGGTCGCTGCCGTCAGGGACCTCGGCAAACTGGCCAACGTCCATTTGCGGCACCGGGACAGGCTCCCGACGTCGGACGCGTACCTGCTGGCCCGGGCCACCTCCATCCCCGCCGCGGTGTGGATTGCCCTCTTCGCCGTGGTTGTGGCCGGGGCATGGTGGTTTGCCTGGCAGCCGATGGCCCCTGTGTTCACGGCCGCGTTCGGGCCGTTCCCTTCCCGGCCTTAGGCTGGGACCATGAGCCTGAGTACCCACACCGACGATCCGGGATTCAGCACCAAGGGCGCGTATGTGACCGGCGGCGAGGAATTCACCCGGGATACCAACTACATTGAGGACCGAATCACCCGGGACGGTGCCACGGGCGCCCACGGCGAGCCCGGCTGGCCCGTGGAACCTGGCCGCTACCGCCTCATCGCAGCGCGCGCCTGCCCGTGGGCCAACCGCACGGTGATCGTGCGCCGGCTCCTCGGCCTGGAGGCAGTCATCTCGCTCGGCCAGCCCGGCCCCACCCATGACGCCAGGTCCTGGACGTTCGATCTCGACCCCGACGGCAGGGATCCCGTCCTCGGAATCGAACGCATCCAGGACGCCTACTTCCGCCGCTTCCCCGACTACCCCCGCGGGATTACCGTCCCGGCAATCGTGGACGTCCCCAGCGGGCAGGTAGTCACCAACAATTTCCCCCAGATCACGCTCGACTTTTCCACGGAGTGGACCCAGTACCACCGCGCCGGCGCGCCGGAGCTGTACCCGGAGCACCTCAGGGAAGAAATCGACGCCGTCAACAAGCGTGTCTTCACCGAGGTGAACAACGGCGTCTATCGCTGCGGCTTTGCCGGTTCCCAGGAGGCCTACAACGCTGCCTACGATCGGCTCTGGACGGCCCTGGACTGGCTCGAGGAACGCCTGGCGGCCCAGCGGTACCTGGTGGGCGACACGATCACGGAGGCCGACGTCCGCCTGTTCACCACACTGGCCCGCTTCGACGCCGTGTACCACGGCCATTTCAAATGCAACCGGCAAAAGCTCAGCGAGATGCCGGTCCTGTGGGCCTACGCGCGCGACTTGTTCCAGACGCCAGGGTTCGGCGACACCACCGACTTTGTGCAGATCAAGCAGCACTACTACATCGTGCATGAGGACATCAATCCCACCGGAGTGGTCCCGCGCGGACCGGAACTGGGCAACTGGCTCTCGGAGCACGGCCGCGAATCCCTCGGCGGCCGGCCGTTCGGCGACGGCACGCCGCCCGGACCGGKCCGGGCCGGCGAAGAGGTCGCCCCGGGACACGGCGCGGCCTGATGCCGACGGCGGCCGTCTCGGCCGGGTTTGCCGCCCCCGGTTTCGCGGGTGTGCGTGAGCTCTTCGACTCTTTCCTTTCCGAGGATCCGGGCTACAGCGCGCAGCTGTCGGCCTACCACCACGGCACCAAGGTGCTGGACCTCTGCGGCGGACCGGGATTCGTCCCCGGCGACATCACGGGCACCTACTCCTGTTCCAAGGGAGTCGCCGCCTTCGTCATCGCCCTCCTCGTCCAGGACGGCCGGCTCGACCTTGACCGGACCGTCGCGTCCTACTGGCCCGAGTTCGGCGTCCACGGCAAGGACCGGCTCACGGTGCGGCAGGCCCTATCCCATCAGGCGGGGCTGCCCGGCGTCGCCGGCGGGTTTCCCCTGGCGGAGTTCGCCACCCCGGCCGCGGCGCGGCGTCTCGCGGCCTCGGCGCCGTTGTGGCGCCCGGGCACGGCCTTCGGCTACCACGCCCTGACCATAGGGATCCTGATGGAGGAGCTCTGCCGCCGCGTCACGGGGATGACGCTGCAGGGGCTCTACGACGAACGCATCCGCCGCCCGTGGGGCATCGACTTCTTCCTGGGCCTGCCCGAGGACCAGGAACCCCGGTACCGCGAGGTGCTCTACGACCCTGACCCGGCCCAGCCGTGGCTGGACCCGCTCAGCCTCGACGKGCTGAACAGCAACGCGCCGGTCAGCACCATCATGGAACTGCCCAACCACCGCTTGGTGCGCGCCTCGGGCATGAGCAGCGCAGGTGGTGTGGGGTCAGCCGAGGGGCTGGCCAGGCTCTACGCCGCCGCCACCACCGGAGTGGACGGCGTTCCCGCTTTCCTCAACCCCGCCACCATCGAGCTCATGGCCGCTGAGCAGGTCTGGGGACTGGACCGGTGCTCCGGGCAGGACAACGCCTTTGCCGTCGTGTTCATGAAACCCCAGCCAGGGCGGAACTTCGGCAGCCAGCTGGCCTTCGGGCACGAGGGAGCGAACGCGGCCCTCGGCTTCGCGGATCCCGGCTACGGCCTCGGGTTCGGGTATGTGCCCCGCCGCAGCGAGGAAGGCCGGACAGGGGGGCGGGCCCAGCGACTGTCCGCGGCGGTGCGGCGGGCCGCCCMCGCGGCGTCCTGACCGGCCCCGTTTCGGCTTGGGCGGCCCGCTCCGGGGTTCGTCCAGTTGTCGCACGAGCCTCCCGGCCCTAGGGTAAGCCGAATGGCCATTCCAGAAAAGCAAGCCGGCAACCCGCCCTCCCTGCTGCGCCGATGGACCCGCACCGCGGGCAGCGCTGTCGCCGCGGCGGTGCTGTGGCCCCGGCTGCAGCTGGCCCTGAAAGCCGGGCTGGCCGCGGGCGTCGCCTTCGCGATCGCACCCTTCATGCCGGGCTCAGCGGCCGACTATCCGTACTACGCCCCGCTGGGCGCCTTGGTGGCCATGTACGAGAACGTTGCCGGCTCCATGCGGCAGGGCGTCCAGACGCTCGTCGGACTGGCGATCGGGGTGGGCCTTGCGTTCATGCTGTTCAGCCTCGGCTCGCCGTCGCCGTGGACGGTCGCGGTGGTCATGGGACTCGGCGTTATCCTCGCCGGCCTGCCCAAGATCGGTTCGGGCCGGGACTGGATCCCGACGGCGGCGCTCCTGGTGCTGTTGGTCGGCGGCCATAATCCGGACACGTTCTCCTTCGGATACCTGTTCCAGATGGGCGTCGGCGTCACGGTGGGCATCGTCGTGAACCTGCTGGTCTTCCCGCCGCTGCACTTCCGGGCGGCAGAGCTAAGTATCGCGGAACTGCGCCAGGCCCTCGCCCAGCAACTCTGGGACATGGGCAAGGCGCTGAAGGAAAGCTGGCCGCCGGAACATGTTGACTGGTCCCGCCGCTCGGAAGCGCTCGCAGCCCACGCCCGCTCCGTGCGGCTCGCCGTCGAAAAAGCCGACGCCAGCCGCCAGGCAAATCCCCGACGCCACCTGCATCCGCGCGACCTGAACCTCGACTACCGGAACCTGCGGGATCTCGAGCGCCTGACCTTCCACGTCCAGGACGTGACCCAAGTGCTCTCGGATGTCATCTGGGCCGAGGACACCCCCTTTGTGGTCCCCGACGAATACGCAGTGCCCCTCGGGGACGCCATGGCTTCCGTCGGCGACGTGCTGCGGGCTCTGGAAGAGGAACAGCCCGAACGCCAGACCGAGCTGGCGGCTGCCGCCGATGCGGCGATCAGCGAACTGACCGCCCGGATTGGCTCCGAGCAGCACAGCACGGACGCCCCGAGCGCGGTCGAATCCATCCTCTTGAGCCTGCACCGCATGCTGCGCGTGGCCACGCCCGGGCGGCCGGAGGCCAAACCGGCCACGGCGCCGGCAGACTAGGAAATACTCTCCGTCTGCCGGCGGGGCGGCCCGGTCTGACCCGGTCGGTCTGTCTGTCCTGCCCGGCTGTGGCAGCGCCGGCTATGGCAGCGCCGGCTGTGGCAGCGCCGCGACAGAGCCGCTGAAGTGCCGGCGCCCGGACAGCGGGTTCCATGCCACGTAGTCCGAGCGCTCCCACCCGCCGCCGTCCGCCTGCACGGTGCTGATGTCGAGCGCCACGCGGGCCGGCAGGAACACGGGGGCCTCGAAGGCCACCTCCCAGGTGAACGAATCCCCCCGGACGGCACCGACGTCGGCCAGCGCCCGGGACGCCAGGTACATGCCGTGGGCAAGGGACCGCCGCTGCCCGAGGGCCTTGGCGGTCAGGACGCTCAGGTGGATGGGGTTGAAGTCCCCGGACACAGCCGCGTAGGCACGCCCGGTATCGACGCCCAGCTGCCACAGGGCCGTGGGATCCGGCACGGAGAATGGCGGCGGCGGCACGGCCACCGAGGCCTTGTCGATCCCCGGAAGGAACACCCCCTTGGCCAGGTAGGTCGACACCCCGCGCCAGCGGACCTCTTCCTGCCCGGCGGCGCGGACCTCGGCGACGACATCGAGCTGCGTGCCGGCGCGGTGTCCGCGCAGGTTCTCCACCCGGGCCCGGATATCCAGGGCCTGGGTGAACAGGACCGGCGCGGACTGCACCACGGTGTTCGTCAGATGGATCATGCCCAGCAGGGGCAGCGGAAAATCGTCCCGGTTCATCACGCTCATGGCCAGCGGAAACGCCAGGGCATGGATGAAGCCGGCGGGCAGGACGTCGCTCGCGCTCTCGCCGATCAGGTGCTGGAAGGCGGTCAGGTTGGCGACGTCGGCCTTCACGCCACGGACCTCGTGGGTGTAGGCCGGCAGTTCGGTGCCGCCATGGGTGCCCAGGACCCGGCGCCGTGCCGCGGCGGCCGCCGCGTTGACGTAGAGCTTGGACAGTGCGGGCATCTCGCCCAGGATGACGGTCTGGGATCCGCTCATGCGCCGACCAGGTTCTGCCCGCAGACGCGCAGCACCTCCCCGGAAATCCCACCCGCGGCGTCGCTGGCCAGGAACGCGATGGCCTCGGCGACGTCGCCCGGCCGGCCGCCCTGCTGCAGGGAGTTGAGCCGGCGCGCCACTTCGCGGGTGGCGAAAGGGATCCTGGCGGTCATCTCCGTTTCAATGAAGCCGGGCGCGACGGCGTTGATGGACCCGCCGCGTTCGCCGATCAGCGCCGCCGTGGCGCGGACCATGCCGATCACGCCGGCCTTGGACGCGGCATAGTTGGTCTGGCCGCGGTTTCCGGCGATCCCGCTGGTGGAGGCCACGGACACGATCCGCGGCGAGTCGCGGAAGTGCTCCGAGGCCAGCAGGGCTTCATTGATCCGCAGCTGCGCGGCGATGTTGACCGCGAGCACGGCGTTCCAGCGGCCGGCGTCCATGTTGGCCAGGAGCTTGTCCCGGGTGATCCCTGCGTTGTGGATCATGATGTCCAGCCGGCCATGCCGTGCCGCGGCGTGGTCGATGATCCGCTGGCCGGCGTCGTCGCGGCTGATGTCCAGCTGCAGGGCCGTCCCATGGACCTCGTTGGCCACTGCCGCCAGATGCTCTCCCGCCGCCGGAATGTCGACGAGGATGAGCGTGGCGCCGTCGCGGTACAGGGTGCGGGCAATTGCGGCCCCGATGCCGCGCGCTGCGCCGGTCACCACAGCCACCTTGCCGGCCAGCGGCTTCTCGACGTCGTCGGGCAGCTGGCCGGCGCCGGAGCTGACGGCCAGGAACTGCCCGTCCACGAACGCCGAGCGGCCCGAGAGGAAGAACCTCAGCGCCCCCAGTGCTGCCGGGCTCGTGGTCCGGGTGCCGTCGGCGAGCAGGATGCCGTTGCCGGTGGCGCCGGCACGGAGTTCCTTCGCCAAAGACCGCAGGAGACCGTCCACGCCCTGCCTGGCAGCCGCCGTTGCCGGTTCCGTGGCCGAGCCCGCCGTGCGGGACATAGTGATGACGCGGGCGTTCGGGGCGAGGTCACGCAGCGACGCGGCGGCGGTGAGGACCGGCTTCTCAAGATCGCCGGGGTGGGCCAACTCGTCCAGCACCAGGATGATGGCGCCGAGCTTCTCCTTGGGTATCGCGTGGCGACGGACATCGAGGTTCCAGTCCAGCAGGGTGGCGGCGAGCTCGTCGGCGCCGCCGGTTGATCCCTGGACCAGGACCGGTCCGTCGATGAGGGGGCGGCCGGGCTCGTGCCGCCGGAGGACCACTGGCTGCGGGAGGCCGAGCCGCTTGGCGAGGTCCTTGCCGATTCCGTGGCTGACCAGCCGGGTGTACTTGTCGCTCATCCGGTTCTCCCTAGAGTGCTTCGAGGATTGCGACGACGCCCTGGCCGCCGGCGGCGCAAATGGACACGAGGCCGCGGGCCGGACGCCCGTTGACGTCGCCCTTTTCGTGCAGCATTTTGGCCAGCGAGGCCACGATCCTGCCACCCGTGGCCGCAAACGGGTGTCCGGCGGCCAGCGAGGAGCCGTTGACGTTCAGCTTGGCCCGGTCGATGCTGCCGAAGGCGCCGTCCAGGCCCAGGCGGGTGCGGCCGAATTCGTCGTCCTCCCATGCCGCGAGGGTGCTCAGCACCGTGCCGGCGAAAGCCTCGTGGATCTCGAAGAAGTCGATGTCCGCGAGGCTGAGATTGTGGCGTGCGAGCAGCCGGGGCACCGCGAAGGCGGGGGCCATGAGCAGCCCGTCCTTGCCGTGGACAAAGTCGACGGCGGCAGCCTCGCCGTCGATCACCGCGGCGAGCTTGGGGAGGTCGTGGGCGTCGGCCCATTCCTCGGACGCCAGTAGAACGGTGGAGGCGCCATCGGTCAGCGGGGTGGAATTGCCGGCCGTCATGGTCGCCTCGGCGCCCAGGTTCTTGCCGAAAACGGGCTTGAGGGTGGCCAGTTTCTCCGGGCTCGTGTCGGCGCGCAGGTTGGAGTCGCGGCTCAGTCCCCGGTAGGGGGTCAGGAGGTCATCGAAGAAGCCTGCGTCGTAGGCCGCGGCCAGGTTCCGGTGGCTGTTGAAGGCCAGTTCGTCCTGGGCCTCGCGGGTGATCGTCCACTGCGCCGTGGTCAGCGCCTGGTGCTCGCCCATCGACAGACCGGTGCGCGGCTCCCCCGTGTTCGGCGCATCGGGAGCCAGATCCTTGGGACGGAGCCGGCTGAGGACCTGCAGTTTCCGGGACATTGTCTTGGCGCGGTTGAGGTCAAGGAGCACCTCGCGGAGTCCTTCGCTGACGGCAATGGGGGCGTCAGAGGCCGAGTCCACGCCGCCGGCGATCGCGGAATCGATCTGGCCCAGCTTGATCTTGTTCGCCAGGCCGAGCACCGTTTCCAGGCCGGTGGCGCAGGCCTGCTGGAGGTCATACGCCGGGGTCTCGGCGGAGAGGGCCGAGCCGAGCACCGCTTCCCGGGTGAGGTTGAAATCCCGGGAGTGCTTGAGGACCGCCCCCGCAGCCACTTCCCCGATCCGTTCGTCCTGCAGGCCGAAGCGGGCGATCAGGCCATCAAGGGCGGCCGTGAGCATGTCCTGGTTGGAGGACTTCGTGTACGCGCCTCCGGTCCGGGCGAACGGGATGCGGTTGCCGCCCACGACCACGGCCTTGCGGAGTTGTGCCGGGCCTGCGCCGGCGTGCTGTGTCTTCCCGGCGGCGGATGCGGCGGCTGGCTGGGGGCGGGGCACTGACTGTCCGTTGACGGACATGGGCTGTCTCCTTCGATCAAAGCGATTACCGATACCCAGCGTACCTGATACGCTGGGTACCGTGAACATCCCCAAAGCTACCGTGCCCGCCGGGCAGGCCGCCGTCGACGGCCGCGCTTCCCGCTGGCAGTCCCACCGCGAGGAACGGCGGCGGGAGCTGATCAAGTCCGCCCGGAAGGCGGTGCATGCCCTCGGGAGCGACGCGTCCATGGAGGAGATTGCCGCTGCCGCGGGAACGTCGAAGTCGGTGTTCTACCGCTATTTCGGCGACAAAGCCGGACTCCAGCAGGCCGTGGGCGAGGTGGTCCTGAGCCAGATGCAGCGGCGCATTCAGGAGGCGGCCCAGAGCGCCCAGACGCCCCGCGAAGGCCTGTTCGCCATGGTGTCCGCGTACCTGCAAATGGCCGAGACCAGCCCGAATGTCTACACGTTCGTGACACGCCATGCTTCCGGCGAGGCCGAAACGGCCGGCCCGTCCATCTCCACGGCGGGAGCCTTGAGCCACTTCTTCGCCGCCATCAGCGACATGATTGCCCGGCCGATGCGCAGCCATCTGGGCGGCGGCCAGGACAAGGAAGCCGTGATCGGCTACTGGCCCAACGCCGCGATCGGCCTGGTCCGGAATGCCGGCGAACAGTGGCTCGCCAGCCCGCCCGGACCGGCCAAGCCCGGCCAGGAGGCCATGGCGCGGCAGATCACGGATTGGCTCTGCTTCGGCATCGCCCCCGAGCTGCAGGCACCTCGTCCCGACGAAGCAGCACAAACGGAACGAACGGACCCGGCAGGCCAGGTCGCGCCGTAGCAGCGGCACGCCGGCCCCCGCCCGCGACCTGAACTGTCAGCACTAAAGATTGTCAGAACCACAGAAGGAAACGACATGACTGAACTAGCCGACCGCACCACCGGCAACGCACCCCGCCGCCGGCCGCAACCACAACAGACGGCGGCAACCACGGCAGCCGGCCGTTCCGGCCAGCCCGGTTCCCCTGGGGCGCCCGCCGTCGACGTCGCGGCCCTTGGCGAACAGCTGCTCGGCAAGTGGGCCGACATCCGGCTGAAGTCCAGGGGCCTCGCCGGCCGCCCGGAACTGAACAAGATCGAGGGCCAGACCCACACAGAACACCGCCAACGCGTCTTCGGGCAGCTCAGGATCCTGGTGGACAATGGCGCCGTCCACCGCGCATTTCCGGAGTCCGTGGGCGGCTCCGATGACCACGGCGGCAACGTGGCCGGCTTCCAGGAGCTGGTCATCGCCGACCCGTCGCTGCAGATCAAGGCCGGCGTGCAGTGGGGCCTGTTCGGCTCCGCAGTGAACCACCTCGGCACCGCGGAACACCACGAGAAATGGCTGCCCGGCATCATGAGCCTGGAGATCCCAGGCTGCTTCGCCATGACCGAGACCGGGCACGGCTCGGACGTGGCCAGCATTGCCACCACCGCCACCTACGACCCAGCCGCCGGAGAGTTCGTGGTCCACACACCGTTCCGGGCCGCGTGGAAGGACTACATCGGCAACGCCGCCACCGATGGCCTGGCCGCCGTCGTGTTCGCCCAACTGGTGACAAAGGGCGTCAACCACGGCGTGCACGCGTTCTACATGGACCTCCGGGACCCCGGGACCAAGGAGTTCCTGCCGGGCATCGGGGGCGAGGACGATGGGGTCAAGGGCGGCCTGAACGGCATCGACAACGGCCGGCTGCACTTCACGAACGTCCGGATCCCGCGCACCAACCTCCTGAACCGCTACGGCGACGTCGACCCCGAGGGCAACTACACGTCCCCCATCGCCAGCCCGGGCCGCCGCTTCTTCACCATGCTCGGCACGCTGGTCCAGGGCCGGGTTTCCCTCGACGGCGCCGCCGTGACGGCGTCGAAGCTGGCCCTGAAAACCGCCATCCAGTACGCCACCGAACGCCGGCAGTTCAATGCCTCCTCCCAGACCGACGAGGAAGTGCTGCTGGACTACCAGCGGCACCAGCGCCGGCTCTTCACCCGGCTGGCCACCACGTACGCCGCCAGCTTCGCCAGCGAGCAACTGCTGCAGAAATTCGACGACGTCTTCTCCGGCCGCCATGACACCGACCAGGACCGCCAGGACCTCGAAACCCTGGCCGCGGCCCTGAAGCCGCTGAGCACCTGGCACGCCCTGGATACGCTGCAGGAATGCCGCGAGGCCTGCGGTGGTGCGGGATTCCTGATCGAGAACCGGTTCGCCTCCCTCCGCGCCGACCTCGACGTCTACGCCACGTTCGAAGGCGACAACACGGTCCTGCTGCAGCTGGTCGCCAAGCGCCTGCTGGCGGACTACGCCAAGGAATTCCGCACCGTCAACGTCGGCGTGCTGGCCCGCTATGTCGTGGGCCAGGCCACCGGCGCGGCGATCCACCGCACCGGACTGCGCGGCGTCGCCCAGTTCGTGGCCGACACCGGATCAGTGCAGAAAGCTGCGCTGGCGATCAAGGACGAAGCAAGCCAGCGGACCCTGCTCACGGACCGTGTCCAAACCATGGTCGCGGAGGTGGCCACGGCCCTCAAGGGCGCGAACAAGCTCCCGCAGCAGCAGGGCGCCGCCTTGTTCAACGCCCACCAGCACGAACTCATCGAAGCCGCCCAGGCCCATGCGGAGCTGCTGCAGTGGGAGGCCTTTACCGAGGCCCTCGGCAAGGTGACAGACCCGGGCACGCACAAAGTCCTGACGTGGCTGCGCGATCTCTTCGGCCTGTCCCTGATCGAGAAGAACCTGTCCTGGTACCTCATGAACGGCAGGCTGTCGATGCAGCGCGGACGCACTGTGGGCGAATACATCAACCGCCTGCTCGTGAAGATCCGTCCGCATGCCCTGGACCTGGTGGACGCGTTCGGGTATGGCCCGGAGCACCTCCGCGCTGAGATCTCCACCGGCGCGGAGAAGGTCCGCCAGGACGAGGCCCGGGACTACTTCCGCAAGCAGCGGGCCAGCGGCCAGGCGCCCCTGGACGAAAAGATCCTGCTTGCCCGCGCCGTTCACGGCACAAAAGCTCACGGCACAAAAGCTCACGGCACAAAAGCTCACGGCACCAAAGCCCGCGGCTGACCCAGCCGAAATGCGACGACGGCGCCCCCCCCCCCGCCGGGGGGGCGCCGGCGGCGACCTCGAGCGTGGTCTCCGTGATGGATTCCCAGGAGAAGTGCTCCTCGGCCCTGCGCCGGCCGGCTTCGCCCATGGCGCGCGCCCGGGCAGGATCAGACACCACTTCGATGAGGGCCTCGGCAAAGTCGGTGACGAATTTCTCCGGGTCCAGAGGGATTCCCGTGCCGTCCGTGACCTGCTCGATCGGAACAAGCAGTCCGGTCTTGCCGTGGTCGACGACCTCCGGGATACCGCCGGTGGCGCTGGCCACCACGGCGGCACCGCACGCCATCGCCTCAAGGTTGACGATGCCCAGCGGTTCGTAGATGGACGGGCACGCGAACGCCGTCGCGTGGCTGAGCACCTGGATGACCTCGTTGCGGGGCAGCATCCGCTCGATCAGGATCACGCCGCTGCGCTGGCTCTGCAGCTCCTCGATCAGGCGTGCCGTCTCGGCCGCCAGTTCCGGGGTGTCCGCGGCACCGAGGCACAGCACCAGCTGGACGTCGGCCGGGAGCTTGGCGGCGGCCCGCAACAGGTACGGCACGCCCTTCTGCCGGGTGTTCCGGCCCACAAAAACAACGCTGGGGCGCTCCGGATCGATTCCGAGCGGACGGATGATGTCATCAGCCTCGTCCCGGTTCCACTGGCTGACGTCAATGCCGTTGTGGACCACCTTGACCTTGGCCGGGTCAACGTCCGGATAGCTGCGCAGGATGTCCTGGCGCATGCCTTCCGAGACGGCGATGATGGCGGCGGCGGCCTCGTAGGCGGTCTTTTCCACCCAGGAGGACACCGCGTAGCCGCCACCAAGCTGCTCGGCCTTCCACGGGCGCAGCGGCTCCAGGCTGTGGGCGCTCAGTACATGCGGGATGCCGTGAAGCAACGACGCGATGTGTCCGGCCATGTTGGCGTACCAGGTGTGGGAGTGGACCAGGTCCGCGCCGGCGACGTCCGGAACGATCCTCAGGTCCACCCCGAGGGTCTGGATGGCGGCGTTTGCGGAGCCCAGGTCTTCAGGCACGGAATACGACGTGACAGTCGCTCCGTGGTACCCGGGCTCGCGGGGCGCGCCGAAGGCACGCACCTGAAGGTCCACGCGTTGGGCCAGCACTCGGCTGAGCTCGGCCACATGGACACCGGCGCCGCCATAAATTTCCGGCGGGAATTCTTTGGTCACAATATCTATTCGCACATGCACCAAGGTAGTCGTTACGGTGGAACTGATCTAGTGTGAAGACGTTCGGGCATGCCGGACTGTATTGGGGAGTAACGAAGGCGTTCAGGAGCTATCACCATGCCGCATCAAAAGAGAGTTTTGGCAATTGTCCTCGCAGGTGGCGAGGGAAACCGGCTCATGCCGTTGACGGCGGACCGGGCCAAGCCTGGTGTCCCGTTTGCCGGAAGCTACCGGCTCATTGACTTTGCCCTTTCAAATCTTGTGAATTCCCGCTATCTGCAAATTGTGGTGTTGACGCAATACAAGTCCCACAGCCTTGACCGGCACATTTCCGAAACGTGGCGGATGTCCACGCAACTGGGCAACTATGTGGCCTCGGTTCCGGCTCAGCAGCGCGTCGGCAAGAGCTGGTTCCTCGGCAGCGCCAACGCCATTTATCAGTCGCTGAATCTCATTCACGACGCCAACCCCGACATCGTGGTCGTGGTCGGCGCAGACCACGTCTACCGGATGGACTTCTCCCAGATGGTGGAGCAGCACGTCGCGAGCGGGGCCAAGGCCACGGTCGCCGCGGTCCGCCAGCCGCTGCACATGGCGGACCAGTTCGGCGTGATCGAAACCGATGCGGACAACCCGGAGAAGATTGCCGCGTTCGTGGAGAAGCCGTCGTCAACACCGGGCCTCGCGGCCGACCCCAGCCAGTTCCTGGCCTCCATGGGCAACTACGTCTTCGACGCCGATGCCCTTATCGAAGCCCTCCACGTTGACGCCGAGCGCCTCGATACCAAGCACGACATGGGCGGGGATATCATCCCGTACTTCGTCAACCAGGGCGAGGCCGGCGTCTACGACTTCACCCTTAACGACATTCCGGGCTCCACCGAACGGGACCGCACCTACTGGCGCGACGTCGGCACCATCGATTCTTTCTACGACGCCCACATGGACCTGATCTCCCCTGTTCCGGTCTTCAACCTCTACAACTCCGAGTGGCCGATCTACACCCGCCAGACCATCTCCCCGCCGGCCAAGTTTGTCCGCGGGAAGTCCAACACCGTGGGCACGGCACTGGATTCCATCGTGGCCAGCGGCGTCGTCGTCTCCGGCGGCATCGTGGAAGGCTCCGTGCTCTCCAACGACGTCTACGTCGGCACCTCGAGCCGGGTCCTGGACTCGGTCCTGATGGACAAGGTCAACGTCGGCGAAGGCGCGGTGATCAAACGCGCCATCATCGACAAGAACGTCAAGGTGCCGGCCGGGGCCGCGATCGGACTCGACCCCGAACTGGACCGCGCCCGCGGCTTCAAGGTCACGGACTCCGGAATCACGGTCCTGTCCAAGGGCCAGCACGTCCCGGACCCGAGCGATGCGGAACGGGCGCTCTCCGCGGCCAACCTGCGCCTGGTGCCCGACGCCGTCCGCACGGCCACCGAGAACTGGCCCGAACTGCGGGACTCCGTGGACAAGGTGGCCGACGTGCAGGCCGCCGCGGTCGGCGCGGACGCACCGGTCAAGCAATCCCCCACGGCATAGGCAGGCGGGGGCCCGGCAGGTACGTCCGGCCGGGCTCCCCGCACCCTGTAAAATTAGGGCAATGAGCTCCCCCGATCTGTCCTCCGACTTTCCCTCCGCCGAGCTTGGTCTAGCCGATCTTGGTCTTGCCGAGTTGACCTCGGAGGAAATCCAGGCCTGCCTGAAGGTCCTGAACACGATCCACGCCTATGACGAGGAGCACCCGGACTACGTCTCAGTGCGCCGCGCCACCGGGAAAATGTTCAAGGCCGTCAAGCGCCACCGGCGGGTCAGCAAGCGCGACGAGATCGCCGAGGCGGACCGCGCCGTGATCGCACAGACGGCGACGGCGGCCCCCGACAGGATCGACGACGAAACGCGCGGCAACAAGCTCGCCACGTCCGCCACCGGGGAAATCGCCGGCCACCTGATCAGGTCCCGGCCGTGCTACATCTGCAAGCAGCACTACAACCAGGTGGATGCCTTCTACCACCAGTTGTGCCCCGAGTGCGCCCTGTTCAGCCACAGCAAGCGCGACGCCCGCACCGATCTGACCGGCCGCAGGGCCTTGCTGACCGGCGGCCGCGCGAAGATCGGCATGTACATCGCGCTCCGGCTCCTGCGGGACGGCGCGCACACCACCATCACCACCCGGTTCCCGAAGGACGCCGCCCGCCGCTTCGCTGCCATGGAGGACAGCGCGGACTGGCTGCACCGGCTCCGGATCGTGGGCATCGACCTCCGCGACCCGTCCCAGGTGATGGCCCTGACGGATTCCCTGGATGCCGCAGGACCGCTGGACATCATCATCAACAACGCGGCCCAGACGGTGCGGCGCTCCGGCAACGCCTACAAGCCGCTCGTCGACGCCGAGGACGAGCCGCTGCCCGCCGCCCTCCAGGCTGCCAACGGGGGCCCGGAGCTCGTCACGTTCGGCCACGCCCACGACAAGCACCCGCTTGCCCTCGCCAGCAGCGTGCTCGACCATCCCGTGCTGGCCGGTGATGCGATCACGTCCCTGGCCCTGTCCACCGGGTCGGCGTCGCTGGAGCGGATTGCCTCCGGCACGGCGATCGATGCGGGCGGACTGGTCCCGGACCTCGCCAGCATCAACAGCTGGACCCAGGTGCTGGACGAGGTGGACCCGCTGGAGATGCTCGAAGTGCAGTTGTGCAACGTGACGGCTCCGTTCCTGCTGGTCAGCCGGCTGCGGGGCGCCATGAAGCGCTCCACCGCGCGGCGGAAGTACATCGTCAATGTCAGCGCCATGGAAGGCCAGTTCTCCCGCGCCTACAAGGGCCCCGGGCACCCGCACACGAACATGGCCAAGGCTGCGCTGAACATGATGACGCGAACGAGCGCCCAGGAAATGCTCGACGCCGACGGCATCCTCATGACAGCCGTGGACACCGGCTGGATCACGGACGAGCGCCCGCACTACACCAAAGTCCGCCTCATGGAAGAGGGCTTCCACGCGCCCCTGGACCTCGTTGACGGCGCCGCCCGCGTGTACGACCCCATCGTGATGGGCGAATCCGGCGAGGACCAGTACGGAGTGTTCCTCAAGGACTACAAGCCCAGTCCCTGGTGACCCCCAGTCCTTGGTGACCGGCGCCGACGGGCCGCGGCATCCGTCACATACGTGTCCGCCGCGGGACCTATGGCCCTAATCGGGGTCCGGGGCGGCCCGTATCGTGGCTCGACATGGACTCAACCACGCCCTCGCCGGAATACTCGCTGACCATGGACCAGTGCTGGGCGCTGCTCGACACCGAAGTCGTGGGGCGCGTGGCGCTGATCGTAGACAACCATCCGGAGATCTTCCCGGTAAATTTCGTCCTCGAACGGCGGGCGATAGCCTTCCGCACCGCCGGCGGCACGAAGCTGTGGGGTGCGATCACAGGCAAGCCGGTTGCATTCGAGATCGACGGCTACGACGCCCGCGACGAGACGGCCTGGAGCGTGATGGCGCGCGGGGAAGCCGAGGTCATCGAGAGCCAGGAGGAGAAGGACGAAATTGACTCCCTGCTCCTGGAGCCCTGGCAGCCCGGCGAGAAGGCCTACTACGTGCGGGTGGCTCCCAAAGCCCTGACCGGACGACGCTTCAAGGTCAACCGGCCCGATGTGTGGAGCACCCGGCTCTCGGATCCGCGCCGGGCCACGTTCGAATAGAATCCTCCGGCAGGATTGCGGCGTCAGCCGTGTTCTGGCGAGTGGACCACCAGCACCGGGCAATGCGCATGTGCCACACAGGCGGAACTCACCGATCCAAGCAACAGCCCACCGAATCCGCCGTGGCCGCGGCGGCCCAGCACGAGCATGTCCGCGGCTTTGCTCTCCTCGATCAGCACGCGGCGGGGGTGCCCCTGGATGAGGCGGGCCTCGACGTTGTCCGGGGTGTCCGGGCCGAAAGCCTTCGCCACCGCCTCGGCCAGGATTTCGCCGGCCCGGACATCGAAGTCGTCGATGCCGACGGCGACATAGCCGTCGTACACCGGCGGGTAGTCCCAGCACGCCAGCGCGACGACCTTGGCGGCCAGGGGCACCGCGAGGCCCTGCGCATGCCGCAGCGCGGACACCGAAGCGTCCGAGCCGTCAACGCCTACCACGATCGTGCGGACGTCCCTGACTTCGTTCATTGCCATCCTTTGCCCTCGTACCGGCCGAGCCTCCCGCGCCAGATGGCGACGCTCCCATGATTTCCTTCGCCCGGCCAGGCGCCTAGGGCCAAAAGGCATGCACGCACCCCGGCCGGCGGGCGGCCCGGAAGCCCTCCGGGCAACGGGCCGGAGGCGGCCCGTTGGGCACTATGACCCTTGTCCGCGCCGCCCCGGTGCACAAGAATGGCAGAGGCTGGGGTCAACAGATGAAAGACAGCATCTCGTTACAAGAATCAGCGTGTTACTAAGAGCATCGAGCGGCCCCGCAAGCGGCCGGACGGGAGAATCATGATTGCCTGGGCAGACGCAGGTCTCACTGCACCTGATGGCGGGCAGGCGGTGATCCGAGTCTTTATCCTTGATGACCACGAACTTGTCAGGCGCGGGCTGCAGGAACTTCTCGAAGGCGAGGGGTTTGCCGTCGTCGGCAGTTCCGGATCCGCGGTGGAGGCGACCCGGCGGATTCCCGCACTGCATCCTGATGTCTGTGTGCTGGACGCCCGCCTGCCGGACGGGACCGGCATCGAGGTCTGCCGGGACGTGAGGTCGGTGGACCCGTCCTTGAACTGCATCATCCTGACGAGCTTCGACGACGAACAGGCCTTGCGCGGCGCCGTCCTGGCCGGGGCAAGCGGATACGTGCTGAAGGAGATCGGCGGCACGGACCTGATCGGCGCCCTGCGGCGGGCTGCAGCGGGCGAGTCCCTCTTCGAGGAAGGCGTGGCCGCCGGC
This sequence comes from Arthrobacter sp. P1_D12, assembly GCF_056406175.1. Taxonomy (NCBI): domain Bacteria; kingdom Bacillati; phylum Actinomycetota; class Actinomycetes; order Micrococcales; family Micrococcaceae; genus Arthrobacter; species Arthrobacter sp. P1_D12. Next base: position 289,615 of record NZ_JBFUAR010000001.1, read on the forward strand.
GTCGTGGACAGCCTGGTGGAGGCCGAAGAGGTCGACCCGCGCACGTCCTCCCTCACGCCCCAGGAACGCAAGGTCCTGGAGCTGGTGGGCGGCGGACTGACCAACCGGCAGATTGCCGCCGAAATGTTCCTGGCGGAAAAGACCGTCAAGAACTATGTGTCGTCCCTGCTGGCCAAGCTCGGATTCGAACGCCGCACGCAGGCCGCCGTCTTCATCGCCAGCCCGGCATTTCCGGCGGCCGCCGTCGGGAGAACCGGCGAAGTAATCCGGCCCCGCAGCGTCGGGTAGGCTCCGCGGAAACCGGACCTTCGGGCGTGCCGGCTACAGCGGCACCGACCATTCCAGGCTGGTACCGGAGTCGGGCGCGCTCGTGATGGTGCATTCGCCGTCGAGCATGCGCGCCCGGTCCTCGAGGTTGCTTAGCCCGTTGCGTTTTGCGGGTTGGGCGAATCCGGCGCCGTTGTCGTTGATCACCACCGTCACCCGGCCCCTGACGACCGCAACCGAGACCGAGATTATATCCGCCCCGGAGTGCCGGATGGCGTTGCTGAGCCCCTCGGAAACCACGGCCACGACGTTGTCGGCCTTGTCCGGTGTCACAGCATCCACGGGTCCCGTAATGGTCAGGCGCGGCGGGAACGGCATGGACTTCGACGAACTGCGCGTGACACGACGGATCCGGCCGCTCAGCAGTTCGATCTCGCCGGTGTTGCTCTTGAGCGAGTAGATGGTGTCCCGCAGGCTGCGGATCGCCTCGTCGAGTTCGCCGGTGATGTTGCGGATGCGCTCCAGCGCCAGATCCTCCTTAGTGAAACGGGTCAGGCTCTGCACGCTCAGCCCGGCGGCGAACAGCCGTTGAATGACGAGGTCATGCAGGTCCCGGGCGATCCTGTCGCGGTCGGTGAAGACCAGAAGCTCCTCGCGCAGCCGGTGCACCCGGGCCAGTTCCAAGGCGAGGGCCACGTGGGAGCCGAAGACGGCCCCCATTTCGATGTCGGTCCGGGCGTAGCGCACCGACTCCTTGTCCCGTGCCAGCAGCAGGAGGCCATGGTGGGCACCCTGGGTACTCAGCGCCACTGCCAGCAGCGGGCCGGTGACTGCGCCGTCGACCTCCCCCAACACTTCGGATGCGTCGTCGAACAGCACCGGCTCGCCGCCTTCGAGGACACCTTCCAGGAGCTCTGAGTCCAGATGCAGTGACCGTCCCGAAAACGCGGTGCCACGCTCACCGGCAACGCCGATCACCACGTGGGCCACGCCATTGGCGGCGGGTGCCACCAGCAGGGCGAGTGAGGACGCGGACTCCTGGAGCGCCCGGCCCGCTATCGGGTCCAGGCCGCCCGAGGTGTAGTCGCGGTCCGTGCTCAGCATCAGCCCGGAGACGTCCATGCAGGCCTCCAGCCAGCGTGCCCGGCGGCGGGCGTCGTCGTAGAGCCGGGCATTTTCGATGGCGACGCCGGCCGCCGCCGCCAAGGCGACGGCCAGGGCCTCGTCTTCGGCGGAAAAGTCCTCCCCGCCTTCTTTTTCCGTGAGGTAGAGGTTGCCGAACACCACGTCCCGGACCCGGACCGGGACCCCCAGGAAGGACTGCATGGGAGGATGGTGCGCGGGGAATCCGTAGGCCTCGGGGTGCTTGCTCAGTTCATGCAGCCGGAGCGGCAACGGGTCCGTAATGAGGAGGCCAAGGACGCCGTGGCCGGTCGGCAGCGGACCGATTTGCCGTGCCAGCTGGCCATCGATGCCCACAGTGATGAAGTGGCTTAACGCGTGGTCATCACCGATGACACCAAGGGCGCCGAACCGGGCATGCAACAGCCGGCACGCTGATTCGACCACGCGCTCCAGGACGGCATCCAGACTCAGGTCCTCGGCCAGGGCGACAACGGCTTCCAGCAGGCCGGCCATGCGTTCCTTGGATTGAAGCAGCTCTTCCGCCCGTGCGCCGAACCCCGTCAGTAGCTCCTCAACTACGGGATTTGGCTCGGACACGGTATGGCCTGAGCCCTCACCCGTTGAATGCATGTCATTGCCCCCAGTTCGTTCCGGCCAATGTAGACGCTGACGGCCCTCTGCCAGAATAGCGCGAACGACTCAGGAAAGCCTCAGAATTCGGAGATTAACCCGGCGGCTGGGTCCATTTGCCCTAGCCGCCGTCAGCCCGGCCGCGTACGCTCGCCGGCATGAGCACTGAATCGAGCCCGGGCCGTCACGAGCCAAAGGACCAGACCCACGCTGTCGAAGACCTCGACCACCACGAATGCTGGCGGCTGTTGCGCAGCGTCTCCGTCGGCAGGCTGGCGGTCTGGGTGGACGACCACCCCGATATCTTCCCGATCAACTACAAAGTGGACCACGGCACGCTGGTGTTCCGGACCGCGGAGGGCACCAAGCTGCAGGCGGCCACCGGCGGCACGCCGGTGGCGCTGGAGGCCGACGGCATCAACGCGGACACCGGAGTCGCCTGGAGCGTCGTCATCAAGGGCCAGGCCGCGCCGGTGCAGAACCCCCAGGAAGTCATGGACACCGTGGGTCTGTTGCTGTTCCCGTGGCAGGCCGGAAAGAAGGAACATTTCGTCCGGATTACGCCGGAGACCGTCACGGGCCGGCGGTTCAAGGTGGTGCCGCCCCAGACCTGGTGGACCCCGTTGGACGACGCCACGCGCTCCGGCCTCGAATAACCTGCATCCCCCAAAAAAAACATCTTGCGCTTTCAGATCGGGCTGCCCTGAGGGCTTCAGGGCAGCCCGATTTGACAGTGCAACGTGGGGCGCAGCGTGCGGTCAGGCGACACGGGTGATCTCCACGCTGACGCTGAGGGCCGATCCCCCGCCGCCGGACAGGATACCCTTGAGCGGCGGCACGTCGCGGTAGTCGCGGCCCCGGGCCACGGTGACGTGGAAGTCCCCCGCGGGTTTGTGGTTGGTCGGGTCCCAGCTGCGCCATTCGCCGTCCCACCACTCGAGCCACGCATGCGACTGGCCGGCGACTGTCTCGCCGAGCTCCGCCGTCGAACGCGGGTGAAGGTAACCGGACACGTAGCGGGCCGGGATACCGCAGCTGCGCAGTGACCCGATGGCGAGGTGCGCCAGGTCCTGGCAGACGCCCTGCCGCTGGTTCCAGGCCTGTTCGGCGTTGGTGGTGACGCCGGTGGAGCCCAACATGTAAGTCATTTCACCGCGCATCCAGGCAAAGACCGCCATGGCGGCCTCGTGCGACGATTTCCCCTCGACGACGCCGGGAATGATGGCGAGCACCTCGGAGCCGGGACCTGTGAGCTGGGACTGGGGAATCCAGTCGCTGAACTGGTTCAGGCGTTCCGGTGCGGCCAGGACGTCCCAGCCGACGATGTCGGCCTCGGTTGCGATCTTCTCGACCCGGTGCACCTCGACGGTGGTGGTGGACAGCACCTCGAGGTGCTCGTGCGGCATCTGCATGTCGAAGGCGGTCACCCGGGTGCCCCAGTAGTCGCGGTAGCTGCTCAGGGCCGCCTGCGAGGGCGAAACCTTCATGGAGGATTCCAGTACCACCTGCTGCGGGTCCGTCAGCGGGGTCATCCGGGCCTCGTTGTAGGACAGGGTGACGCGTTTGTTGTACTTGTAGGCCGTCTTGTGGACGATGTTCAGCCGGGTCATGAAACTTCTCCCACCCAGGCCAGTTCGTCTGCCTGATTGAAGTACTTACGGGAAATGGCGTCCGAGGCCTGCGACACGGCCTTTTGCACACGCTCCATGTGCTCCGGCAGCTCCGACATGAGGTCATCGGTGCGGTGGAACTCCAGGAAGGTGCGGGCCTGCCCGACGATCCGGCGGGCGTCGTTGATGAAGCCGACGCGCTGGGCCGAGGGGTCGAGCTTCGCCAGGCACTCGTCGGCGTCGCGCAGCGCGTAGACGATGGACCGCGGGAACAGCCGGTCCAGCAGCAGGAATTCGGCCGCGTGCTGGTCCCCGAACGCCGCCCGGCGGGTCCGCAGGAAGGATTCGTAGGCCCCGGCGCAGCGGAGCATGTTCACCCAAGACATGCCGGCCGAGAGGACATCCCGGGTGGAGAGCATGCGCGCGGTCATGTCCGCACGCTCCAGCGACCGGCCCAGGACCAGGAACTGCCAGCTCTCGTCATGGCTGACGGTGGTGTCGGCCAGGCCGCTGACCATGGCGGTGCGCTCCAGGACCCAGTTGCAGAACCGGTAGGTGCCCACCACGTCCTTGCGGTGCTGGTTGAGCCCGTAGTAGGTCGTGTTGAGGCTTTCCCAGAGCCCGGAGGAGACGGTCTCGCGGGCGCGGCGGGCGTTTTCGCGGGCGGCACCGAGGGAACCGGCAATGGAGGTGGCACTCTGCTTGTCGTAGGCGAGGGCGTTGAGCAGTTCGGGCAGGCCGAAATCGTCACTTTGTGCGCGCGCACCCATGACGGCGAGGAGCTCCTGTGCCACGCTGCGCTGTTCCTCCATAGGCAGATGGTTGAGCCGTTCGAGGTGGACATCGAGGATCCGGGCGGTGCCGTCGGCCCGTTCCACGTAGCGGCCGATCCAAAACAGTGACTCGGCAATACGGCTAAGCATTCGCGGTTACCTCCTGCGCGTCAGAAATCTGCTGCTGCTGTTGCTGCTCTTTCTGGCTGTCGCGCCAGTTGCTCTCCACCGGCCAGACCGAAACCCGCTCGCGAACTGCGATGGTGGGCCTCGGGATCACTTCGACGGGGACCTGCGGGGAATCGGCCAGGACCCAGGTGTCCTTGGAACCGCCGCCCTGGCTGGAATTGACGATCAGCGAGCCCTCCTTGAGCGCCACACGGGTTAGTCCGCCGGGGAGAACCCAGACGTCCTCGCCATCATTGACGGCGAAGGGGCGCAGGTCCACGTGCCGGGGGCCGAACTTGTCGCCGCTGAGCGTCGGCACAGTGGACAGCTGCAGGACCGGCTGGGCGATCCATCCGCGGGGGTCGGCGATGATCCGCTTGCGCAGGGCGTCGAGTTCATCCCTGGACGCGTCCGGGCCGATCACGAGGCCCTTGCCGCCCGAGCCGTCCACCGGTTTGACCACGAGCTCATCCAGGCGGTCCAGGACGTGTTCCCGGGCCTCCTTTTCTTCGAGCCGGAACGTGTCCACGTTGGCGATCACGGGCTCCTCGTTAAGGTAGTACCGGATGAGGTCGGGCACGTAGCTGTAGACCAGCTTGTCATCGGCGACGCCGTTACCCACGGCATTGGCGATCGTGACGCCGCCGGCGCGGGCGGCGTTGACCAGGCCGGGGCAGCCGAGCATGGAATCGGCACGGAACTGCAGCGGGTCCAGGAATTCGTCGTCGATGCGTTTGTAGATGACATCCACGCGCTGCTCACCCGCCGTGGTGCGCATGTAGACCCGGTTGCCGCGGCAGATGAGGTCGCGGCCCTCGACGAGTTCGACACCCATGAGTCCGGCGAGCAGGGTGTGCTCGAAGTAGGCGCTGTTGAACACGCCGGGGGTCAGGACCACCACGGTGGGATCGTCGACGCCGGAGGGCGCCGTCTTTCGCAGGGCTGACAGGAGCCGGCGGGGGTACTCCTCGACCGGACGGATGAGCTGCTGGCCGAAAGCCTCCGGCAGGCCCTTGGCCATGGCCCGGCGGTTCTCGAGGACGTAGCTGACGCCCGAGGGCACGCGCACGTTGTCCTCCAGGACCCGGAACGTGCCCTCGGCGTCTCGGACGACGTCGATTCCGGAAATGTGGACCCGGACGCCGCCGGCCGGCTCAAAGCCGTGCACCTGGCGGTGGAAGTGCGCGCTCGTCGTGACGAGCTGGCGCGGGATGACGCCCTCGGAGACCACGGTCATCTTGTCGTAGACGTCATTGAGGAAGGCTTCAAGGGCGCGGACGCGCTGGGCCACACCGCGTTCCAGGACGCTCCACTCATCGGCGGGGATCACGCGGGGGACGATGTCCAGGGGGAAGGGCCGTTCCTCACCCGCGAAGTCGAAGGTCACGCCGCGGTCCAGGAAGGTCCGGGCCATGGAATCGGCGCGGGCGCTGACGTCAGCCAACGAGAGTTCGCGCAGGGCCAGGGCCACCTGCCCGTAGGATCTCCGGGCCTGCTGGCCGGGGGCAAACATCTCGTCGTAGGCGCCGGTGCGGCCGGCGGCCTCGGAGTATTCCTGGAATAGGTCAGACATGGTCACTAGCCAACCACTTTTTTGTTCCGAAATCATTTCGGCGGCCCGCGGCGCGGCGCTCGGCGCTGGCCTCGCAGTCCGGGCCGCCCGGCAGGACGGCCGCGGTTACGGCTTTTCCGGCCGGGTACGGCAATGTAGGGGCGTGCCCCCCAAGAGATCCGCCACCGCCTCCGCCCTGAGAGAGGCCGCGCCAGGCCTGGCCGGCGCCGCAGCGGCCGTCGCCGTCGCCGTCGCCGCCCACCTGCTCCTTCCCGCGCTGCCGGCGATGACAATGGCCGTGCTCCTCGGGCTGCTGGCGGCCAACCTGCCGGGCGTGTCTGGCTGGACCGCCGGGCCGGCGCGGCCCGGGCTGGACTTCGCCGGCAAGCACCTCATGCGGGCCGGGATCGTGCTGCTGGGCCTGAAAGTCAGCCTCGGCGATGTGCTGGGCCTGGGCTGGGCCGCGCTGCTGCTCGTGACCGCCGTGGTGCTGGCCGCTTTCGCCGGGACATACGGGATCAGCAGGCTCTTCCGGCTGCCGCCCCGCGTGGCGCTGCTGGTGGCCACGGGATTCGCCATCTGCGGGGCGTCCGCGATCGGGGCGATGGCCGCCGTGCGCAGAATCCGGCAGGAGGAAACCGTGCTGCCGGTGGCGCTCGTGACCCTGTGCGGCACGCTGGCGATCGGTGTGCTGCCGTTGCTCGCGCGGCCGCTGGGCCTGGGTCCGGAGATCTTCGGGGCGTGGACCGGCGCCTCCGTGCACGACGTCGGGCAGGTGGTCGCCACCGCCCAGACCGCCGGTACCGCGGCGCTGGCCGTCGCCGTCGTCGTCAAACTCACCCGGGTGATCCTGCTGGCGCCGATGGTCGCCGCCGCGGGCTTCCATCACCGGCTGGGCACCGCAGCCGACGGCGCCAAGCGCCCCCCGGTGGTCCCGCTGTTCGTCATCGGATTCGTGGCCCTGGCGGGCCTGCGCACCAGCGGGTGGCTCTCCCCCGCGGCCCTGGACGCGGCCGCCACCGTCCAGGACCTCCTGCTCGGCATGGCGCTCTTCGGGCTGGGCTCCGCCGTCCGGGTGGGCCAGCTGCTGCACACCGGCGCACGCGCGCTGCTGGCCGCGCTGGCGTCCTGGCTGCTGATCGCCCTGCTCGGGCTGGCGGCCGCCTTCCTGATGTTCCCGCCGGCGTGACCGGGCACACACGCTCCCGTGATTAGATAGCGGGGTGTCAAACCAGAATCTGAGCCGCGACGAGGCCGCGGACCGCGCCGCCCTCATCACCACTCACAGCTACGATGTCTCCCTTGACGTCCGGCAGGCGGCCGACCCGAGCGTCGCCGGCTACACGAGCCGCAGCATCATCTCCTTCTCGGCCAGCGAACCCGGGGCGACGACCTTCGTGGATTTCATCGCCGGCAGCGTGCACAGCGTCTTCCTCAACGGCAAGGGACTCGCCGTCGCCGACGTCGTGGACGGTTCCCGGATCCGGCTCGAGAACCTGCAGCCGGAGAACCAGGTCACCATCACGGGAACCGCCCTGTACAGCACCTCCGGTGAAGGCATGCACCGCTTCGTCGATCCCGCCGACGGCAAGTGCTACCTCTACACGCAGTATGAACCCGCCGACGCCCGCCGGGTGTTCGCGAACTTCGAACAGCCCGACCTGAAGGCCGAGTTCACCTTCCACGTCATGGCCCCCTCCGACTGGCAGGTGTCCTCCAACGGCGCCGAGGTGCTGCGCACCCAACTGACGAGTGATCCCGCCACGAGCCGCTGGGACTTCGCGCCCACCAAGGCGATGTCCACCTACATCACCACCGTCCTCGCCGGACCGTACTTCAAGGCCGAGGACGCCTGGCGCGGCACGCTCGCCGACGGCACCGTGCTGGACGTACCGCTGGCGCTCTACTGCCGCGCCTCCATGGCCGCATCCTTCGACACCGACGCCCTGTTCCGCCTCACCAGGAACGGACTGTCCTTCTTCAACGAGCTCTTTGATTTCCCCTACCCGTGGGGCAAATACGAACAGGCGTTCGTCCCCGAGTACAACCTCGGCGCCATGGAAAACCCGGGCCTGGTGACCTTCACCGAAAGCTACGTCTTCACCTCCCGGGCCGCCGATTCGCAGTACCAGGCCCGCGCCAACACGCTCCTGCACGAGATGGCGCACATGTGGTTCGGGGACCTCGTCACCATGAAGTGGTGGGATGATTTGTGGCTCAAGGAATCCTTCGCGGATTACATGGGCACCCTCGGCGTGGACCGGACCACGGACTGGGACACGGCCTGGGTGAACTTCGCCAACAACCGCAAGGCGTGGGCGTACGTCCAGGACCAGCTGCCCACCACACACCCGATCGTCGCCGACATCCCGGACCTGGAAGCCGCGAAGCAGAACTTCGACGGCATCACCTACGCCAAGGGCGCTTCGGTGCTTAAGCAGCTGGTGGCCTACGTCGGGTTCGAGGCCTTCATCGCCGGGTCCCGCCAGTACTTCCGGGACCACGCCTACGGCAACACCACCCTCGCCGAACTGCTGGCCGCCCTGAGCGCGGCGTCCGGCCGCGACCTCAGCGAATGGGCCCGCCAATGGCTCCAGACCTCCGGCATCTCCACCCTGTCCAGCGAGATCACCGAATCCACCGAATCCACCGAAGACAGCAGCGCGCTCAGCTCCGTCGCCGTCCTGCAGGACGCCGTGGATCCCACCACCGGCCGGCAGGAGCCCCGTCCCCACCGGCTGCGGATCGGCCTCTACGATTTCGACGACGCCGGCGCCCTGGTCCGCACGGACAGCGTCGAGACCGATGTCCGCGGCGCCCGGACCGACGTGACCGCGCTGGTCGGCAAACCGCGGCCCGCGCTGCTGCTGGTCAATGACGAGGACCTCAGCTACGCCAAGGTCCGGCTGGACCCGCATTCCGAGGCCACTGTCCGCGGCTCCCTGGACAAGCTGGAGGACCCCATGGCGCGGGCGCTGTGCTGGACGGCGCTGTGGGACTCGGCCCGGGATGCCGTCACACCGGCCGCCCTCTATGTTGACGCCGTCGGGCGCTTCGGGCCCGCGGAGCCCGGCATCGGCGTCCTCCTCAACGTGCTGGGCAATGCCTCGACGGCGGTGGAACGCTACGTGCCCCGGGGCCAGCGCGATGCCGTGCGCCACGGCTTCCTCACCACGGCCGCCGAACAGCTGCAGGCGGCAGCCCCGGGTTCCGACCAGCAATTGGCCTGGGCCCGGACCCTTGCCGCAACCAGCCGCGACGACGCCGGCCGGCTGGACCTGCTCCGGGGCATCCTGGACGGCAGCATGGTGACCGAAGGCCTCGCGGTGGACGCCGAACTGCGCTGGAATCTCTGGCATGCCCTGGCGGCCAACGGCCAGGCCTCGCAGGAGCAGCTCGACCAGGAGCTCGCCCGGGACAACACGGCGGCAGGCAAGTCCGGGCACGCCACGGCCCTCGCCGCGCGCCCCGAGGCATCCGTCAAGGCGGCCGCCTGGGAGGCCGCCGTCCACGGCACCGGCCTGTCCAACCAGCTCCTCGGCGCCACGATTGCCGGGTTCAACACCGGCGCGGCCTCCCTGCTGGCCGGGTTCATCGACCCGTACTTCGAATCCCTCGAGGACGTCTGGGCGGACCGGAGCATCGAGATCGCCAGCCGGATTGTCCGCGGCTTCTACCCCGCGGCACAGGACCTGGACGGCGGAACGCCCGAAACCCACGCCGTGATCGTCCGCACCGACCAGTGGCTGGCCGCCCACCCTGATGCGCCGCGTGCCCTGCGCCGGATCATCATCGAACAGCGCAGCCAGCTGCACCGTTCCCTCAGGGCGCAGGCTCTGACGGCACCGGCCCAGGCGACGAACCCACGTCGCTAGGGGACCCGGTGCAGCCACTCCGCGGTGCCAAACTTGGTCTCCACGCGGCGGCGGGCGGCCTCCAGCTCGGCGTCGGTGAGGACGGACGGTGTCGCGCCGTAGCGTTCGGCGAAGACGTCCATCATCGCTGCAACGATTTCGGCGCGGGCCAGGCCGGTCTGGCGGCGGAGCGGGTCCACGCGCTTCTTGGCGCTCCTGGTGCCCTTGTCGGACAGTTTCTCCTTGCCGATCCGCAGGACCTCCACCATCTTGTCGGCGTCAATGTCGTAGCTCATGGTGACGTGGTGCAGCATGCCGCCGTTGGCGAGCCGCTTCTGCGCGGCACCGCCGATCTTGCCGTGCTCGGTGGCAATGTCATTGAGCGGCACGTAGAAGGCGCTGATGCCGACCTTTTCCAGGGCCGCCATCACCCAGGCGTCGAGGAAACGGTAGGAGTCCGCAAAGCTGATGCCGTCCACGAGGGTCTGCGGGAGGTACAGCGAGTAGGTGATGCAGTTCCCGGCCTCCATGAACATCGCTCCCCCGCCGCTGATCCGCCGGACCACGCTGATGCCGTGCCGGGCCACGCCCTCGGGATGGAGTTCGTTGCGGACGGACTGGAAGCTGCCGATCACCACGGAGGGCTCCTCCCAGTCCCAGAACCGCAGGGTGGGATTGCGCCGCCCGGCGCCGACTTCCTCGGTGAGGACCTCATCCAGGGCGACGTTGACGTGGGTGGGGAGGACGGACGGGGCGATGATGTTCCAGTGGTGGTCCGCCCAGCCGGTGGCCTTCGCCAGGGCGCGGCGGACGGTGACGGCGACGGCGTCGGCGGAAAAACCGAACAGCACGGTGCCTTCGGGCAGCGCCGCCGTCACGGCGTCCGCGATGTCCGCGGCGCTCGTCTCGACGGGCAGCCCGGTGAGCGCCCGGTTGATCTCCGGCAGCGCCTCGTCGGGTTCGAGGAAGAAGTCCCCGCTCAGTGAGACGTGGGCCAGGACGCCGTCGACGACGTCGAAGTCGGCGACCACGAGCTTGCCGCCCGGGACCTTGTACTCGCCGTGGTGACGGCCGCCGTCGTCGGCGTAGGGGCTGGGAGCGGTGGCCGCAGGATGGGATGTCATGACCTCCATCCTGCCGCATGCACCCGGGAACCCGGGTCACCCGGTCAGCCGGAAGGGCAGCAGAGATGCAGAAAGCCCGCACCGTTGCCGGTGCGGGCTTTCCATAAGACCTTGGGGAAGAAAGTTACTTCTTGCCGCCGAAGCCCTTGAAGCGAGCGTTGAAGCGCTCGACGCGGCCTGCGGAGTCCATGATGCGCTGCTTGCCCGTGTAGAACGGGTGGGACTCAGAGGAGATTTCGACGTCGATGACCGGGTAGGTGTTGCCGTCTTCCCACTCGATGGTCTTCGAAGAAGATACGGTGGACTTGGTCAGGAACTTGACGCCGGAAGCCAGGTCGTTGAAAACAACAGCTTCGTACTTCGGGTGAGTATTAGACTTCATAATTGGACCTTTGTTCGCACAACTGGATTTTGCCAGTTGCCAGGTATGAATGGGATGGCCGGCGGAAAGCACCGGACGGCCAGCTATCAATGATAGCCGATCCCCGGACCGCTGACGAACAGCATTGGCGCACGTCAGCGCGGCGCGGCCGCCGCACGATGCAGGGCGCCTCAGTCCTTCGGGCGGAGCTCCCAGAACGCCACCGCCGACGCCGCGGCGACGTTGAGCGAATCGACGCCCGGGCGCATCGGGATTTTCACGGCGAGGTCGACGGCGGCCAGGGTTCCTTCGCTCATGCCCGCGCCTTCCGTCCCAAGCACCAGGGCCAGCCGCTCCGGGCGGCGCGCCGCGAGCACGTCGAGGTCCACCGCGTCCTCCGTGAGCTCCATGGCCGCCACGGTGAAGCCTTGCTCCTGCAGCGCGGCCAGGCCTTCCGCCCAGTCCTCCAGCCGGGCCCACGGCACCTGGAACACGGTGCCCATGCTGACCCGCACGCTGCGGCGGTAGAGCGGATCCCCGCAGCGCGGCGAGACCAGGACGGCGTCCACGCCCAGGGCCGCGGCCGAACGGAAAATGGCTCCGACGTTCGTGTGGTCCACGATGTCCTCCAGCACCGCAACCCGGCGGGCTCCGGCGAGCAGGTCCGCCAGCGGCACCGGGGCGGGCCGGTGCATGGCGGCCATGGCGCCGCGGTGCAGGTGGAAGCCGGTGATTTGCTCCAGCAGAGCCGCGGGGCCGATGTAGGCCGGCACCTCCGGGTACTGCTCAAAGACATCGGCGAGGTCCCCGGCCCACTTCTCGGCCAGGAAGAAGGACCGCGGCCGGTGCCCTGCGGCCAGAGCCCGGCGCAGGACGCGGGAGGACTCGGCGATGTACAGGCCCTCCGCGGGTTCCCTGATTTTGCGCAGGTGCACGTCCGTGAGCTGGGTGTAGTCCGCAACCCGGGGGTCGTCGGCGGATTCAAGAAGGTGAAAGGTCACGGTCAGGTCATTCCTGGGAGGCTGTTGGAAAGGCTATTTGAACAGGTTGGCGATCATGAACCCCAGCGCCACCAGGCCCAGGGTGAAGATGACCCCGCGCAGGACCGCCGGGGAGAGCCGGCGCCCCACCCTGGAGCCAATCACGCCGCCGATCAGGGAGCTCACGGCGATCAGCCCGACCACACCCCAGTCGATCCGGTCGAAGGCGAACAGGAGGTAGGAAGCTGCGGCCACCACGTTCACGCCCAGGACCAGGAAGTTCTTCATCGCGTTGGCGTTCTGGATGGTCCCGGTCATGAACACGCCCAGGATGCCGACTAACAGGATGCCCTGGGCCGCGACGAAGTAGCCGCCGTAGACGCCGGCGAGGTACACCAGGACAACGAGCAGGACACCGTGGCGGCGGTCCCGGATCGCGTGCTCGGGGTTCTCCTCGCGGTTCCTCACCCACCGTTGCAGCCGCGGCTGGAAGACCACCATCAGCAGGGCCAGCACGATCAGGACGGGGGCGGCGTAGTAGAAGACTTTCTCGGGCAGGTGCAACAGCAGATAAGCGCCGGTGACGGCACCCAGCAGCGAGGCCGGCAGGAGCCGGAGCAGCTGCTTGCCGCGGCCCTCGAGTTCTTTCCGGTAGCCCCAGGCGCCGGTGGCGTTGCCGGCCACGAGCCCCATGGCGTTGCTGATGGAGGCCGTGACGGGGGCGTAGCCCAGGGCGATCAGCACCGGGAACGTGACCAGGGTGCCGGATCCGACGACGCTGTTGATGGTGCCCGCCCACAGCCCGGCGAAGAATATGAGGGCGCTATTGAAGAGCTCCACGCGCGGTCAGCGGCCCCGTCAGCGGCTGGCGGTCGCGGTGTACCGGCCCGCGTTGACGCTGACGTCCAGCGGCAGGCCGAACGTTTCGCTGAGGTTTTCCGCCGTGAGGACCTCCGGCAGCGGGCCGGAAGCCACGACGCCGCCGTCGCGCATGAGCATCGCGTGCGTGAAGCCCGGCGGCACTTCTTCGAGGTGGTGGGTGACCAGGACGATCGCCGGGGCGGCGTCGTCGCGGGCGAGTTCGCTCAGGCGCTGGACCAGGTCCTCGCGGCCGCCGAGGTCGAGCCCCGCGGCCGGCTCGTCCAGGAGCAGGAGCTCGGGATCGGTCATGAGGGCGCGGGCAATCTGGACGCGCTTGCGCTCCCCCTCGGAAAGCGAGGCGAAGGGGCGGTTGAGCAGCGGGCCCATCCCCCACTCGTTCAGCAGCCCGAAGGCGCGCCGCTCGTCGTCCTTCTCGTAGCCCTCGCGCCAGCGGCCGGTCACGCCGTACGCGGCGGTGACCACCACGTTGAGGACCTTCTCGTGCTCGGGGATCTGGCTGGCCAGCGCAGCGGAGGACAGCCCGATCCGGGGGCGGAGCTCGAAGACGTCGACGGCGCCGAGGACTTCCTCGAGGATGCCGGCCATTCCGGAGGTCGGGTGGATGCGGGCCGCGGCCAGCTGGAGGAGTGTGGTCTTGCCGGCGCCGTTGGGGCCCAGGATCACCCAGCGTTCGCCCTCTTTGACCTGCCAGTCGACCTTGTCCAGGAGCGTCTTCGCCCCACGTACAACACTGACCCCGGCCATTTCAAGAACATCACTCATAGGAGTAGACACTAGGACAAAAAAGCGGGCGACTGATAACCGGCGCCGCGCCCTGCCGTGGAGCGTCACGCGGCGCCTGCCCGGGCGCAACGAATTCGGGCCGCCCGCGGCCCGCTCGCTAGGATTGAGGCCATGAGTTCGAACGTGACCGCAGTGAGCTATGGCCTGAAACTGTCCCTTCCCGACATCCAGCGGCTGCGTTCGCTCCTGACGGCCGCCGGGCTGGGCATCGGGACGGAAACCCGGACCGGCGACGCCCGCTTCGAGGTGTACGCCGTCGACTGCGCCCTGGACAGCGTGCAGGGCGCCTCACTGGACGCCTCCCGGGACGCCTCCCGGGGCGGCGGAACGGACAGCCGCCCGGACACCGGACGGGACGGGCGGACTGCCGACGCCGCCACAGCCGCCGCGGTTGCGGAAGCCCGCCTGGACGGTGCGCGCCGTGCGCTGGCGGCCGCCGGCATCGAGGGCGTCGACACGGCGCTGGTTCCGGCAGCACTGCGCAGCGCGCCCCGGAAGTTCCTCATCATGGACGTGGACTCCACCCTCATCCAGCAGGAAGTGATCGAGCTCCTGGCCGCCTACGCCGGCCAGCGCGAGGAAGTGACGGCGGTGACCGAGGCGGCCATGCGCGGCGAGCTGGACTTCGCCCAGAGCCTGCACGCCCGGGTGGCGGTCCTCGCGGGGCTGCCCGCGGACGTCGTCGAGTCGGTCCGCGCCGAGGTCAGGCTGACCGAGGGCGCTGCCGAGCTGGTGGCGGCGTTCCAGGCCGCCGGCCATGCCGTGGCCGTCGTGTCCGGCGGCTTCAACCAGATCCTCCGGCCGATCGCCGAAGACCTTGGGCTGCACTATTGGATCGCGAACGAACTCGAAATCGTCGACGGCGCCTTGACCGGCAAGGTGCTCGGGGACGTGATCGACCGGGCGGCCAAGGAGAAGTACCTGCGCGAATGGGCTGCGGCCGAGGGCATCCCGATGGAACACACGATCGCCGTGGGTGACGGCGCGAACGACCTCGACATGCTGGGCGCCGCCGGGATCGGCATCGCCTTCAACGCGAAGCCGACCGTCCGCGCTGCCGCGGACGCCGCCGTCAACCTTCCCTATCTCGACGCCGTGCGGTACATCGCGGGAGTCTGATGCATTAACCGGGAAGGCACGTGCCGGCAACTCGTATCCGCTGCCTGGTCTGCGGTCTTACCGAAATAATCCGCACCGCCGACGTATTCGGTGTGGCCGGTTTCGACGTCGGCCGAGGCCATCTTGGCGACCTCCGCGGCAAACTCCTTGACCGAGTACAGCTTGCCGGCTTCTGCGCGGCGGGCCTCGATGGCGCCGGGGTTGGACCGGTCAAGCAGGGTGGCCGTGACGGTACCCTCGATCATGTCGCCGGAGACGACCACGAGCGTGATCCCCTTCTCGGCCAGGTTCGGGACCAGTGCCCGGAGTGCGTCCTCGCCGGCACGCTTGCTGCGGGCCACGGGCTCGTACTCGGGCATGGTGGGCACCGTGTCGATGAAGTGGGCCTGGTGGCTGGTCACGAAGACCACGCGCGAGCCGTGGGGCATGAGCGCGACGGCGGCATTGAGCATGTTCACCTGGGCGTCGCGGTTCAGCTTCAGCGCGTAGCCCTCTTCCATGCCGGTCTCCATGCCGCCGGAGGCGTTGAGGACCAGGAGGTCGAGCGAGCCGAAGTTCTCCATCGCGGCGCTGGCGAGGGCCTGGACGCCTTCCTGGGTGGTGAGGTCCGCCCCGATGGCCGCGGCACGGCCGCCGTCGGCTTCGATCTCGGCGACAACTTTGTTAGCGCGCGGCGCCTTCTGGCGGTAGTTGACGACGACGGCCGCACCCTCGGCGGCGAGGATTTTGGCCACTTCGGCGCCGATTCCGCGCGACGAACCGGTCACGATCGCAGTCTTGTTCTCCAGCAGTCCCATACGAGCTCCTTTGTTCCAAACGTCCAAATACTGTGGGTCTGCAATCCATCATGCCAGCGGACCGCGCCATTACAGTTGTTCAGCATCCACAAAGAAGCCCCGGCGGCGTAGTTCCGTCGTCACGTGGCCTGGACGTGCCTGGGGTTGGTCAGCCGCGGTCGATCCGGATCTTCGTCGTCGCTTCACCGGTCACAACCTTGGGCGCCGGTGCGCGGACTTCCAGGACGCCGTCCTTGTACGTGGCGGTGATGTCTTCTTCCCTCACCCCCGCGGGCAGCGCAATGCTCCGGGCGGCCCGGCCGTAGCGGAACTCCGAGCGGTAACCGTCCTTGCTCTTGTGCTCGGACGACTCCCGCCGCTCCACCGCAATATTCAGCACGCCCTCGCCGACCGAGACGTCGACGTCCCGGTCCGGGTCGATCCCCGGTGCTTCCGCCCGCACCACCAGGGTGGTGCCCTCCTGGAACTGTTCGATCTTGATCCCTGGCGCTATGGACAGATCACCGTCAAGGAAGCGGCGGACCGGTTCCAGCATGTCCGAGGGCGTCCATTTGCTGAGATCACTCATGATTTCCTCCTGAGTCCACGCCCCTGCCGCGGCATGGTCAGGGGCTGTGAGCCCATTACACGCTCCAGGAGCCCCGGAGCCAAGGGCAAAAAGGCCCGGCGCGGAACCCGGCACGGAACCCGGCGCGGAAAACTGTGCGTCTCCATCGGCCCGGTCCGGGTTGCAGCAGACAGCGGACACAAGACAAGCGGACACGAGACAAGCGGACACAGCACAGCGGACGAGGACGCCTCGTCGCTGGCGATCCAGCGCACGACGTTGGCGACCTCGGAGGCCTCGGCGAAGCGGCCGGCGGGAACCTTGGTCAGGTAGTCCTTCTGCGTGGCCTCGGGCAGCTCGGCCGTCATGTCGGTGTTGATGAAGCCGGGCGCGACCACATTCGCGGTGATCCCGCGCGCCCCGAGCTCGCGGGTGAGCGACCGGGCGATGCCCACCAGGCCTGCCTTGGAGGCAGAGTAGTTGATCTGGCCCGGCGCGCCGTAGAGGCCGGAGACGGAGGAAATCAGCACCACGCGGCCCTTGCGCGCCCGGATCATGCCCTTGGATGCGCGCTTGATCACCCGGAAGGCGCCCGTGAGGTTCGTGTCGATCACCGAGGTGAAGTCGTCTTCGCTCATCCGCATCAGGAGCGTGTCCTTGGTGATGCCGGCATTGGCCACAAGGACTTCCACCGGGCCGTGGGCGGCTTCGACTTCCGCGAACGCGGCGTCCACCGACGCTTCGTCCGTGACGTCCGCCTTGACGCCGAGGATGCCCTCGGGCAGCGACGATTCGCTGCGGAAGGTCACGGCCACCTTGTCGCCGTTGGCCAGGAAGGACTCGGCGATGGCCAGGCCGATCCCGCGGTTTCCGCCGGTGATCAGAACGCTGCGGCCAGTGGTGGATGTGTCAGTCATATGGGGCTCCGGGATTCTGCGGCAGGGAGGGCCGCGCTGGGGGCTGGAATTTTCCTGCCTCCGATCTTAGCGCCCGGTGCGCTTGCGTTTGGGCGGCTCCGCCGATGGTGAGAGAATCGAAGTAAGCCTTGGGAGCGTGATCTGACAGCCGTGACACTCAAAAACCGACCCGGTGCGCATGTGCCCGGGAGGCCGGACTCCGAGTCCGGCGGTACCGAGGTGCACAGCATCACCGACGCCGCTGCTGCGCACTCGGACGAGATGCACCAGCGGATGGTGAAGTATGCCATCGCCATGGGCATCCGCATGGTCTGCCTGATCCTGATTTTTGTCGTGGATGGCTGGTTCAAGCTCATTCCGATTGCCGGCGCCGTCTTCCTGCCCTGGGTGGCGGTGGTGATCGCCAACGGGAGCGACAAGGCGGAAATCCACAGTGACTCGCTCCTGGACTATGCTCCGCTCGCAGAGCTGGACGCACCGGACACCGCGGGCCCCGCCGGACAGGATCCAAACGGGCAGGATCTGAGCGACGGCGCAGACGGTTCAGGGACGCTGCTGCAGGGTGAGCTGATCGAAGATGAGAACGACGACGACCACGGACGGGCAGCTTCATGAATCTCTTTGACCTGGCCGGGACCGGTGGGGACACGGCCGCGGCCCCGGGCACTGTCTGCTCGCGGAAAGCCTGCCGCGCGGCGGCGGAATGGCAGCTGCTGTGGAACAATCCCAAGATCCACACCCCGGAACGGCGCAAGATCTGGCTGGCGTGCGGGGAGCATCGCGCCTGGCTTGAGGACTACCTCCAGACGCGCGGACTGTGGAAAGAGACTGTGGTCCTCGGCGCAGCGACCGTCCCCCTCCCGGGAGTGACCGCCCCTCTCGACCCGTCAGGCAGGATCGGCTGAATGTACCGCTTTCTCTTCTCCAGTAAATGGCTGGGGTACTTGTTGCTGGCCGCGATCTTTGCTGCCGGCTGCGTTGGGCTGGGCCGGTGGCAGATGGACCGCCGCGCCGAGACCCTGGCCGAAATCAACCGGGTGGTCTCCAACTACTCGGCCACCCCCGTGCCGTTCGCCGATGTCCGGGACCAGTTCAGCCGGCTGAATGCGGAACGGGAGTGGACCCAGGTGGAACTGAAGGGCAGCTACGACGCCGCCGGACAGCGCATCGTCCGCAACCGCCCGCTCAACGGCCAACCCGGCTACGAGGTGGTGGTTCCCTTCAAGCTCCAGTCCGGCGAAACCGTGGTGATCGACCGTGGCTGGCTGCCCATCGGCAACAACACCCCGGGACGGCCCGACTCAGTGCCTGCCCCGCCGCAGGGGCCGGTGACGGTGGTTGCCCGCCTCAAGCCGGCCGAGCCCGAGCTGCAGCGCGGCGCCCCTGACGGACAGCTGGCTTCGATCGACCTCTCCGCCTATTCCGCGCAGCTGGGCTATCCGCTGCTGACTGGCGCCTACGGACAGCTGGCCTCCGAGTCGCCGTCGGTGCAGGACATGCCGTTCCCGTTCCCCAAGCCGACCACTGATGAAGGCACCCACCTGTCCTACTCCCTGCAGTGGTTCGCGTTCGGCGTGCTGATGTTCGTCGGGTTCGGCTACGCGGCCAGGCAGCAGGCCCGCAACGCCGCGATCGACGCGGAGGACGCCGAAGCCGAGGCCGCCGAGGGCGTGTTCCTGCACTCCAGCGGCCCGGTGGCCCGCCGTCGTCCTGCCCCGCGGAAGCGCAAGAACGCGACGGCGGAAGAAGAGGAAGACGCCATCCTCGACGCCCAGGGGTTCTGAGCGATGAGCCCTGACGCCTTTCCCGGCCCGGTGGCCAACGTCAAGCGTGCCCTCACCGCCCTGGGCGCCCAGGACACCGTGACGGTGTTCGATGCGAAGGTGCCGACGGCGGCAGCGGCCGCCGCCGCGCTGGGCTGCGATGTCGCGGCGATCACCAACAGCCTGGTGTTCGAGCTCGAGGGCACCCCGCTGCTCATCCTGGCCAGCGGCGCGGCCAAGGTGGACGTCCGCAAGGTCGCGGACCGGCTGGGCACGGGCAAGATCCGCCGCGCCTCCCCCGAGTTCGTCCTGGCCCACACCGGCCAGGAGGTGGGCGGCGTCGCCCCGGTAGGCCACCCGGAGAAGATCCGGACCCTGCTGGATGAGTCGTTGTCGGCCCACCGCGTGCTCTGGGCGGGGGCAGGGGACCACAACTCGATGTTCTCCATCAGTTACGCGGATCTGCACCGGATCACGGGCGCGGAAGAGATGCCGGTCCGCTGATCCGGCTGCGGGTCGGTTGGGTGACTTACGCCAGCGTGATGAGGTCCAGGTAGTCTTCGTTCCAGTGGTCCTCGATGCCGTCGGGAAGCAGGACGACACGCTCCGGGTTGAGCGCCTCGACGGCGCCCTCATCGTGGCTCACGAGGACGACGGCGCCGGTGTAGTTGCTCAGGGCCCCGAGGATTTCGGCGCGGCTGGCGGGGTCCAGGTTGTTGGTGGGCTCGTCGAGGAGCAGCACGTTCGCGCTCGAGGCCACGATGGTGGCCAGCGCCAGCCGGGTCTTCTCGCCGCCGGAGAGCACACCGGCGGGCTTGTCGACGTCGTCGCCGGAGAACAGGAACGAGCCCAGGATGTTGCGGACTTCCGCGTCGTTCATGTCCGGGGCGGAGGAGCGCATGTTCTGCAGGACGCTGCGGTCCACGTCGAGCGTCTCGTGCTCCTGCGCGTAGTAGCCCACCTTCAGGCCGTGGCCCGCAACGACTTCGCCGGTGTCCGGCTTGTCGACGCCGGCCAGCATCCGCAACAGCGTGGTCTTGCCCGCGCCGTTGAGGCCCAGGATGACCACCTTGGACCCGCGGTCAATGGCAAGGTCGACATCGGTGAAGATCTCCAGCGAGCCGTAGGACTTGCTGAGGCCGTCCGCGGTGAGCGGGGTCTTGCCGCAGGGCGACGGGTCCGGGAAGCGCAGGGCTGCCACCTTGTCGTGCGCGCGCACTGCCTCGAGGCCGCCGAGCAGGCGCTCGGCACGCTTGGCCATGTTCTGGGCGGCGACGGCCTTGGTGGCCTTGGCGCGCATCTTGTTGGCCTGGTCGATGAGGACCTGGGCCTTCTTCTCCGCGTTGGCCCGCTCACGCTTGCGGGCGCGCTCGTCCGTTTCGCGCTGGTTGAGGTAGCGCTTCCAGTCCATGTTGTAGAAGTCGATCTGGGCGCGGTTGGGATCGAGGAGGAAGACCTTGTTGACGGTCGCTTCGAGCAGTTCGGTGTCGTGGCTGATGACAATCAGCCCGCCCTGGTGGTTCTTGAGGAACTCACGGAGCCAGGAGATGGAATCGGCGTCGAGGTGGTTGGTGGGCTCATCGAGGAGCATGGTTTCGGCGTCCGAGTACAGGATGCGCGCAAGCTCCACGCGGCGCCGCTGTCCACCGGACAGGGTCTTGAGCGGCTGGTTCAGCAGCCGGTCCGGCAGGGCGAGGTTCGAGCAGATCGCTGCCGCTTCGGCTTCGGCGGCATAGCCGCCGGCGGCCAGGAATTCGGATTCCAGCCGGTCATAGCGGTTCATCGCCTTGCGCTGGACCGCGGGGTCCTCGCTGGCCATCTCTTCGTGCGCCAGGCGGAGCTTGCCCACGGCAATGTCCAGGCCGCGGACGGACAGGATCCGGTCCCGCGCGAGCTGCTCCATGTCCGGGGTGCGCGGATCCTGCGGCAGGTAGCCGATTTCGCCGGTGCGGGTTACCTTGCCAGCGGCGGGCAGGCCCTCGCCCGCGAGCACCCGGGTCAGCGTTGTCTTGCCTGCACCGTTACGGCCGACCAGACCGATCTTGTCTCCCTTGTCGATCCGGAAGCTCACCTGGTCCATGAGGAGGCGGGCGCCGGCGCGCAGTTCGAGATCCTGGACGGTAATCAATGCAGCTAAGGCCTTTCACAACAGGGAATGCCGCGGCACGACGGGTGGAGTCTGGACGGGGCCGGGGCAGGGCGATGCGAGAGCACGGCCTGCTCAAGTCTACCGGCACTGCCCCGGCTCCATGACATGGGCACCTATGGCAGTGGCCGGCCGCCGTCGCCATGCTGGTCCCGCCTGCTGGCGGTGTTCGTTGGCGGCGTCCTCCAGCTTCCGGGCCGCCGGTTAGTGGGGCGCCTACAAAATACAGCCCCCGCCGCGACCGTACAGTCGATATCACAATCCATATTTCCGCCGCAGCACCCCGACAGGAACATCATGACGCAAACCCACCGTCCCGCCGCAGCCAGGACCCCGCGCCGCCGGGACCGCTGGAATGCCACCGACCTTGGCCTCATCGCCGTCTTCGCCGCCCTTGTGGCCGCTTCTGCCCTGATCGCCGCCATCCCCGTCGGCGGGCTCGGCGTGCCCATCACGCTGCAGACCCTTGCCGTCATGCTCACGGGGCTGGCTCTCGGCCCGGGCCGGGCCTTCGCCGCCGTCGGACTCTACCTGCTTTTGGGCTTCGCGGGCCTGCCGATCTTCAGCGGCGGCCGCAGCGGCCTGGGCGTGCTCGCCGGCCCCTCCGCCGGCTACATCATCGGATTCCTCCTGGCCGCCACGGCCGTCGGCTGGCTGACCGTCGTCGTGCTCATGCGGACCGCCAACCGCACCGGCAAGCTGCGCGCCATCCTCCTGTTCGCCGCCGCCATGGTGAGCAGCATCATCTTCATCCACGGCCTGGGCATCCTGGGCATGATGGTCAACGCCAAGCTGGACTTCTCCAAAGCCTTCCTGGCCGATCTCGCGTTCTACCCGGGCGACATCATCAAGAACGTCCTGGCCGTCAGCATCGCGTTGGCCCTGCACAAGGCCTTCCCGGACCTGCTGCTGCGCCGCGTCCGGACGGTGGACACCCGCCCGTGAGCATCATCGTCCTGGACCGTGTTTCGGTACGGGTGCCGGTTGATGGCCGCCCCGCTCCCAAGACGCTGCTCCAGGAGCTTTCGCTCGACCTCACGGAACGGCGGATCGGGGTTATCGGGGCCAACGGCTCGGGCAAGTCCACCCTCCTGCGGCTCCTGAACGGGCTCGTGGCACCCAGCGACGGCACCGTGCGGGTCGACGGTGCCGATACGGGCCGGGCCGTCCGGGAGGTCCGCCGCCGGGTGGGCTTTGTCTTCACCGATCCGCTCTCCCAGCTCGTCATGCCCACCGGACGCGAGGATGTGGAACTGTCCCTGCGCCGCTCCATCCGTAACGCCCCTGAGCGCCGGGCGCACGCGGAGTCGGTGCTGGAACGGTTCGGCCTCCTCCCGCTGGCGGACCAGAGCATCTACGAGCTCTCCGGCGGCGAACGCCAACTCCTTGCGCTGGCCGCGGTCCTGGCCGTTAATCCGGAGGTGCTGGTCCTGGACGAGCCGTCCACGCTGCTGGACCTGCGCAACCGCGAACTCCTGCGGCGCACGCTCGCCGGGCTCCGCCAACAGGTGATCCTGTCCACCCACGACCTCGAGCTGGCCCTGGACATGGACCGCGTCCTGGTGGTGGACGCCGGGAAGGTGGTGTTCGACGGCAAGCCGGCGGCCGCCGTCGCCCGTTACCGCGCCCTGAGCGCGGCGGGCCTGCCAGCAGCTGACGGCGTCCCAGCCGGCGGTGGGCTCGGCGGCGTAGCCGGCGGCCGGCTGGAGCGGGCCGTGCCCGACCAGGCCCGGCGGGAGCAGGCGTGAGCGGCCACGGCTTCCTGCTGGCGGCGTATGTGCCGGGCTCGTCCCTGGTACATCGTGCGCCGCTGTGGCTGAAGTTCCTGCTGGTCATGGGGTGCGGAATGACGTCTTTCCTGATCGCGGACTGGGCCGTGTCGGCCGCCATGTTGGTGCTGCTCTGCGGACTCTTCCTGCTCAGCGGGGCCGGCCCGGCCCGGCTGTTCCGCGCGGTGCGTCCGGTTCTTCCGGTACTCGTGGCGATCGGGCTTTTCCAGTGGTGGCAGCTGGGCGCACCGACCGCCGCCCGGATCGTGCTCAACGTCTTGGTCTGCGTCGTCGCTGCGTCCATCCTGACCGCCACCACTCCTGTGCAGGCACTGCTCGACGGCGTGGCGTCGCTTGCCCGGCCGTTCCGGCGCTTCGGTGCGGACCCGGAACGCTTCGCCCTGACCATCGCCATCATGCTCCGCAGCATCCCGTTCGTTGCCGGGGCCTACACGGACGTGCGCGACTCGGCCCGGGCCCGCGGACTCGAACGCAACCCGCGGGCCCTGGTGTTGCCCGTCTTCATCAGCACGGTGGCCTTCGCCCGGCAGACCGGCGAAGCCCTCGCCGCCCGTGGGCTGGGCGAGCCGGAGGACCCGGAGGATTAGCCCCGGATGGCCGGGCCGGGCTCCCCTGTTCAGCTGGTCAATGGACATGCCCTCCCCAAGCCGCGGCCAGTGGACATATGGCCCCAATGCCCACACGTGGTGCCCAAGAATGGACATGTCCCGCTTAGGTGGCCCGCGGAGTGGCCGCCCGCAGGTTCGGAAAATGGACATGCCTCCCCTGGCAGTCCGCAGGCCAGCAATTGGCCGCTTCAGACGCCCCCGATTTGGCGG
Organism: Arthrobacter sp. P1_D12; assembly: GCF_056406175.1. Lineage (NCBI taxonomy): Bacteria > Bacillati > Actinomycetota > Actinomycetes > Micrococcales > Micrococcaceae > Arthrobacter > Arthrobacter sp. P1_D12. The sequence goes on from NZ_JBFUAR010000001.1 coordinate 313,621, forward strand.
GCGGCCTCGCGGCGCCTTGTCCTCCCGTAGCCTGGGCGCTTCCTGACGGACACAGTCCGCAGTTGTTCCCGCAGCGTCAAAGTGCTGCTCCGGCTGACCACGATCACCGAGCACAAGCCGGTGAGCAGCACGATGGAGCCGCCGGCGGCCACCGACCAGCGCGCGCCGAATTCAGTGCCGATCCACCCCATGAGGGGCGCCCCGACGGCGGTCCCGCCCTGCAGGACCGCCAGATACAGCGCCAGCACACGCCCCCGGAACTGCGGTTCCACCGAGAGCTGGATACTTGTATTGCAGCTGTTCAGGAAGGTCATTGATGCAAGGCCAACCGGAACCAGGACGGCTGCGTAGAGCCAAAACGAAGGGGTCACGCTGCCCACTAGCGTGAAGAACCCCAGGCCAAGGGCGCCGCCGAGCAGGAAGCGCAGCCGCGGCCCGGACCTGCGGGCTGCCAGTAACGCGCCAGCCAAAGTCCCCACAGCCATGATGGAGCCCAGGAGCCCGAACTCCCCCGGCCCCATCCCGAATTCCGCGGTGGACATCAGTGCGTTGGTGATGGCGAAGTTCATGCCGAATGCTCCCAGGATCCCGACCATGACGAGAATGAGCACCAGATCCGGGCGCCGCCTTACGTACCCCAAGCCCTCCGCGACCGGATGCTTGCCATTGCCTGCCGGCACCACCGCGAACAACCCGGACGGACGTATGCGCCACAGGGAGACGATGACCGCGGCGAAGCTGGCTGCGTTGAGCAGGAAAACGGGTCCCGTGCCCACCCAGGCAATGAGCACACCGGCAATGGCGGGTCCAGTGAGCCGGGCGGTGTTGAAGGAGGCGGAGTTGAGCGCCACGGCATTTGAAATGTTGTTCTGCCCCACAAGTTCGGAGACGAAGGCCTGGCGCGCAGGCCCGTCTATGGCGCTGGCCACCCCAAGGCAGAGGGCCGCCACATATACCTGCCACAACTGCGCCGAACCGGTCAGGACCAGGAGCCCGACCAGCAGTCCGCACAGGCCCATGGCCGTCTGCGTCCACTTGAGGATCACGAGCTTGCGGTACCTGTCCGCAAGCACGCCCGCGTACGGGCCAAGGAGCAGCATCGGAAGGAACTGCAGTCCCGTTGTGATGCCGACGGCGGTACCGGAATGGTCGGTCAATACTGTCAGTACCAGCCAGTCCTGCGCCACCCTCTGCATCCATGTGCCGATGTTGGATACCAGGGCCCCGCCCGCCCACATCCGGTAGTTGCGGTTCCCCAGGGCCCGGAACATGACACTCATCTGGCGCTCAACTCCTGCATGATGCGGGCGGCGCGGCTCAGCGTCAGACGGTCCTCGTCACTCAGAGTCGCGACGCGCTGCGCCAGCCACGCTGTCCGCTGGCTGCGGGCCTCATTCAGGACGGCCTCACCGGCCGGAGTAATCCAGACGAGCACCTGACGGCCGTCCTCGGGATGGGCTGACCGCGACACGAATCCCTGATCGGTCAGCGCGTTGACTATCCGGGTCATCGACGGCGCCTGAACATGCTCCCGTTCGGCCAGCTCGCGAAGGGTTTGGGAGCCGCTGCGAAGATGTGCCAGGACTGTGTACTGCCCCGGCGTAAGAACATCACCGCTTGCCTCGATGCGGAGCCGGCGGGATGTGCGCATAACGGCGGTCCGAAGCTCGATCGCCAAAATGTCCGGCCGGATGCTGTCTCCTGCGTGACGGGAATCGCGGGTGGTGGTCATAGCGCCTCCAAGACCTGCACGGCAGCAATAGTTAGCTGCGCTAATTAGCATTGCTAACTACTATTCTACCGTTCCATCCACGAAATTACATGGCCGCTGTCGGGGCAGGCCCAAGGCCGCCCTGACGGCTCGTTCGCTCGTGGTTCAGTGTGCGGCGGGCAGGCCCGGTGCTGCGCCGGCCCGCACCGTCGCGCTGGGTCACGTCACTGCCGTGGCGTTCGCAGGTGACCCGGTGCCGCCGGTGATGTTCAGCGGTTTGATGCTGACGAAGGCGTCCCAGGTTCCGGCCTTCTTCATGTGTCGGCTGAGGGGTCCCAGCTTCCAGAGTTCGCCGAGCGGCATGCCGAGTTTGGCCAGGAGCTGTTGGTGCATCATGCCGTGGTCGTTGGGCGCCGATTGCAGAAAGGGGCTTTCGGGAATGACGGGCAGGCATTCGAGGGCGAAGTTGTCTGCGGCAATCAGCGCGAGGCGGTGGTCCCATGCCCAGGCGACGAATTCCTGTGATTGGGCGATGCCGGTGGCGCGGCGGCTCTCCCGGGTCTGTTGCTTGTCCGCCATGGCCAGGGCCAGGAACCATTCACACCATCCGGTGTGGAGCATGAGGATGTCGCCGGGCTGGATGGTGAGGGATTGGGCCTGGATGGCTGCCTGGATCAGGTCAAGCGCGAGGGGCTCACCTGCTGTGTGGTCAATGGGAGTGCCTTCGCCGGTGCGGTAGCCATCGAGGTCGACGAGCACTCCCCTGCCGACGATGGGTTTGTCAGCCCATTCCTGGATGCCGAGGTCCGGGGTGCCTTCCGTAATCCGGTCATCGGGGGTGCCGTTGTAGAAGCCGATGTCGTCTGCCCGGCGGTGCCGGAGCCCGTCGACCTGCGTGGATCCCTGGAGGTAATACCCGTCCAGGTAGTCGTCCCGGTGGGCCGGGTGGGAGGAGTAGATGGTGTGACGAGGGGCGCTGCGCTTGAGTGACATTCCGGGATCGAAGGCATCGGCCGGGTAGTCCAGGCCGAAGACCACGCCGGTCCTGATGCAGTTCCTGGCCTCCAGGGTGGTGTCCTGCGTGATGAAGGACGGCGTTCCGCGGTCAGGTTGGGGAAACAGCCCCCACGACGTCCCGGATAGCGCGCCCTCCCGTTCGAGAAGTTCGGTAAAGGACGGGTAGGTTCCGGATTCCCTGGTGTCGGTCATCGCGTCGCTGCCTTCTGGGGAGTCTGTTCTTTGTTCTCGTAGCGCTTGTAGTTGAGGAAGAACCCGGCGATCGCACAGATCGATGCCGCAAGGCACATCGGGGGCTTGACGGATTCGTTGAAGAATACGAGCCATTCGCTCTGGCCGGCGGCAAGGGCGATGGCCTGGCCCGTCACGAACAGGACTCCGCCGGCGAGAAGGGCGGCGAGGCTCAGGACGAAGATGACTTCGATGGCTCGTCTGATCTTGTGCATGTCGCAGTTCCTTTTAGATCGGCAGGATGCCGAGGATGATGAGCACGCCGATGCCCAGCAGGGGCAGGGCGTAGTGGGTGAGCAGTCGGGCGAAGGTTTTGATCGGGTCCACGTCCGCGATGCCGCAGGCGACATACAGGGGCGCGCCTCCGGGGGGAACGGCGGCTTCGCAGGATGAGAAGACGAGCACGGCGACTGCGGCGGTGGTCGCCGGAACACCGGCGCTAACGAGTGTGGCGACACCGACGGTTCCGACGGCGGCCATGGTGGCCGTGGCGGAGAGGGGCGCGGCGACGGCGATGACGATCAGCCCGATGAGGATGGCGAGGAGCCACAGGGGCAGGTTCATCCGGTTGAGCAGTGCCGTCATTTGCTGGGGCAGGCCGGTGGCGGCGAGGGCGTTGGCGCCGGCGAAGGCAAAGACGACAGTGATGCCGACGATCCCGAACCTCGGGGCGGACTCCTGCAGCAGGGTCCACCAGCCCCGGCCGCTGCGTGGGAGGTTTTTTCGGCCGAGGACGGCGCCGGTGATGATCAGGACCACCGGGATCCAGACGATGACGCTCAGGGACTTGGTGATGTCTCCGCCGGTCCAGTCCGACAGCGCGGTGGCGATGAAGGCGGAGGTGATGATCAGTGGGATGGCCACCACGACGAACAAAAGCAGGGTGGCCCAGCCGCGGCCGAACGCCGCCCGGACCGGCAACCGGTGCGCGGCATCCAAGGGTGTCATCCCGCTCCTGCGGATCAGCAGCCAGGTGACGATCAGCCGGTGCAGGAAGCACCACAGCCCGCCGATGAACAGCGGAAGCACGAGTTCATTGACGTTCAGCAGGGGCCCGACTGTGGCGGAGCCGACCAGGACGAACATCGAGGCGCTGAACGGGAAAGTGATGCCCATTCCGGCGTTTCCCGCCACGAGGGTCGCGGCCGCGGGCTTGTCGAGCCGGGACTTTTCCATCCACGGGATGGTCACGGAACCCACGGTCGCGGCGATCGCCGCCTGGTTGTGGACCACCCCGCCGAGGCCTGCCGACGCCACGGTGGACACCCAGGCGGGGCCTCCCCTGGTACCGCCGATCAGTGAGTTCAACAGGTCGATGAGCCGGTCCAGCACTCCGGTCTTGTCCAGCAGGTACCCCATGAAGACGAACGCCATGGTGGCATAGACGATTTCATCAGTCACCGCCGTGTAGAGGGAGGACCAGCCGATCTGCGCCGCTGTGACCCCCGTGAAAGGCAGGACGACCAGGAATCCGAGGATCATGGCCTCTCCAACGCTGCGCTTGAGAAGGGTCGTCCACAGCAGGATGACGGCCAGATAGGCTGCCAGGGCCCAGATGCCGATCATGCTGCTGCTCCTGACGGGGTAGTGCTGGTTTGCGGATGGTTCATCATTGATTCCTGTAAACGATTCTGCCTGAGGTCGGGGTCAGCGCAAGGCCGGCGCCGGCTGTGCTGATTCCTCGGCGATGCGCGTAAGTGCCGCAGCGGAGGCTGTAGTCATTTCGGCGGGGACTCCGAGGTCGGTGAGGTAGCCGGCAGTGTCCTGCATCTCCTTGGAACGGCGCAGGGCGTGCTTGGCTGTGCCGGTGAGGAACCTGTCGATGACTGCCTGGCCGTCCCCCGCCAGCTGCCTGGCGATCTGACTCCGGATCCAATCTTCCAGTCCCGCGGCCCGTCCCGCCGTGACGGCTTCGACCACCACGGAGGCCAGGCCTTTCATCAAGACGCTGCGGAGCAGTTTGTGGGCCATCGCGGCCCCGGGCTCGCCGTCGGCGATTTCGATCTCGGCACCGAGCGGCGCCAGGAGATCGGCAACGGCCCGGGACCCCGGGCCACTGACCATCAGCGGGGTCTTCTCGCCCAGCGCGGCTACGGGCCCAAGGATGGCGACGTCAACGAAGAGTGCCGGACTGGGCAACTGCCCAAGTTCCCGCATGACGTGCGGTGAGGACGAGGTGAAGTCGGCATAGCAGCTGCCCTCCGGCAAAACGGGCAGGCATTCCTGGGCCACACTGCGGGCTGCGGCCGCTCCGGTGAGGACCAGGACAACGTCTGCGCCAAGGCACGCCTCGGCCGCGGTTGCTGCCCTGGTGACGCCGGCCGGGGTGGATGGTGCGACGGGATCAAATCCTGTGACGCTGTGGCCTGCCGCAATGAGTGCAGTCGCGTAGGTGGCTCCGGCTTCGCCGAGGCCGATGATGGTGCACGCGGTCATAGTTTTCTGTCTTTTCTGTCTAGTGGCGCTCGGCGATGATCGCGGCGCGGCGGCTGGTTTCGTCAGCGAAGACGGCTTCGGCGGCTTCCGCCACGGCCGCCGCCTGTTCCCGGGGGATGACGACGACGCCGTCGGAATCGCCGATGATGACATCACCTGGGAGTACTGGGACCCCGCCGAAGGAAATCGGGGTGCCGAGACGGGAGGGTCCGTTCTTATACGGTCCGGCCGGGGTGATGGCGCGGGCGAAGACGGGCATGCCGATCTCGCGGAGGGCTTCGGCGTCGCGGGCGGCGCCGTCCAGGGCGAACCCGGCGAGGCCGAGGTTGATGGCGCGTTCGCCGATGAGTTCGCCCAGCAGTGCCCGGGATTCGTCTCCGCCGCCGGCGACGACGATCACGTCCCCGGGGCGGGCGTGCTGCAGGGCGCGGTGGATTCCCTGGTTGTCCCCGGGGCGTGTCCAGACGGTGAAGGCCGGTCCGGCGAGGCGGGCGCCGGGCCAGATGGCCTGGATGGCTGAGTCCGCGATGCCGAGGCGGTCCATGGCGTCGCCGATGTTGGCGGCGGGCAGTTCGGCGAGGCGGCCGATCAGGTCGCGGTCGGGGCGGACGAAGTCGGCGTCGATGTCCTCAAGGACAGGAGTTGTCATGGTGGATTCTTCCGTGGTTGGCGGCTGGTGGGAGGGCTAGTCTTTTTTCTGGACCAGCGGGAGGACCTTCTTGAAGTCCTCTTCCTGTCCGGCCCAGAACTTCTCGTAGTCGGTGCCGGAGAGGTAGCTGGTCTGCAGGCCGAGGGCGCTCATCTTTTCCTTGACGGCAGGATCCTCGATGGCCTTCTGCAGGGCGGCTTCGAGCTTCTTGGCGACGGCCTCAGGCAGGCCGGCCGGGGCGGAGTAGCCGCGGACGGTGCCGGCTTCCACTTCGTAGCCGGATTCCTTGAAGGTGGGAACGTCCGGCAGCGAGGGTGAGCGTTCGGCGGTCATGATGCCCAGGACGCGGGCCTTGCCCTGTTTGGTCAGGTCGGTTACGTCGCTGACGTTGGCGACGAGGACGTCGACGTGCTTGCCAAGGAATGCGGTGGTGGCCTGGGATGCGCCTTCGGAGAAGTGCACCGGGGCGAACTCGGAGCCGGTGGCCTCCTGGATCTGGGCCAGCGCGAAGTGTTCGCCGGTCTGCAGGCCGGTGGTGCTCGCGGTCATGGACTTCGGGTTGGCTTTAACCGCGTCGAGGAGGTCCTTCAAGGTCTTGTAGGGGCTGTCGGGCTGGACGGCAATGACGGCGGGGTCGATGACCTGCCGGCCGAGGGGCTGGAAGCTGGCGCGGGTGTATTTGGCGCCGCGGCTGGGATCCAGTGGTGAAACCACGACGGAGGGGGAGCCGGTTGCACCGATGGTGTATCCGTCGGGCTTGGCGCTGGTCAGTGCGGTGTAGCCGATCTGTCCGCCGGCGCCGGGCTTGTTGATGACCTCGACGTTGGTGCCGAGTTCCTTTTCCAGGATCGGCTGAACGAGGCGGGCTGCGGTGTCCACGGCTCCGCCGGAGCCGAAGGCCACGATGAGGTCGATGGACTTGCCCTTCTTCGGAAAATCGTCCCCGGAGGCGGCGTTGTTGGCGCTGGCGTTGGCGCCGCAGCCGGTGAGGGCGATAAGGGCTGCTGCTGCGAGGGCTGCGGTGATTTTCTTGGGTGACAAGGGTCTTCTCCTTTGAAGAAATGCATTGGTGGCTGGTGGGTAGTCGGACGGTGGATTAGGAGGGTCAGGCTTCGGGGTCCTCGGTGAGGGCCTTGGGTTTGCGGAACTTGAGCAGCGGACTGCAGATGATCAGCACGCCAAGGCCGATCAGCACCGCGGAGATGGGGCGGCTGGTGAAGACGCTGAAGTCACCCTGGGAGATTTCCAGGGACTCGCGGAGTGACCGTTCCATCAGCGGGCCGAGCACCAGGGTGAGGACCATCGGTGCCAGCGGGATGTCCAGGTTCCTCAGGGCAAGGCCCAGGAGGCCGAAGCCGATCATCACGAACACGTCGAAGACGCTGAAGTTGATGGTGTAGGCGCCGATGACCATGAAGAGCAGGATCAGGGCGGTCAGAATCGGCGTGGGGACGCGCAGGATGGAGGTCCAGAGACCGACCAGCGGTACGTTGAGCAACAGCAGCAGCACGTTGCCGATGAAGAGGCTGGCGATGATGGCCCAGGCGATCTCGGAGTGGTCGGTGAACAGGGCGGGCCCGGGCGTCAGGCCCTGCTGGAGGAACGCGCCCATCAGCACGGCGATGGTCGGGGATGCGGGGATGCCGAGGGTGAAAAGCGGGATCAGGGCGGCATTGGCGTGGGCGTTGTTGGCCGTTTCGGGACCGGCGACGCCTTCGACTGCGCCCTTGCCGAGCTGGTGGCGGAAGCGGGAGAATTTCTTTTCCGCGGCGTAGGACAGCAGGGATGAGACTGATCCGGTCATGCCGGGAATGAGGCCGAGTCCGAAGCCGACGCCGGTGCCCCGGGCCATGGCGGGGGCACTGCGGCGCCATTCCGTCCGGGTCGGGAGCAGTGAGCGCATGCCGGGGGCATGAACCAAGGGAGTCTCGGCGCCCTTGCGGTAGGAGAGGATTTCGGAGAGCCCGAAGACGCCGACGATGACGGCGACGAAACTGACGCCGTCCAGGAGCCGGTCCATCCCGAAGGTGAAGCGCGGGGCGCCGGCGACCGGGTCGATGCCGACCATGGAGATCAGCAGGCCCAGGGCGCCGGAGATGATGGCCTTGATCATGGACTTGCCGGCCAGGGCAACCAACAGGGAGATCCCGACGACCATGAGCGCGAAGAACTCCGGCGGCCCGACGAGCAGGCCCAGTTCGCCCAAGGGTTTGGCGGCGGCGACCAGGCCGATCGTGGCGATGGTTCCGCCGACGAAGGATCCCACGGCGGCCAGGGTCAGCGCCGCACCGGCCCTGCCGAGTTTGGTCATCGCGTAGCCGTCGATGGTGGTGATCGCCGACGACGCCTCACCCGGAGTGTTCAAAAGGACGCTGGTGATGGTTCCGCCGTACTGGGTGCCGTAGAAAATGGCACACAGCATGATGATCGAACCGGTGGGATCCAGGTTCAACGTGAGCGGGATGAGCAGGGCTACACCGGCCACCGGGCCAACTCCGGGAAGGACCCCAATGATGGTGCCCAACAGGCAGCCCAGGAAGGCGAAGATCAGATTTTGCCAGGTCAGGGCGGCTGCGAAGCCGCCGAGCAGTTCGTTGAGTGTGTCCACGTCTAGAGTCCGATCAGGTTCAGCGGAGCGAATGCCGAGACGGGGAGTGCGACGTTCAACCCGTAGTTGAAGGCATAGAACGCACCGACGCTTCCGGCAAGGGCGATGATCAGCGAGGACACCCAGGTCCGGCGGCCCCGCAGTTTCAGGTGGTAGAGCAGGAACAGGAACATGCTCAGCTGAAAGCCCAGCAAATCCATGACGGACGCCAGGAGCACAAGGCTGACCACGACCGCGATCACCAGACCCCTGTCGATCCCCTCGGCCCTCTCGCTCGGCCGGCGCAGCTCCTGGACCAGCCAGAGCGTCGACATCGCGACCAGGACCCCTCCCATGGCGAACGGGAACAGGCCGGGACCTGGCCCCAACGACGTCCACAGGCCGAGGCCGACCGAACTGACCAGAACATAGACGCCGACGGCGGTGAACGTGCCGATGCCTGCAAGCACCGACGGAGCGACGCGGATGGCGCGCTCGGGTTTAGTCAGTAGTGACTCCGTTGTCATCGTTTTCCTTCTTACGTTTCGCGATACTTCATTTCATAGAATGAAAGAATATTTCGTCTGAAGAAATAGTGACAGGAGACACAAATGCTGTCAAGCGCAGTGCAGTTACATAGAATGAAACAATGACAGTGACTTCGACTCATTCGGCCGGCTCCGCTGATGAGGGCGGCCCCAAGGCCGGGAACATGCGCTCCCTGTCCAGGTCGATGGAGGTTTTCGCCGAACTCCAGCGTGCGGAGCGGCCCCAGCGCCTCAGTGACCTGGCCAGGACCTGCGGCATGAGCCTGCCGACGACGTTGCGGATCCTGCGGGTCCTTCAGGATTTCGGCATGGTCAGCCAGACGGACAAGTCCTACCGGATCGGCCCCGCGGTCCTGCCCGCGGCCCGGAGCTACCTGGAGAACGACCCCCTCGTGGTTGCCGCGCGGCCGATCCTCCAACAGGTGGCCTCCCAGACGGGACTCACGGCCTCGCTGTACACCAGGCTCGGCTTTGAAAGGATCCTCGTCGCACGTGTCGACGGCGACTCGCCCCTCCGCTACGACCTGCCGCTGGGTAAGCGGCTCCCCCTCACCGTCGGAGCGGCCGGGAAGATCCTGCTGGCCACCGTTACCGATGCGGAGCTCGGGCAAGTGGTAGCCGCGGCCGTCGCATCCGGCCATGAGGAGAGTACGTTTACCGCCGACGAGCTCCGCGCACGCCTGCCCGAACCCGGCGTCGATTACGCGTATTCGGCCGATGAGCGTGCCACCGGCGTGCTGTCCGTCGCCGTCGCTGTGCCGAACGGAACCCGACGCCCCAGTGAGTCCATGGCACTAACCAGCCCCGTTGAGTCAGCCACCGAAGCCGGCCTCGAGGCCGGCGTTCCTGAACTCCGGCGCGCCGCCAGCCGACTCTCAGAACTCTTGGAAGGTTCCGTCTACTAGGCACGGCTTCACCGCCGCCACGCCGCGGCCGTGCCCGCTCCTCGTGCCCAAAAATGGGCATGACCCTTCCCCGAGGCCATGGCAGAGCATGCCCGCACCGGGCACGGGGGCATGCCCTCCCCTGCCGGCCGCCAGTGGACATGTGGCCCATATGTCCACCCTGCGCGGTGAAGAATGGGCATGTCCGCCGAGGGGCTAGTCGAGGCGCGCGTACCCCAGCAGCGCGGCCGTGCCCATGCCGCCTGCGATGCTGATCATCGCCAGGGCAAGCTGCCCCGGCTCCGGGGACCTGCGGGCCTGTGCGAGCAGCCGGGTGACCAGTACCGCGCCCGAGGCTCCATAGGCGTGACCGAGGGCCAGGGCGCCGCCGTCGAGGTTGGCCCGGTCCGGGTCGATTCCCAGCTGGTCAAAGCACGCGAGCGTCTGGGCCGCGAAGGCCTCGTTGAATTCCACCAGGCCCACGTCCGCGGCACTCAGTCCGTGCGCCGCCAGGAGCCGTTCGGCCGCCGCGGCCGCGCCGATGCCCAGCAGCTGCGGCGCCACTCCGGCAGTGTCGGTTCCCAGGACCAGCAGCCCGTCGGCGGCGCCCAGCTGCCGGGCCCGCTCCATGGACGTGACAACGACGGCGGCGGCACCGTCGGCGTCGAAGCAGGAGTTACCGGCCGTGACCGTGCCGCCGCTGGCAAAAACGGGCGGGAAACGGGCCATCAGGGCCGGGCCAAGACTCGGCCGCGGCCCGTCGTCGACTGCCGCGGACGCGCCGGAGCCGGCGGCGAGGGGCACGATTTCGGCGTCGAACGTCCCGGCGGCCGCGGCTGCCAGGGCGCGTTGGTGGCTGCGGAGCGCGAAAGCGTCCTGGCGTTCCCGGCTGATGCCGAAGCGGGCGGCGACGTTCTCGGCCGCCACCCCCATGTCGGGATCGCCGAAGCTGAGCGGCGCGAACTGGGCCCGGCTGTAAAAGTCGGGGCTGCCGTCGTCGTTGCGGTGGGCGCGGAGCGGAGCCGTGCTGATGCTCTCGACGCCGCCCGCGAGGTACAGGCCGCCGCCGCCGCCCGCCGCGACCAGCCGGGAGGCCAGGACGATCGCGTCCAGACCGGAGCCGCATTGCCGGTCCACGGTGACGCCGGGGACGGTGACCGGCAGGCCTGCCTCCAGCGCGGCGAGCCGGGCCACGTTTCCGCCGCCGCCCACGGCGTTGCCGATCACGACGTCGGTCACGGATTCCCCGGTGCCGTCGCCGGCATCGGCGAGCAGGCTGCGGAGCACCGGGGCCAGGAGTTCGTGGGCGCGGAGCCTCTTCAGTGCCCCGTTGGCGCGGCACAGCGGCGTCCGGCGCGCGGCGATGATCACCGGCTGCCTGTCCTCAGGCAGCAGTCCCGGGAAAGACGGCCCGGGGAACGACGTTGCGCGGATCGGCCGCCCGGGTGCTGCCGGCCCGCTGCCCGCGCGCGGCTCAGCCAAGACGCCGGATCCTGGGATCGTTCCGGGCCAGCCAGTCCAGCAGCAGTTGCCGGCTGATTTTGCCGCGGTCCGTCAGGGGCAGCTCCGTCAGCACGAAGTACTCCAGGGGGCGCTTGTTCCGGGCCAGCACATCGTCGATCCCGGACCGCAGCTGGGTGGCGGTGACCGCTCCGTGCGAGGGCACGACGCCGGCCACGACGCGCTGGCCGCGAAGATCGTCAAGCATGCCGGCCGCCACGGCCGCCGCGACGCCCGGGACGGAGGCCAGCGCCATCTCAACCTCATGCGGGTAGACGTTGGTGCCGGCGGTGATGATCATGTCGGAGCGGCGGCCCAGCATGTGCAGGGTCCCGTCGGAGAGGTAGCCCTGGTCCCCCACTGTGTACCAGCCGTCGAAACAGCGCAGCGCCTGGCCGTCGTCACCCCACAGGTAGCCGTTGCTGACCATGCCGCTGCGGACGCAGATGTTGCCGTCGCTGCCGTCCGGGAGTTCGGCGCCGTCGTCGTCGAGGATGCGGATTTCGACGCCGGGAAAGGGCTTTCCGATGCCGGTCCCGCCCGGCTCGACGGGCTCGCCCGGACGCAACCCGGCGCCCGAGACGAAGCTGAGCTCGGAGGCGCCGTAGTACTCGAAAATGGTCGCGTTGGGGGCCCAGCGCCGGGCCGCCTCCAGCGTCCGGGCGTCCAGCTTGGAACCGGCGCAGATGATGCTGCGGATGCCGGAGGCATCGACACCGCCGGCCAGGCCCCGCTCGCTGAGCAGCCGGAGCATGGTGGGCACCAGGACCAGTCGGGTGATGCCGTCGTGGCTGACGGCCGCGTGGGCGGCGCCGACATCGAAGTGGTCCAGGCTGTGGAACTCGGCGCCGGCGTACAGGCATTCGGCGAGGGCGTAGAGGTTCAGGCTTGCCGCGAGCGGCCCGGGAGCCAGGGACTTGTCGTCCTGCGTCAGTGCGAAGAATTCAATGGAGGCCTCGAAGGATTCCTGCCAGGACCGCCGCGAGCGGGTGAACGCCTTGGGCACCGAGGTGGTGCCGGACGTCAGGCCGACCAGGAACGAGGTCTCCGGCGGCCCGTCGGCCAGCCCGGTCCCCGGCCCGGGAACTGCGCGCGCCGGACGCGTTTCCGACCCGGCGATGCGGGCGGTGATGCCGTCCTGGAGTTGCTGGGGCCAGGCCGGGTCCAACACGGCGCACTGCCGCTCACCAGCGACGGCCGCGGCGAACGCTACGGCGAAGTGGGTTGAATTTTGTTCGGACAGCACGGTGATAGCCGGCGCCGAGGGCACCAGGGCCGCCGCTTTGTCCCGCAGGCCGGACCAGCTGAGGTGCTCTCCGGCCACGACGACGGCTGTCTCGTCGGGACGGTCATCGGCCCAGCGCTGGAGTCTGTCGAGAAAAGGCATCGAACCAACTTTAGCGTTGCCGGGCGCCGCGGCTGCGTGTGCGGGATATTGTGACTCCATGAGCTTTAACGACAATGCCCCGCTGGACCCGTCACAAGTCCAGGACCGTCGCGGGATGGGCCGCGGCCCGATGATCGGCGGCGGGATCGGCGGCGGCATCATCCTGCTGCTGGCAGCCCTCTTTGGCATCAATCCCCAGCTTCTCGAGGGTCTGGCCGGCACCGTCCAGGAGCCGCAGACGCAGAGCCAGGGCTCTGCCCCCGCGTGCCAGACCGGCGCCGACGCCGACGCCCGCCTCGACTGCAGGATCACCGGCACGGTCAACAGCCTGAACGCCTTCTGGCCGGCCTACCTGGCCCAGTACAACACCAAGTACCCGCGGCCGAAGGCGGTGATCTTCACCGGCGGAACCAACACCGGCTGCGGCGCCGCCACCTCGGACGTGGGGCCGTTCTACTGCCCTGTCGACACCACGGCGTACTTCGATCCCGGCTTCTTCCAGGAGCTGGTGGACCGGTTTGGCTCCTCCGGCGGCCCCCTGGCGCAGGAATATGTGGTGGCCCACGAATTCGGCCACCACGTCCAGAACCTGCTTGGCGACCTCGACCGGGCGCAACAGGATCCGCAGGGACCCGGTTCCGGGGGTGTCCGGGTTGAGCTCCAGGCCGACTGCTACGCAGGGCTGTGGGCTCACTATGCAACAACGCAGGCGGATCCCAAGACCGGCCAGCCCTATCTCGACCCCTTCACTGACCAGGACGTGAAGGACGCCCTGTCGGCGGCCTCGGCCGTCGGTGATGACCGTATCCAGAAGGCCGCCACGGGCCGCGTCTCACCGGAGGCATGGACCCACGGGTCAAGTGCCCAGCGGCAAAAGTGGTTCTACCAGGGGTACACCACCGGGGACATCAACAAGTGCGACACGTTCGCGGTGGCAACGCCTTAGCCCCACCCCCCTGGTCCCAGCCCTCTGGTCCCAGCTCTCCGGCCTACACCCGAGGCCTCACCCGCGCGGCCGGCGCCGGACCGGGACCTCGACATAGCTGAGGAATCCGGCGTGGCCCAGGTGCCGGTGCTTCGCGTGCCACACGGGCCGGTACTGGTGCCCGAAGGGGTCGGTCACCAGGACCGAGTCCAGGCGGTCGTTTCCGGCCAGGAGGCGGTCGACGTCGGCCAGCGCATTGCGCCGCGTCGCCAGACCGTCAATGTCCAGGCTCCAAAGCCCCAGCTCAGCATCGGTTCCGCGTTCCAGCTGCAGCGTCTCGAACAGTCCGGCCACGAGCCCGGCGAGCCCGGCGGGGTCCACCCGCTGCAGCCGGTGGGACTCGGGATGCACGTCACGCGCCTCGGCGAGGGCCTGGCGCAGCCAGTGGAACTCCACCGATCCCAGGGGCGGTCCCATGCGCAGGTGGCGGTTCTCGTCCAGCTCCAGGCGGTACGTAGCGGCGCTGCGGTCCATGATGCACGGAGCTTCGCCGACATATTCGAAGTCGGCCAGCAGGGCTTCCCTGGACCGGTAGTAGGAGAAGTCGCCGCTGTCCTCGACAACCACGAAGTCCTTGCCGGCATCGGAGGGCCGCGGCGGTGACGTGGCATCCATTCGCGTGTGCCTCCTGTTCGACGGCGTGCCCGGCCCGAAGCGCGTGGACCCGTTGTCTTTATCAGACCACCGCCGGGACGATATGGGAACGGCGGCGGGAATGCCGGAAGGAAATGACGGAGAGAAATAACGACGGCGGCCCCGCCTCAATGAGGTGGGGCCTCCGTTCCGGACCCCATGGCGGCATCCACACCCAGTTGAGCCGCCAATCGTCGACGATCCCGTCCAGGGCCTTGCCGACCTGCTCCTCGATCACGTCGGTGAGCGGGCATGCGGCGGTGGTGAGCGTCATGTCGATCAGCAGGGCGCCGTCGTCGTCGGAGTATTTCAGACCGTACAGCAGGCCCAGATCAACGATGTTCACCCCGAGTTCCGGGTCGATCACATCCTTGAGCGCCTCTTCGACATCCTCGAGGCCCGTGCGGGCCACATTGAGTTCGGTCATTGCGGAGTCCTAACTACGCCTGGGCTGCAGCCGAGGCGGCAGCGATGGTGGCCGCCCCTGCGCCGGTGGCGTAGCGGTCGTAGCCTTCGTCTTCGAGGCGGTCGGCGAGCTCCGGGCCGCCCTCTTCCACAACCTGGCCATCGACGAACACGTGCACGAAGTCCGGCTTGATGTAGCGCAGGATCCGGGTGTAGTGCGTGATGAGCAGGGTGCCCATGTTGCCTTCGCCGTGGGCGCGGTTGACGCCCTCGGAGACAACCTTGAGCGCGTCGACGTCCAGGCCGGAGTCGGTCTCGTCGAGGATGGCGAACTTCGGCTTGAAGAGCTCGAGCTGGAGGATCTCGACGCGCTTCTTCTCGCCGCCGGAAAAGCCTTCGTTGACGTTGCGCTGGGTGAAGTCGGCGTCGATGCGCAGCTGCGCCATGGCGGCCTTGACGTCCTTGGTCCACGTGCGCAGCTTGGGGGCTTCGCCGTCGATCGCGGTCTTGGCGGTGCGCAGGAAGTTGGTCATGCTCACGCCCGGGACCTCGACGGGGTACTGCATGGCCAGGAACAGGCCGGCGCGGGCGCGCTCGTCGACGCTCATGGCGAGGACGTCTTCACCGTCGAGGGTGATCGTGCCGGAGGTGACGTTGTAGCGCGGGTGCCCGGCGATGGTGGACGCCAGCGTGGACTTGCCGGAGCCGTTGGGGCCCATGATGGCGTGCGTCTCGCCGGTCCTGATGGTCAGGCTGACGCCCTTCAGGATTTCCTTGGTGCCCTGCTCGGTGTCAATGCTGACGTGCAGGTCCTTGATCTCAAGAGTCGACATGTGTCTTGTTCTCCTCTGCACCGTGCCCTCGGCACTGTGCGTTTTCTTGGCGATAAGTTTTCTTGTGCGGGATGCCGGCTGCAGGCAGCTAGCTGAAGTTTGGAGCCTCGGCGCCGTTCAGGACGTTGGTGAAGTCCACGTAGACCTCGTCATCCAGGACGGTCACGGCAAACACGGGAACGGGATCATAGGCCGGCAGCTGGAGCGGCTCGCCGCTGCGCAGGTCGAACTGGGAGCCGTGGCCCCAGCATTCGATCTTGCAGCCTTCGACTTCTCCTTCGGAGAGGGAGATGTCCGCGTGCGAGCAGGTGTCGCCGATGGCGTGGATCTCCCCCATCGAGTCCTTCACGATCGCTACCGGGTAGTCGTCGATCAGGATCCGCAGCGCCTGCTTGAGTTGGATCTCGCTGGCGTTGCAGACTAGCTCGCCCTTTGGCTGTTCAGTCATTGATGTCGTCCGTGTTCTCTCGTGCTGCGCACTAGTGGTTGGTCGCCGCGAGTTCGCGCTCGACGGCTTCCGTGAGGCGCTCTTCGATGGCGGGAACGTGGATCTTCTGGATGATTTCGTTCAGGAACCCGCGGACCACCAGGCGGCGGGCCACCTCTTCCGGGATACCACGGGCCATGAGGTAGAACAGGTGCTGATCATCGAATCGTCCGGTGGCGCTGGCGTGGCCGGCGCCGGCGATCAGGCCGGTCTCAATCTCAAGGTTCGGCACGGAATCGGCGCGGGCACCGTCGGTCAGGACCAGGTTGCGGTTGGCCTCGTAGGTGTCGGTGCCTTCTGCTTCCTTGCGGATCAGAACGTCACCGACCCACACGGTGTGCGCGTTGCGGCCCTGCAGGGCGCCCTTGTACAGGACGTTGGACTTGCAGTTGGCCACGGCGTGGTCCACGAACAGGCGCTGCTCGAGGTGCTGGCCGGCGTCGGCGAAGTACAGGCCGAACAGTTCCACTTCGCCGCCCGGGGCGGTGAAGCGTGCCGAGGGTGTGACGCGCACGAGGTCGCCGCCGAGGCTGACCACGATGTGCTTGAACTTCGCGTCGCGGCCGAGCTTCGCCTGCTGGGAGGAGGCGTGGACGGCGTCGTCGTTCCATTCCTGGAGCGAGATGACGGTCAGCTGCGCGCCCTCCTCAACGAGGATTTCGATGTTTTCCGAGACGACAGCGGTGCCCTGGTGGTCCAGGACGACGACGGACTTGGAGAACTTTTCCGCGACGATCACGACGTGCTGCGCGGAAGCTTCGGTGCCCTGGCCGGTCAGCAGCACGCTGACCTCGCCGTCCACCTCGACCTCGGACGGGACCGTGATGACGGTGGCCTCGGTGAAGTTCTCCCAGGCGTTCGCGGAGACGCGGTCCTCGGGGATGGCGGCGGAGCCGATCCGGCGGTCGTCACGGCCGACGGTCTCGACCCTGACGCTCTCCGGAGCGGTGACGCGCACGGCCGGCGCCGCACCGGTGAGGACCTCGGTGTGCAGGCCGCGGAGGCGCTTAAGCGGGGTGAAGCGCCAGTCCTCCTCCATGCCGGTCAGCGGTTTGAAGTCCGCCAGCTTGTAGGAGGTCAGGCGGCCGGCGCGTGAGCTGTCCGGTACGCCGACGCCGCCGCCGTGCGAGTGGCGCTTGACGGCCTCGCCGGCCAGCGGCGCCTTGGACTCCGCGGCGTTCAGCGGTGAGAGGCTTTCGCCTTCCTCGGTGAAGCCGTTGATGAACGGCTGGGCTGAGGGCGCGCCGACGCGGGCCTTTTCAGTAGTGATGTCAGTCATTAACCGACCGATCCTTCCATCTGCAGTTCAATCAGTCGGTTCAGCTCGAGGGCGTATTCCATCGGCAGTTCGCGGGCAATCGGCTCGATGAAGCCGCGGACGATCATCGCCATGGCCTCGTCTTCGCGCATGCCGCGGGACATCAGGTAGAACAACTGCTCCTCGCTGACCCGCGAGACCGTGGCCTCGTGGCCCATCGTGACGTCGTCCTCGCGGATGTCGATGTACGGGTAGGTATCCGACCGGCTGATGGTGTCCACCAGGAGCGCGTCGCAGCGGACCGTGTTGGCCGAGTGCTTGGCGCCTTCGCGGACCTGGACCAGGCCGCGGTAGGCAGCACGGCCGCCGCCGCGGGCCACGGACTTGGAGATGATCGAGCTCTTGGTGTTGGGCGCGATGTGGACCATCTTGGAGCCGGTGTCCTGGTGCTGGCCTTCGCCGGCGAACGCGATGGACAGGGTCTCGCCCTTGGCGCCTTCGCCCACGAGGTAGACGGCCGGGTACTTCATGGTGACCTTGGAGCCGATGTTGCCATCGATCCACTCCATGGTGGCGTTCTCTTCGCAGATGGCGCGCTTGGTGACCAGGTTGTACACGTTGGTGGACCAGTTCTGGATGGTCGTGTAGCGGACGCGGGCGCCCTTCTTCACGATGATTTCCACGACGGCGGAGTGCAGTGAGTCCGAGGTGTAGATCGGCGCGGTGCAGCCTTCGATGTAGTGGACGTAGGAGTCCTCGTCGGCGATGATCAGCGTGCGCTCGAACTGGCCCATGTTTTCCGTGTTGATGCGGAAGTAGGCCTGCAGCGGGATGTCCACGTGGACGCCCTTGGGCACGTACACGAAGGAACCGCCGGACCAGACGGCCGTGTTCAGCGACGCGAACTTGTTATCGCCCACCGGGATGATGGTGCCGAAGTACTCCTGGAAGATCTCCGGGTGTTCGCGCAGCGCGGTGTCGGTGTCCAGGAAGATGACGCCCTGGGCTTCCAGGTCCTCGCGGATCTGGTGGTAGACCACTTCAGACTCGTACTGGGCGGCGACGCCGGAGACGAGGCGGCTGCGCTCGGCTTCCGGGATGCCCAGCTTCTCGTAGGTGTTCCGGATGTCCTCGGGCAGGTCTTCCCAGGTGGCGGCCTGCTTCTCGGTGGAGCGCACGAAGTACTTGATGTTGTCGAAGTCGATGCCGGACAGGTCCGCGCCCCAGGTGGGCATGGGCTTGCGGTCGAAGTACTTCAGGCCCTTGAGCCGGAGGTCGAGCATCCATTCCGGCTCGTTCTTCTTGGCCGAAATATCGCGAACAACGTCTTCGTCGATGCCGCGGCGGGCGTTGGCCCCGACGTCGTTCTTGTCGGCCCAGCCGTACTCATAGGTGCCAATTCCGTGGAGCTCGGGATTCTTTTCCAGAATCTCCGAAATCACACTAGAGTCAGCAACCGTCTTCTCTGATAGTTGGTCCGTCATCACGGCCTTTCTTGGAGATGGTTGGATACTTCGTCCGGGTTGACCGGTGCAGCGGGACCGGGAGTCCCGACGGCGGCCGGACGGCCCGTAGGTATGTGGGTGGTGCAGACGTGCCCGCCGCGCGCCAGGGTGGACAGCCGGCGCACATCGACGCCGACCAGCCGGGAGAACACGTCGGTCTCCACGTCGCAGAACACGGGGAACTGGGCAGCCAGGTGCTGGATGGGGCAGTGCCCCTGGCAGAGCTGGACGCTGGAGAGCGCCGCCGGGAGCGGGGCCTTGGCTTCGATCGACTGCGCCGAGGCCACGAACCCGTCGCGGCTCAGCGCCGCGGAGAGAGCCTGGGCGCGGGCCGTGATGTCCGGTCCGGCTTCCCCGATCTCCGGTGCGTAGCGGCGCTCCATGTCGGCGAACCGCTCGACGGCGAACTGCCGCACGGCCTCGGGTCCGGCCGCCTCGCCGAGCCGGCGCAGCGCCACGGAGGCGATGTCGAGGTAGTCGTTGCCCAGGTTCGACTGGCCCTGGGAGCTCAGGACGTAGCGGCGGGCGGGCCGTCCGGCGCCGGCACCGGCGCGGGCAACCCGCTTGACCTCAATCACTCCGGTGCGCGCGAGGTGGTCCAGGTGGCGGCGCACGGCGGCCGGAGTGAAGCCCAGGAGGTCGCCGAGTTCGGCTGCGCTGATGGGTCCGTGTTCCAGTACCGCGTTCAGGACGCGGTCGCGAGTGCGCTCTTCGGCGTCGTGCGTGTGGGTGCCGGCGGCCGCGGGAACGGCGTCCGGAACGGCCGCCACGTGTGCCCGGGCAGGCCTCACGCGCGCGGCGCCGCGCCCGGACGGGACTGCGGACGCAGCGGCTCCGGACACAGCGGCTCCGGACACCGTAGCTCCGGACACAGGGGCGCTCATGGAATACACAACACAATCATGTCGTAATTTAGTCCGGCATTCCAGTAAGGCATGGCTTGCCTGCGGGACCGCCCCTCCGAGGGGCCGACGTACTACATCGCGTAGAATGCTGTGGTGCGATCTCCCGAATCCCCCGTTCTGACCATCAGCGGGCTTGTCAAGGATGTTGGTCCACTGCCCACCCTCGACGGCAAGATGCTGCGCGTGGTCAGCGGCCTTTCCCTCATCGCCGAACGCGGCCAAGTCACGGCCCTGCTCGGCGCCAATGGCGCGGGCAAGACCACCACCATCGAATGCGCCCAGGGGCTGCAAAAGCGCACCGCCGGCGCCATCAGCCTACTCGGCCACGATCCGGATTCGGCCGGCGCGGGCCTCCGCGCCCGGGTGGGCGTGATGCTGCAGGACGGCGGCCTGCCGCCGTCGGCCCGGCCCATCCCCCTGCTGCGGCACATCGCCGGCATGTACCAGGACCCGTGGCCGGTGGATGAACTCATCGGCCGCCTGGGCATCGACTCCTTCAGCCGCACCAACGTGCGGCGCCTGTCCGGCGGGCAGAAACAGCGCCTCGCCCTGGCCGCGGCGCTGGTCGGCAATCCGGAGGTCCTGTTCCTCGACGAGCCCAGCGCGGGCCTCGACCCGCAGTCCCGCCAAATGGTCTTCGATCTCATCTCCGAACTGCGGAACAGCGGCATGGGCATCATCCTGACGACGCACCTGATGGACGACGCCCAGCGGCTGGCGGACTACGTCTACATCATCGACGCCGGCCGCAACGTCGCCGAGGGCACCGTCGCCCAGCTCCTGCGCCACCAGCTCCCGGCCGGCGACGCGTCGCAGCACATCCGCACCTTGTTGTTCGAAACCGAACCCGGCCTGGACTTCGCCGGCGTGCTGCCCGACGGCGTCGACGTCACCGAGGCGCGGGCGGGCAGTTACGCCGTGACCGGAGCCCTGACCCCCGCCGACCTCGCCGCGATCACCGCGTGGTGGGCCCAGCGCGGGATCATGCCCAGCTCCCTGAGCCTTGAAGCGCGCAGCCTCGAGGACGTCTTCCTGGACATCTCCGGAAGGGAGATCCGATGACCCGCGTAACAGGTGGCGCCCCGCTGGAGAGCGCACGCCGTGCCGGCGAGCCCCCTGCCGCGCATGGCAGCGCCCCCGCTTCCCTGCTGCGCCGCATCCTGCTGCAGGGGCAGTACGAGACAGTCACCATGCTCAGGAACGGCGAGCAGCTGATCCTCGCGATCGTGCTGCCGCTGCTGGCCATGGTCGGCCTGACCGTGACTCCCCTGCTGGACGGACTCGGTTCGAGCCGCATCAATGTCGCCGTCCCCGGCATCCTGGCCCTGTGCGCCATGTCCACGGCCTTCACCGGGCAGGGCATCTCCACCGGCTTCGACCGCCGCTACGGCGTCCTGCGCTTTCTTTCCACGACACCCCTGGGCCGCACCGGCCTGATTGCGGGGAAGATCCTGGCCGTCCTGGCGGTGCTGTTCCTGCAGGTGCTCATCGTGACCGCGGTGGCCCTGCTGCTGGGCTGGCAGCCCAATCCCGCGGGCTGGCTGCCCGGGCTGGCCATCCTGGTCCTCGGCGCCGCCGCCTTCACGGCACTCGGGCTGCTGGTCGCCGGGACGGTCCGGCCGGAGGCGACCCTGGCCATCACCAACCTGCTCTGGATCCTGCTCGGCGCGCTGGGCGGAATCGTGATTCCGGCCGAACGGCTCCCGGCGCTGGCCCAGGCCGTGGTGCATTTTCTCCCCTCCGGCGCGCTGGGCCAGGCGCTGAGGGATGCTTTCCTGTACGGCAGCGTCAATGGTGCCGCCGTTCTTGTCCTGCTGCTCTGGACGGCGATCGCCGGCGGCGCAGCAACCCGTTGGTTTAAGTGGAATTGAGAATACTGTGAGCACGGCGTCACGAACTCCCCGGATTGTCTCCGGAATCACCTCCCGGCTGCCAGTCCGCGTCGATAAGACGGTCAGGCGGCTGGCCGTGCTGTCCCTCATTGGCCAGATCGTCCTGGTGGTGACCGGCGGCGCCGTCCGCCTGACGGCCTCGGGCCTTGGCTGCCCCACGTGGCCGCGCTGCACGGAGGGATCCCTGGCGACCACCCCGGAAATGGGGATCCACGGAATCATCGAATTCGGCAACCGGCTCCTGACGTTTGCGCTGGCGGCCGTCGCAGTGATGATGCTGGTCTATCTGTGGAACCTCCGCAAGGAGCGCCGCGACCTCTTCCTGCTGGCCCTCGGCCTGCTCGCAAGCATCCCGGCCCAGGCCGTCATCGGCGGCATCACGGTGCTGACCCAGCTGAACCCGTGGGTCGTTGGCCTGCACTTCCTCGTGTCCATGGCCCTCGTGGTCCTCGCGACCCTTCTGGTGAACCGGGCCTACGACCGCACGGGCAAGGCCCGGACCGTGCAGCTTCCCGCCCTGCCGGGCGTTGCCCGCCCGGTGATGACCGCCGTCGCGGTCCTCTCCGCCGTCGCGGTCTGCCTCGGTGTGGTGGTGACCGGCGCCGGTCCGCATGCCGGGGACGCGAACGCCCCGCGCAACGACCTCGACTGGGACCTGTTCGCGCACATCCACGCCGTGC
Source organism: Arthrobacter sp. P1_D12 (assembly GCF_056406175.1). Lineage (NCBI taxonomy): Bacteria > Bacillati > Actinomycetota > Actinomycetes > Micrococcales > Micrococcaceae > Arthrobacter > Arthrobacter sp. P1_D12. The sequence continues at coordinate 336,154 of NZ_JBFUAR010000001.1, forward strand.
CCGCCTACCTGGTGACCGCCGGCGCGCTGTTCGCGTTGGTCCTGGTGGTCCGCGGCCGGATTCAGGGGCCGTTCCGCTCCGCGGTGTTCATGCTCCTGGGCGTCACGGTGCTGCAGGCCGCAATCGGCTTCACGCAGTACTACAACGGCATCCCGGCGCTGCTCGTCGGCGCTCACATGCTGGCGGCGGCACTTCTGATGAGCGCGGCGACCAACGCCGCAGACCTCGCCCGCTACAGCCCGGTGGACTAACCAGCCGAAGCACCCTGAACAAAAGCATCGCGGGGTCGCTTACCGCCCTTCCGGCACGCCAGGACGGGCCGTAAGTGGCCCCGCGTTTGCTGTCTGTCGCTGTCTGGGCACTCGTACGGGCGCTGCGGCAACAATGACCAGTACCGCTTTCACCTCCCGGGGGCTGGCCTTGACGGGATTTCCGGGTGGACTATGGGATGGCATGGACATGGATCGTCGCGGCCGTGGGCTTTCCTCGTTCGTTCCCGTGACGCTGACCGGAAGGCCTTCTCTGATGCAAGCGACAGAACCGACCGTGCCTCCTTCACCCTCAGCCCGCCAACGCGCGGCGAGCCTCAAAGAACGCGTCTACATCATCTTCACGAGCCTGGCCGTGGTGTTGGCGCTTCGGAGCCACGCGGACGAGACCACGCCGCTGGCAGCGGCGGCGACGCTCAGCATCGTGGTGATCGGCTCGCTGCTGGGGATTTTCGTCGCCGACCTCCTGAGCCACCTGACTGTTCATTCGAAGCTTCCCACCGGTGAGGAACTGCACCACATGATCACGGTCAGCGCGGGCGGCCTCGGCGTCCTGGTCACCCCGCTGCTCCTCCTCACGGCAGCCGGCCTTGGTCTGTGGTCGACGGCCGTTGCCCTCGGGTGGGCAGTCGCTGTTCTGGTTGTCTCGCTCGGCATCGTCGGGTTCCTCGCGATCCGCCGCCTCGAGATCCCGCTCCGGCACAAGGCTGCCATCATGTTCGCCGAAGTCGTGTTGAGCCTGCTGGTAATTGGGCTGGAGCTGGTGGCCCACAATCTCTAAAGAAGCCTTAAGGCGTCCCCCCTCGACGCCCGGTTACTGGCCAGTCACTTGTCCAAACGGGAAAGATTTCGGAATACTGGATGCTGTGGCCCCTTTTCGGGCCCGCCCTTTAGCTGGGCAACCGCAGAGCCGGGCAGCCACAGAGCTGGCGTCAGGTTTCGTCCAGCCAGGGCGGGAATACTTGGATAGGGCGCAGAACTGGCGCCGCAATCGCATCCATGGATAGACGGACGGCGCGGTTTTGCCTTGATGCAGCTGGAATCGGAACCGGCCAGACTGAGGCACCGGAGGATATGTGGCGTTACTAGTCCGCGAAAGGCCCGCACAGACGGTCCAACATACTGCAAAGCGCCCGCGGCTGGACGGCCTGGACGTTCTTCGCGGTGCCGCCGTGGGCGCGGTCCTGCTCGGACATTCCTGGCCCGGCATATTCCAGGGCGCCGGCATCGTGGGTGTCATTGCCTTCTTCGTGTTGAGCGGTTACCTGATCACCAACGTGCTGGTCGGCGATATCGAACGGCACCGAAAAATTCGTTACGGACGCTTCTACGCGCACAGGGCCTTCCGGCTGGTGCCGGCGCTGGTCTCTCTCCTGGGCGTATACGCGATCGTCGAATTGGCCACCGACGTCCTCGGTGACCGGTCCAAGGGAATCGTGGGCTACACGGTCCTCGCCGGTCTTGGCTACCTCAAAGACCTCCCCCTGCCGTTCGACGTCAGCATGGCGATCGGACCGCTCTGGACGCTGGCGGTGGAAGAACAGTTCTACCTGATCTGGCCCGCGCTGCTGGTGCTCGCCCTGCGGCGCAACCGCCAGGGACGGCTGATTGGCTGGTCCGCCGCCGTCGCGCTGTTCCTCATGTCGGCCAGTGTGCTGGCAATGGTGTCCCTGGCCCCGCAACTTCACTCGCTGGTCTACGCGCTGCCGACCACGTGGGGGCTGGGCCTAATCATCGGTTCGGCCCTGCGGTTGTACAGGGTCCATGTGTTCAACTGGTTCACCGGCCGTTGGCTCCGGCGTGCGGCCCTGCTCGGTTCCGTCGCCGTCCTAACCGCGCTGATCTACTTCCCGAAGGCCAACGAAACGCCGGCCTTCATGTTCATTGGCGGCCCGCTGGCCATGGCCGCCGCGGCTGTCCTGGTCGCACTGGCCGCCTCCCGAACCGCAGTGATGCCGAAGTGGACGGCCCCGGTGCAGCTGCTGGGCACCGTCTCGTACGCCGCGTACCTCTGGAACTACGCCGTCATTCTCTGGCTCAACGGCGGCTCCACGGCCGATCTGCCACCGCTCATCGCGGTGTCCGCCATCGTGGTGACCCTGCTCATTGCGGTCATCAGCTGGCACACCGTCGAACGGCTCGGGCGGATCGCGCGGACCCGCTTCGACCAGCACTATTCGGCCCGCTACCATCCGGACCGGCAGCCGGCCGGCAGCGCCGCTTCCCGGCACGGTTAGTCGGCACCCTTCAGTCGGCTATTCAGTCGCTGCCCGCGTCGTTCTCCAGCGTGCAGGCATCGGTGTTCGCCCCGCAGACGATCACTGCGACACGTTCCCCTTCGGCGGGTGTGTAAGCCCCTGACGTGAGCGCCGCCAACGCAGCCGCAGCCCCGTATTCGGCGGGGATCCGGTAATCGCTCCACAACTGTGACCGTGCGGCGACGATGGCGGCGTCGTCCACCAGCACAGAGGCCGGCGGGACGCGTGAGGCGATGCTGAAGGCGATCCCACCCACACGTCTGGCCCCGAGGGAATCCGCGGCGACGCCCGAAACGGCCACATCGACCGGGCGGCCGGCGTCGAGGGCCGCGTGCAGCGTGGGGATGGTGAAGGGCTCGACCGCGACGACGCGGGCCCGGGCCTCGGCAGCTGCCGCCACGCCCGCATAGAGTCCGCCACCGCCGACGGCGACGACGATCGTGTCGATGCCGGGCTCGTCCTCAAGGATTTCCTCGGCCAGGGTGCCCGCGCCTGCCGCGATTTCCAGCTGGTCGTACGCATGGCAGAACAGGGCGCCGGTATCTTCCACGTAGTGCATTGCGGCCGCGAACGCCTCCGCGTACTCGGCGCCGACCTGCCGGACCGTGGCGTTGTACGCGAGGAGACGCTCGACCTTTACCCGCGGGGCGTTCTCCGGGACGAACACCGTCGCCGGCACACCGAGGACCGCGGCGGCGTACGCGTTCGCCAAACCCGCGTTGCCGCCCGACGCCGCCACCACGCCGATGGCCGGGTCCAGCTCCCCGCGCTCCCGGGCGGCGAGCTGGCGGTTGAAGGCGCCGCGTGCCTTGAAGACGCCCGTGTGCTGCAGGAACTCACATTTGAACCAGAGCGGGGCGGCAGCGGTACCCCCGCGGAGCAACGGTGTGCGCCGCACGTGGCCACTGATGCGGTTCTGCGCCTGAAGTACGTCGCTGCGGTTGATCACGGGCTCCCCCTGGGGTTGTGTCGCCTGGCCGGTTCGTAAGGATACCCCGGGACCGAAAAGGACCGTCCCCCTGATACAGCTGACGCTCCCCCACCAGTGGTGAGGGAGCGTCAGGCAGATGAACGGGGGGATCAGCCGCCCATGACGGCCGAGCCGACGAACGGGTCGACGGCCAGGGCTATGAAGAGCAGGGTCAGGTAGCTGATGGAGCCGTGGAAGACCTTCATGGCTCCCTTGTTGGAAACGTCGCCGGCCTGGGCCCGGTTGTACAGGGCGTGCGACTCGTACAGGAACCAGGCGCCGGCGCCGACGGCGGTCACCGTGTAGACCCAGCCGGCACCGCCGGCCGGGATCATCAGCAGCGAACACGCCACCATGGCCCAGGCGTAGAGGACCACCTGCACCGACACCACCTTCGCACCGGCGATGGCACCCAGCATCGGCACGTTGGCGTTGCGGTAGTCCTCGCCGTAGCGCATCGACAGCGGCCAGTAGTGCGGCGGGGTCCAGAGGAAAATCACCATGAACAGCACGACGGCGGGCCACTCGACGGTGTTGGTGACGGCGGCCCAGGCAATCAGGACCGGGAAACACCCGGCGGCGCCGCCCCAGACAATGTTCTGGGCCGTGCGCCGCTTCAGGATCATGGTGTAGATGACCACGTAGAAGACGATGGCGCCGAGCCCGAGCCACGCGGCGAGCGGGTTGGCCCCGAACCAGAGGATGGCGATCGCCGCCGCGCCCAGCAGCCAGGAGAAGGTGAGGGCTTCGCGGGGTGTGACCTCACCGGTGACCAAGGGCCGGTTCTCCGTGCGGTGCATGAGCTTGTCGATGTCGCGGTCGATGTAACAGTTGAAGGCGCCGGCGGAACCTGCTGCGAACGCGCCGCCCACCAGCGTCGCCAGGATGAGGCCGATCGACGGGAAGCCGCGTTCGGCATAGATCATGGTGGGCAGCGTGCTGACGAGCAGCAGCTCGATCACGCGGGGTTTCGTGAGCGCCAGGTAGGCCTTGGCTTTGCGGCCGAAGCCCATTCTTCCCGAGGCCGGGGAGGCGTTCAGCGGCGTATTAGTTGTGCTCACGGTGGCAGTCACTCTGTTCTGTCTGGCTGTGCAGTTCTGTCTGGCTGGGCAGCCCCGGGTGGATTTCGCAACGCACTGTGCTGCAGACCGGGCTCCGCGCTCGGCGCACACCCGTGTCCTTGCCCCAGTCGAAGGCCACCACCCATCATACCGTGGAGCTCCGGGCCGGACGGCCGCCGAATGCCGCGCCATGATTCCGGCGCGTTAACGCCGGTTCACCGGCCCCGCGGCGGACGGTGATTCATATAAGCGAAATCAGGTCCAATTGGTGAGATATACGCTGACCACAAAGTGGAATGGGACTAGGCTGTCATTAGATCAGCGCACACGGGCACGCATTTAGGCACTTGCCGGAACACGCGGCTCTGCATCTGCGTCTGAATGATAGATCAACGTTTCGATGGTGAACGGCTGGTACGAACCGCAGCGGGCACCGAACTGTGCCCGGGCGGGAAAAGAGCGTACCGCCGGCCGTCAGCACAGAGAGGGGCCCGGTTTTCGTGCCACATTTGGAAGAGCAAGAACTGTCATGGACTGACTTGGACCAGCGCGCGGTTGACACCGTCCGGGTGCTGGCCGCGGATGCGGTGGAGAAGGTCGGAAACGGCCACCCGGGGACGGCGATGAGCCTGGCTCCGGCCGCGTATTTGTTGTTCCAGAAGCTGATGCGCCACGACCCGGCGAATCCGGACTGGCTGGGCCGCGACCGGTTCGTCCTGTCCCCCGGGCACACGTCCCTGACCCTGTACATCCAGCTGTTCCTCTCCGGCTATGGCCTGGAACTGAAGGACCTGGAGGCGCTGCGGACCTGGGGCTCGCTGACCCCGGGCCACCCGGAGTACAAGCACACCAAGGGCGTGGAAATCACCACCGGCCCGTTGGGCCAGGGCCTGGCGTCCGCGGTCGGCTTCGCCTATTCCCAGCGCCGGATGCGCGGCCTGTTCGACGCCGACGCTCCCGCCGGCACGAGCCCGTTCGACCACACCGTCTGGGTGATCGCCTCCGACGGCGACCTGCAGGAAGGCGTCACCTCCGAGGCGTCCTCGCTCGCCGGTCACCAGGAACTGGGCAACCTCGTGGTGATCTACGACGAGAACCACATCTCGATCGAGGACGACACCGATGTGGCGTTCACCGAGGACGTCCTGGCCCGCTACGAGGCCTACGGCTGGCACACCCAGCGGGTCGACTGGACCCGGACCGGCGAATACGTCGAAGACATCCAGGAACTGCACGCCGCACTGCTCGCCGCGAAGGCCGAAACCGGCAAGCCCTCCATCATCTCCCTGCGGACCATCATCGGGTACCCGGCGCCGAAGAAGCAGAACACCGGCAAGATCCACGGTTCCGCCCTCGGCGCTGAGGAAGTCGCAGCCCTGAAGAAGGTCCTGGGCTTTGACCCGGAACGCGCCTTCCAGGTCGACGAGGACGTTCTGGCCCACGCCCGTGCCGTCCAGGGCCGCGGCGCGGCCGCCCGCGCCGACTGGCAGGCCTCGTTCGAGGCGTGGCAGGCCGGCAACCCCGAGTCCGCTGCACTGCTGGAACGCGTCGAAGCGAAGAAGCTCCCGGGCGACTTCGAAGCCGCCCTGCCGGTCTTCGAAGCCGGCAAGGACGTCTCCACCCGGGCCGCCTCCGGGAAGGTCCTGAACGCGATCGGCCCGGTCATGCCCGAACTCTGGGGCGGCTCCGCCGACCTCGCGGAGTCGAACAACACCACGATCGAGGGCTCGCCCTCATTCATCCCCACGTCCCGGTCCACCGCGGCGTGGAAGGGCAACCCCTACGGCCGGGTCCTGCACTTCGGCATCCGCGAGCACGCCGCGGCGTCGATCGTGAACGGCATTTCCCTGCACGGGCGCACCCGGGCTTTCTCCGGAACGTTCCTGATCTTCTCCGACTACCAGCGCCCCGCGATCCGGCTCGGCGCGCTCATGGGAGTCCCGTCGCTGTATGTCTGGACGCACGACTCGATCGGCCTGGGCGAGGACGGCCCCACGCACCAGCCCGTTGAGCAGCTCGCCTCCCTCCGCGCCATCCCGGGCCTGGACGTCGTTCGCCCGGGAGATGCGAACGAGGTCGCCGCGGCCTGGAAGGCCATGCTGGAAAACCATGAAAACCCCGCCGGCATCGTCCTGACCCGGCAGAACATCCCCACCTACGCCCGCGGCACCGGCGTCGCCGACGGCGACACCTTCGGCTCCACCGCCGGCGTCGAGAAGGGCGGCTACGTCCTTGCCGAGGCGTCGAAGGACGGCTCCACCGCCGAAGCGCAGGTCATCCTGATCGGCACCGGCTCCGAGGTCCAGCTCGCCGTCAACGCCCGCGAAGCGCTGCAGGCAGAAGGCATCCCCACCCGTGTGGTGTCCATGCCCTGCGTGGAATGGTTCAACAAGCAGGACGCCGCCTACCGCGACGCCGTGCTGCCCCCGGCCGTGAAGGCACGCGTCTCGGTCGAAGCCGGACTGGCCCTGGGCTGGAAGGAATTCGTCGGCGACGCCGGCCGTTCCATCTCCCTGGAGCACTTCGGCGCGTCCGCGGACTACAAGCGCCTCTTCCAGGAATTCGGCATCACGGCAGAAGCAGTCGCCGCCGCCGCGAAGGAATCCCTCGCCGGCCTCACCAACTGATCCACCACCACGGTTCCGGGGGACGCTGTGCCCCCGGAACCCATGATTTCCAGGAGTTATGAAATGACTACCCCCACCCAGCAGCTCTCCGACGCCGGCGTCTCGATCTGGCTCGACGACCTCTCCCGCGGCCGCCTGCAGACCGGCACCCTGCGCAAGCTCATCGAAGAGAAGAACGTCGTTGGCGTCACCACCAACCCGTCGATCTTCCACGCCGCCATCACCGCCGGCCACGACTACGACGCCGTGATCGCCGCCCAGGCCGCCGCCGGCGCCACCGTCGAAGAGACCGTCTTCGAAATCACCACCACCGACGTCGCCGACGCCTGCGACCTGTTCGCCCCGGTCGCCGCGGCCACCAGGGGCGTCGACGGCCGCGTCTCCATCGAGGTCGACCCCCGCCTGGCCTGGGACACCGCCGGCACCATCGCCGAAGCGAAGCACCTGTACAAGAAGGTCAACAAGGACAACGTCCTGATCAAGATCCCGGCCACCCTCGAAGGCCTCGAGGCCATCACCGCCACCCTGGCCGAGGGCATCAGCGTCAACGTGACCCTGATTTTCTCGCTGGAACGCTACCGCGCCGTGATCAACGCTTTCCAGTCCGGGCTCGAGCAGGCCAAGGACAACGGCCACGACCTGTCCACGATCCACTCGGTCGCGTCCTTCTTCGTCTCCCGCGTCGATGCCGAAATCGACAAACGCCTCAACGCCATCGGCACCGAGGAAGCCAAAGCACTCAAGGGCAAGGCCGGCCTGGCCAACGCGCGCCTGGCCTACCAGGTCTACGAGGAGCTCTTCTCCACCGAACGCTGGGCCCTGCTGGCCGAGGCCGGCGCCCTGCCGCAGCGCCCGCTCTGGGCCTCCACCGGCGTGAAGGACCCGGCCTACCCGGACACCCTCTACGTCACCGAACTCGTCGCCCCCGGCGTCGTCAACACGATGCCGGAGAAGACCCTCGACGCGACGTTCGACCACGGCACCGTCACGGGCGACACCGTCACCCGCGGCTACGACGACGCCAACGCCACGCTGAACTCCCTCGACGCGCTGGGGATTTCCTACAACGACGTCGTCGCCCTGCTCGAATCCGAAGGCCTGGACAAATTCGTGGCCAGCTGGAAGGAACTGCTGGGCGACGTCGAAGGCGCCCTGGCCTCTGCACGGAAGGCTTCCTAACCCACCATGAGCACACTCAGCTACGACGCCACCGGCGCAGCCCGCCAGGCACATGACCAGCACCTCCCGGCACTGCTGGAAGACCGCATTGCCACCCGGATCTTCGCGAAGGACCACACCCTGTGGGGTCCGGAAGCAGAGCAGGAATCCGCTGTCCGGCTGGGCTGGGTCGAGGCGGCTTCCGTCTCCCAGCCGCTGGTCGGCGACATTCTCGAACTCCGCGACGCGCTGAAGGCCGAGGGCGTAACGCGGATCGTCCTCTGCGGCATGGGCGGTTCATCGCTGGCGCCTGAAGTCATCGCGGGCACCGCTGGCGTCGAGCTGACTGTTCTGGACAGCACCGACCCCGAACAGGTCAGTGCCGCGGTGGCGGACCGGCTGGACGAAACCGCGATCGTGGTTTCGTCCAAGTCCGGCTCCACTGTGGAAACCGATTCCCAGCGCCGGATCTTCGAGCAGGCGTTCACCGATGCCGGGATCGATGCGAAGAGCCGCATCATCATCGTCACCGACCCGGGGTCGCCGCTGGACAAGGCCTCCCGGGAGGCAGGCTACCGCGCCGTCTTCAATGCAGATCCGAACGTCGGCGGCCGTTTCTCGGCCCTGACCGCCTTCGGGCTGGTCCCGTGCGGGCTGGCCGGCGTCGACATCCAGGCTTTCCTTGATGAGGCCGAAGAAGCCGCCGAGATCCTCAATGAGGACTCGGAGGACAACATCGGCCTGGCCCTTGGCACCGCCCTGGGCGGCACCAGCCCGCTGCGCAACAAGATCGTCATCGCGGAGGACGGATCCGGGATCGTGGGCTTCGCCGACTGGGCCGAGCAGCTCATCGCCGAATCCACGGGCAAGCTCGGCACCGGCGTGCTGCCGGTCGTCGCCGGTCCTGCCTCCCCGGAAGCCACCCTGGGCGCCCCCGATGTCCTGGTCATCAGGCTCGTCGCGGCGGATGCCGACGTGCAGCTCGGCGAGAACGAGGTCGCCATCGCCGGCGGCCTGGCCACACAGATGATGGTGTGGGAATTCGCCACCGCCGTTGCCGGCCGCCTGCTCGGCATCAACCCGTTCGACCAGCCGGACGTCGAGGCAGCGAAGATCGCCGCCCGCGGCCTGCTGGACGCACAGCCCGCACCGACGCCGGCGAATTTCACCGACGGCGCGATCGAGGTCCGCGGCGGGGAATGGCTCGGCGCCGCCGGCACCGCGGCTGAGGCTGTCAGCGCCCTGCTCGGCGAACTCGGCCCGGACAACTACCTCAGCGTCCAGGCCTATTTCGACCGGCTGGCTTATGCCAGCTTCGAAGGCGTCCGGGACGAACTGGCCGCGGTCAGCGGACGCCCGGTCACCTTTGGCTGGGGCCCGCGGTTCCTGCACTCCACCGGCCAGTTCCACAAGGGCGGACCCGCGATTGGCGTCTTCCTGCAGGTCACGGCCGCATCCGCGGCTGACCTGGCCATCCCGGACCGGCCGTTCACGTTCGGCGAGCTGATCTCGGCGCAGGCCGCGGGCGATGCCCAGGTCCTGTCCGAGCACGGCCGTCCGGTCCTCCGGCTGCACCTGGCCGACCGCGCCGCGGGTGTGAAGCAGCTCCAGGAGCTCGTCACGTCCCTTGCCGGCCAGGCAGCATCCTCCACTGAAAGCTAAGGCACCCACGCAACCATGCCAGAAACCTACAACGGCGGCAGGAACACGGCCGGCCGGGGGCGCAATCCGCTCCGGGACCCCCGCGACCGCCGTCTGAACCGTATTGCCGGACCGGCGTCGCTGGTCTTGTTCGGGGTGACCGGGGACCTCGCCCGCAAGAAGCTCATGCCCGCCGTGTATGACCTCGCCAACCGCGGGCTGCTACCGCCGAGCTTCGCGCTGGTGGGCTTTGCCCGCCGCGAGTGGGAGAACGAGGACTTCGCCGCGGAGGTCAAGGAGTCCGTCAAGGCGTACGCCCGCACCCCGTTCGACGAAACGGTCTGGAAGCAGCTCTCTGAGGGCATCCGCTTCGTGCAGGGCGAGTTCGACGACGACGAGGCGTTCAAGCGGCTCTCCGACACGATCGATGAGCTCGACGAACAGCGCGGGACGCGGGGAAACCACGCGTTCTACCTCTCGATCCCGCCGAAGGCCTTCGAGCAGGTCTGCCGTCAGCTCTCCAAGCACGGCCTGGCCCAGGCCGCGGGCGACAACTGGCGCCGCGTGGTGATCGAAAAGCCGTTCGGACACGACCTCGAGTCGGCCCGGCAGCTCAACGACATCGTCGAGTCGGTGTTCCCGCCGGACGCGGTGTTCCGGATCGACCACTACCTGGGCAAGGAGACGGTGCAGAACATCCTGGCACTGCGCTTCGCCAACCAGCTCTTCGAGCCGCTCTGGAACGCCAACTATGTGGACCACGTCCAGATCACCATGGCCGAGGACATCGGGACCGGAGGCCGGGCAGGCTACTACGACGGCGTGGGCGCGGCCCGCGACGTCATCCAGAACCACCTGCTGCAGCTGCTGGCCCTGACGGCGATGGAAGAACCGATCTCCTTCAACGCGGACGACCTGCGTGCCGAGAAGGAAAAGGTCCTCGCCGCCGTCCGGCTCCCCGAGGATCTCTCCTCCCACTCCGCCCGCGGGCAGTTCACCGGCGGCTGGCAGGGCGGCGAGGAAGTCCTCGGGTACCTGGAGGAGGAGGGCATCCCGGCCGATTCCAAGACCGAGACGTTCGCCGCGATCCGGGTGGACATCAACACCCGCCGCTGGTCCGGCGCGCCGTTCTACCTGCGCGCCGGCAAGCGGCTGGGGCGCCGGGTGACGGAGATCGCCGTCGTGTTCAAGCGCGCACCAAACCTGCTCTTCACTGACCACGGCGAGGACGACTTCGGCCAGAACGCCGTGGTGATCCGGGTCCAGCCTGACGAGGGCGCCACGATCCGGTTCGGTTCCAAGGTTCCTGGCACCCAGATGGAGGTCCGCGACGTCACCATGGACTTCGGCTACGGCCACTCCTTCACCGAGTCCAGCCCCGAAGCCTATGAACGGCTGATCCTGGATGTGCTCCTGGGCGAGCCGCCGCTGTTCCCCCGGCACCAGGAAGTTGAGCTGTCCTGGAAGATCCTGGATCCCTTCGAGGAATACTGGGCCGGCCTGGACGAACAGCCCCAGCCCTACGCTCCCGGAAGCTGGGGCCCTGCCTCGGCCGATGAGCTCCTTGCCCGCGACGGACGAACCTGGAGAAGGCCATGATCGTAGATCTTCCCGACACCACCACCTCCAAGATTTCCAAGAAGATCATGGCCCTGCGCGAGCAGGGCGGCGTGATCGCCCTGGGCCGGGTCCTGACCCTCGTGGTCGTCACCCGCTCCGGGCTGGAAGAGGAGGCCATCGAGGCCGCCAACGAGGCCAGCCGGGAACACCCGTGCCGGATCATCGTCCTCGCCGACGCCGGGGCCTCGGCCCCGACCCGGCTGGACGCCCAGATCCGCGTCGGCGGCGACGCCGGCGCCTCCGAGGTGATCCTGCTGCGCGGCTACGGCGAACTGGCAGAGGAAAGCGAATCCCTCGTCGCGGCCTTGCTGCTCCCGGACGCCCCGATCGTGGCCTGGTGGCCGCACGGCGCGCCCAGGAACGCGTGCCAGACCTCGGTCGGGGGCATCGCGCACCGCCGGATCACCGACTCGGCCAATGAAGCGGACCCGGTCGCGGCGCTGGAGAACATCCGCCGCACGTACAAGGCCGGCGACACGGACCTGGCTTGGACCCGGCTGACCAACTGGCGCATCCAGCTGGCCGCGGTCCTGGACCAGGTGGACGACTCGCCGGTCACGGCCGTCGCCGTCGAGGGCGCCTCGGACTCCCCCAGCACCGTGCTCCTCGCAGCCTGGCTCACCCTGGCCCTGGACGTTCCCGTGACGATCGTGGCGGATCCGGCCGGAACCGGCATCCGTCGCGTCCGGCTGACCCGGCCCGGCGGCGACATCCAGCTCTTCCGGCCCGGGCTCACCATCGCCGAACTGACCCAGCCCGGCCAGCCCGCCCAGCGGATCTCACTGCCCCGCCGCAGCCTCAAGGACTGCCTGGCCGAAGAACTCCGCCGCCTGGATCCGGACGAAGTCTTCGGTGAAGTGATTACTATGGGACTGCCGCGTACCAATCTAAGGAGTGTCCGTCCCAGTGAGCGCTGACCCGAGAGTAAGCATCCATCCTGACTCGACCGTTCTGATGGCGGCGATCGCAGCCCGCCTGATTACCAAGCTGGTGGATATCCAGGACCGGCACGGCGAGGCCACGGTGGTGCTTACCGGGGGAACGATGGGCATCGGCTCGCTCAAGGCCGTGGCCGAATCGCCCGCGGCGCGGGCCGTCGACTGGTCCAAGGTGAACTTCTGGTGGGGTGACGAGCGCTTCGTGGCGGCCGGCGACGCCGAGCGCAACGCCCGCCAGGCCCAGGACGCCCTCCTGTCCCACATCGATGTTGATCCGGCGCGCGTCCATGTGCCCGGCTCCACCGATGATTTCGACAGCCCGGACGACGCCGCGGCCGACTATGCCCGCCGGCTCGCCGAGGCGGCGGCCGCCGAGCACGCCGCGGACATGTCCGACGACAGGCCGGAACAGCCTGCGCGGCTCCCCCGCCTGGACATCGTCCTCCTCGGTGTGGGGCCGGACGCGCACGTCGCCTCGCTCTTCCCGGAGCAGGCCGGCATCCGGGAGAAGGAACTGACCGTCGTGGGCGTCCACAACTCCCCCAAGCCGCCGCCGGCGCGGGTGTCGCTGACGTTGCCGGCGATCAACACGGCATCCGAGGTGTGGATGGTGGTGGCCGGTGATGACAAGGCCGGCGCCGTAGGGCTCGCCCTGGCCGGCGCTAATCCCGTGCAGGTGCCCGCCGCGGGGCCGCGCGGCCGCCGGGAAACGCTGTGGCTGATTGACGAGGACGCGGCCTCACGGGTCCCGGAGCAGCTCGTCCGGAAGGGTCCGTCCGGAGCGTAGACGTTCCAGCGCTCCAGCCAGCACGTCTTCGGCGTCCTGGCTGGAGCGCCGCTCTTTAACGTATTCCAGATGCGTCTTGAAGCCCTCTGTTGGCGTCTCCTCCAGGGCAAACTTTGATTCGTCGCGGGTTGCGGTGCCGCCGCAGCGCCGGCAGTCCCAAACTCCGGGGATCTGTTCCTCCGGAAGCTGTGCGAACACGAGCGAGGTTTCATGGCCCTTGGCGCACCGGAAAGACACACGAATACGGGGCTGGCGTACGCCGGCCCCGTTCAGTGGTTCATGGCGGGGAGTGGCCCCCTCGGTGGCGCCCACACGGATTCCTTTGAATCCGGAAGCAGAATGCAGCATCGGGAACTCCTGGCTACTTAGCTGGTGGAAGTGCAAGACGACAGCCACAGTGTAGTTCGTGAGTTCCCGATGCCGGGAGGGCCATAAGGACCCCATATGAAGTTTTCGAAACGGGCGTCCTAGGAATCGGCGCCTGTGCTGAACCGCATGAGCAGGCCGAGGGCGATGATCACCACGCCCCAGGTGATTCCCAGGATAACCGTGAACCGGTTGAGGTTCCGTTCCGCGACGCCGGAGGAGCTCAGGCCCGAGCTCATGCCGCCGCCGAACATGTCGGACAGGCCGCCTCCGCGTCCCTTATGGAGCAGGATGAGCAACGTCAGCAGGAGGCTGGTGATGCCCAGGAGGACCTGCAGAATGACATGAAGAACGTCCACGACGGCCTTTCAGAAGGATTGGATTGCGGGGGTCAGGCTGTGTCCGGACTAATCCGTCAACAGGTGACTCTCGAACCTGACAATATTAGCAAACTCGGCAGCGTCCAGGCTGGCACCGCCGACCAGCAAGCCGTCGACGTCGCGCTCCTTCAGGATCGAGGCCGCGTTGTTGGCCTTGACCGAGCCGCCGTACAGCAGGCGGGTCTTGGCGGCGACGTCTGCTCCGAAGAGGGTGGACAGTTCGGCACGGATGGCGGCGCACATTTCCTGCGCGTCCTCCGGGCCAGCGACCTCACCGGTGCCGATGGCCCACACGGGTTCGTAGGCAACTACGAGTTCGGCAGCCTGCTCCGGGGTGAGGCCTTCGACGCCGGCGCGCAGCTGGGCGAGGGTGTGGTCCACGTGGGTGCCGGCCTGCCGGATCTCCAGGCCTTCACCGACGCAGAGGACCGGGGTGATGCCGTGCCGGAAGGCGGCTTTGGTCTTGGCGTTGAGCACGGCGTCGGACTCGTTGTGGATGGTGCGGCGTTCGCTGTGGCCGACCAGGACGTAGCTGCAGGCAAGCTTGGCGAGGAACTGGCCGGAAATGTCGCCTGTGTAGGCGCCGGAGTCGAACTGGGAAAGGTCCTGGCCACCATAGGCGACGGCGAGCTCGTCGCCCTGGACCAGGGTCTGGACGCCGCGGAGATCCGTGAACGGCGGGAAGACGGCGACCTCCACCCGGGCGTAGTCGTGCTTGGCGTCGGACAGGGTCCACGCGAGCTTCTGCAGGAGGGTGATGCCCTGGACGTGGTCCATGTTCATCTTCCAGTTGCCGGCGATGAAGGGCTTGCGGTCGAATTTACCGTTGGTTGACGTGGTCACGTGATCTCCAGGAGTTCTTGGTGTGTGGGAGCAGCCGGCAGGGCGCCCGCTTCCCTGCGGAGGGCGCCCTGCCGGCTCAAATACCGGTGCTTTTAGCGGTCAGTGCTTCTAACGGTCCAGGACGCTCAGGCCGGGGAGTTCCTTGCCTTCAAGGTACTCCAGGCTTGCGCCGCCGCCGGTGGAAATGTGGCCGAACGCCTCATCGGCGAAGCCGAGTGTCCGGACCGCTGCCGCCGAGTCGCCGCCGCCAACCACGGTGAACGCGTCCGTCTCAGTCAGGGCCTGGGCGATGGCCCGGGTACCGCCGGCGAAGGCCGCGAATTCGAACACGCCCATGGGCCCGTTCCAGAACACCGTCCGGGCGCCCTTGATCCGTTCCGCGAACGCCGCTGCCGAGACCGGCCCGATGTCCAGCCCGATGCCCTGGGCTCCGAAGCTGCCCGACTCGATGGCGTCGGCGGCAACGGTCTCGTGCTCGGCGTCGGCGGCGAACTTGCCCGCCACCACAACATCGGTGGGCACGACGAACTCGGTACCGCCGTCGGCGGCGCGCTTCAGGTAGTCCTGGACGACCGGGATCTGGTCCTCTTCGAGCAGGCTGCCCGCGACCTTGTGACCCGCGGCGGCGAGGAAGGTGAACAGCATGCCGCCGCCCACCAGGATCGTGTCCGCCTTGCCCAGGAGGTTGTCGATCACAGCGAGCTTGTCGGAGACCTTGGAGCCGCCGAGGACAACGACGTAGGGCCGCTGGGTATCCGTGGTGAGCTTGCGCAGCACCTCGACCTCCGTGCGGACAAGGTCGCCCTGGTAGGACGGCAGCCGCGTGGCGACGTCGTACACGCTGGCGTGCTTGCGGTGCACCGCACCGAAGGCATCATCGACGAAGGCGCCGTTGTCGCCGGTGAGGGCGACCAGCTCGTCCGCGAAGGCGCCGCGCTCGGCGTCGTCCTTGGAGGTCTCCCGCGCGTCGAAGCGCACGTTTTCCAGGACCAGCACTTCGCCGTCCTGCAGCGCCGCGGAGAGCTCCTTGGCCGACTCGCCGACGGTGTCGGTGGCAAGTGAGACCTTGAACCCGGCAAGCTCGGCCAGCCGTGCGGCTGCGGGCTTGAGGGAGTACTTCTCCTCCGGGGCGCCCTTGGGGCGGCCGAGGTGTGCTGTGACCAGCACGCGGGCACCGGCGTCCGTGAGCTTCGCCAGCACTGGGAGGGAGGCCTTGATGCGGCCGTCGTCAGTCACTGTAGAGCCGTCGAGCGGCACGTTCAGGTCACTTCTGACCAGAACGTACCGCCCGCGGACACCATCAGCGATCAGTTCGTTGAGGGTGTGAAATGTCATGAGTCTTACCCTAGCCCAGCTTGGACGCTACAAGCTCCGTGAGGTCCACGAGGCGGTTGGAGTAACCCCACTCGTTGTCATACCAGGACACAACCTTGACCTGGTCGCCGATCACCTTGGTCAGGCCGGAGTCGAAGATGGACGATGCCGGGTCGCCGACGATGTCGGAGGAGACGATCGGCTCGTCGGTGTAGGTCAGCAGGCCCCTGAGCTCCTCGGTCTCCGATGCTGCCTTGAGGGCGGCGTTGACTTCGGCGACCGTGGTCTCGCGGGAAACCGTGACGGTCAGGTCCGTGGCGGAGCCGGTGGGAACGGGCACGCGGATGGCGTAGCCGTCGAGCTTGCCCTTGAGCTCCGGCAGGACCAGACCGATTGCCTTGGCGGCACCGGTGGAGGTGGGCACCATGTTGATGGCGGCGGCGCGGGCGCGGCGGAGATCCTTGTGCGGGCCGTCCTGCAGGTTCTGGTCGGCGGTGTAGGCGTGAATGGTGGTCATCAGGCCACGCTCGATGCCGAAGGCCTCATTGATGACCTTGGCCAGCGGGCCGAGGCAGTTGGTGGTGCAGGAGGCGTTGGAGATGATGTGGTGCGTGGCGTTGTCGTACAGGCCGTCATTGACGCCCATAACGATCGTGATGTCCTCATCCGACGCGGGGGCGGAGATCAGGACCTTCTTGGCGCCGGCATCGATGTGCTTCTGTGCATCGGCGGCCTTCGTGAAGAAGCCGGTGGACTCGATGACGATGTCGACGCCGAGCTCGCCCCAGGGCAGCTTCGCGGGGTCACGTTCGGCGAGGACCTTGATGATGTTGCCGTCGACGACGATGTTGCCGTCCTTGACCTCGATGGTTTCGGCCAGGCGGCCTCCCACGGAGTCGTACTTGAAGAGGTGAGCGAGGGCTTCCGGGCTGGTGAGGTCGTTGACCGCAACGATCTCGAGGTCTGCGCCCTGTGCGAGGGCGGCGCGGAAGTAGTTGCGGCCGATACGGCCAAAGCCGTTGATGCCAATACGGGTCGTCACGTTTTCAGTCTCCTTGGTGCTCTTGCGAGCACGACTAGTTGAGAAGGCGTTCAAGCCAACTAACAGATCCCGCACGCCATTGGGCAGAGATAATTACCAGATCGGAGGGCGACCAGCCACATTGCTGAAGGCTAACCGCCTTCCGTGATCCATCTTACGTTTAACCGGGACTGCCCCCGCAAGTGCAGGGGCAGTCCGTCCACATTTCGGGCCGAAGGGCCCGTAATGTGAGGTTTGTTACAAACGGAAGTCGATTCCGTCACCCTGTGCAGGGTATAGGGACCTGCCTAGAGGGTGATGAGACCCGTCGCGTTCTTGCGCGCGGCGTCGAAGCGCTTGGCGACGTCGGCCCAGTTCACGATGTTCCAGAAGGCCTTGACGTAGTCAGCCTTGACGTTGACGTAGTCCAGGTAGAAGGCGTGCTCCCACATGTCCAGCATCAGCAGCGGGGTGGTGCCGAGTGCGACGTTGCCCTGCTGATCGTAGAGCTGCTCGATGACCAGGTTGCCGCCGATGGGCTCGTAGGCCAGGAAGCCCCAGCCGGAGCCCTGCAGGCCCAGTGCCGCGGCGCTGAACTGCGCACGGAACGCGTCGAACGAGCCGAAGGCGTCGTCAATGGCCGCCGCGAGCTCGCCCTCGGGCTTGTCGCCACCGTCCGGTGAGAGGTTCTTCCAGAAGACGGAGTGGTTGATGTGCCCGCCGGTGTGGAACGCGAGGTCCTTGGAGAGGCGGTTGATGTTGGCGAAGTCGCCCTTTTCGCGCGCCTCGGCCAGCTGGGCCAGGGCGTTGTTGGCGCCGGCCACATAGGCGGCGTGGTGCTTGCTGTGGTGCAGCTCCATGATCTTCGCGGAGATGTGCGGTTCCAGCGCTGCGTAGTCATAGTCGAGCTCGGGCAGTACGTACTCGGTCACAAATTCCTCCAATGTCGTGGACGGGTTGTCCGGTTCGGTAACTCTTTCGATCGTGCATCCGGATGCGGGGCATCCGGAAAATTGCGGTGGGATCCAACGGCGACAACCAGCCGCGGCTCCCGGATATTTCATTCCCCGGGATATTCCTGCTGTTGATTCTAGGGGCGGGCTAGTCGTCGAGCATTTCCGGCGTCACATTGGCTTCCGTGCCCGGGATGCCGAGGTCCTGGGCCCGTTTGTCCGCCATGGCCAGCAGCCGGCGGATCCGGCCGGCGATGGCGTCCTTGGTCATGACGGGGTCGGCGAGCCGGCCCAGCTCGTCCAGGCTGGCCTGTTTGTGCGCGACCCGGAGCTCACCGGCATACTTCAGGTGGTCCGGGACGTCGTCGCCCAGGATTTCCAGGGCGCGGTCCACCCGGGCACCGGCGGCCACGGCGGCCTGCGCGGAACGGCGCAGGTTCGCGTCATCGAAGTTGGCGAGCCGGTTGGCCGTGGCGCGGACTTCCTTGCGCATGCGGCGTTCTTCCCAGACCATGAGCGCGTCGTGGGCGCCCATGCGCGTCAGCAGCGCGGCGATCGTGTCGCCGTCGCGGATCACCACGCGGTCCACTCCCCTGACCTCGCGGGCCTTGGCCTGGATGCCCAGGCGGCGGGCGGCGCCGACGAGGGCCAGGGCCGATTCGGGGCCGGGGCAGGTGACTTCCATGGCCGAGGAGCGGCCGGGCTCGGTGAGCGAGCCGTGGACCAGGAACGCGCCGCGCCAGACAGCTTCGGCGTCCGCGGCGGAGCCGTTCACCACTACCGACGGAAGGCCGCGCACGGGCCGCCCCCGCGCGTCCAGGAGTCCGGTCTGGCGGGCGAGGGCCTCACCGTCGCGCACCACCCGCACCACGTAGCGGCTGCCGCGGCGCAGGCCGCCGCCGGAGACGACGATGATCTCGCTCTGGTGGCCGTACACCTCGGCGATGGCGGCGCGCAGCCGCCGGGCGGTCGATGCGAGGTCGACTTCGGCCTCGATCACAATCCGGCCCGAGATGATGTGCAGCCCGCCGGCGAAGCGGAGCATCGCCGATACCTCGGCCTTGCGGACTGAGGACTTCTTGATATCCAGACGGGAAAGTTCTTCCTTGACTGATGCTGTCAGTGCCATGGCACCTTTCCTAACTATTCCCGAAAATATCGTGATACGCCGTCGCCAGCCGCAACGGATCGTGGACCGGACGGCGACCAGACGCCCCCACTTTACCCAAGACCACCTCGGCACCGAGCATTCCAGCCGCCGCCTCGAAGTCGGGCAGGTTCTGCACCGACGCCGGGTCGGCCAGGATGACGTCGATCGTGAACTCCGGCGCGTATTCGCGCAGCACCCGGAGGTGGTCGGCGGCGGACATGCCGGCCGTCTCCTTGGTATCCGTGGCCAGGTTCATGGTCAGGCACCGGCGGGCAGCCGTGTTGGCGAGGGCCTCGCGCATTTCGGGCAGCAAGAGGTGCGGCAGCACGGAGGTGTACCATGAGCCCGGCCCGAGGATCACCCAGTCGGCCAGCTCGATCGCCGTCAGTGCCTCGGTGCAGGCCGGAGCGTTCTCAGGCAAGAGCCGGACGTGCTCCAGGGATCCTGCCACTGCGCACTTGGCCTGGCCGGTGAGGGTCTGCAGTGCCGTGGCCCCGTCCGGGGCGGTGACCCGGACCTGGCCCTCGATGGTCAGCGGGACGCTGGACATCGGCAGGACTTCGCCGCGCGCGCCGAGCAGGGCGCCGGCCCACTTCAGGCCTGCGACGGTGTCGCCCAGGAGCTCCCAGAGCGTGACGATCAGGAGGTTGCCCATCGCGTGCTCATCGAGGGAGCCGCCCCGGCCTTTGCCGGGGGCGAAGCGGTGCTGCATGACGTCGCGCCACGTGCGGCCCCAGTCGGTGTCGTCGCACAGCGCGGACAGGGCCATCCGGAGATCACCGGGCGGCAGGACGCCGTACTCTTCGCGGAGCCGGCCGGAGGATCCGCCGTCGTCCGCGACCGTGACGACCGCGGTGAGTTCGGAGGTCAGCAGGCGCAGGGCCGACAGCGAGGCGGAGAGGCCGTGGCCGCCGCCGAGCGCGACGACGGAGGGGCCTTTGTCCTGCTGGCTGGCGAAGGCCGCGCTGGCGGGCGGGACAAGGGGCAGCGGGCCGGTCAGCAGCGCCATTACTCGCGGCCCAGGTCCCGGTGCGTCGTGGTCACCGTGACGCGCGGATACTGCGCCAGCCTCCGTGAGAGCTCGACGGCGACCGCCACGGAGCGGTGCTTGCCGCCGGTGCAGCCCACGGCAATGGTGGCGTAGTGCTTGTTCTCCCGCCGGTACCCGTCCAGGACGGGTTCAAGGGCCAGGACGTAGCGTTCCACGAAGTCGCTGACGCCCTGGGCCTCCAGCACGTAGTCGCTGACGTCCTTGTCCAGTCCGGTGTGCGGGCGCAACTGCGGCACCCAGTGCGGGTTGGGGATGAAGCGGGCATCGGCCACGAAGTTGGCATCCACCGGCAGCCCATACTTAAAGCCGAAGCTCATGACGTTCAGCCGCAGCGCCACCGGCCCGGTCTCGCTGAAGAGTTCGGTGATGGCGGTGGCGAGGCCATGGACGTTGAGGGAGGACGTGTCCAGGACGATGTCGGCGGTGTCCCTCAATTCACGGACCAGCTCGCGTTCGGCGGCGATGCCGTCGAGGATCCGGCCGCCGCCCTGGAGCGGGTGGGGCCTGCGGCCCTGCTCGAAGCGGCGCACCAGGACGTCGTCGCTGGCGTCGAGGAACAGCACGCGGAAGCTCACGCCGGTGGCTTCCAGGGCGCGGAGCGCCGCGCGCATGTCGACGAACAGTTCCTTGCTCCGGACGTCCATCACGACGGCGAGCTTGGACATGGAGTGCGGCGTCCGGGACACCAGTTCCGCGAGCGTGCCGAGCATCTGCGGCGGCAAATTTTCCACGACGTACCAGCCATGGTCCTCAAGGGCGTCCGAGGCGGTGCTGCGGCCGGCTCCCGACATTCCGGTCACCACGAGCAGTTCAGCCTCGACGGGTTTGACGGGTGTCATGCCGTCCGCATCCGTCTCGGATCCTGCCGTCGACTCTGCCATCAGTGAAGCCCCATCTCTGCCTGTACGATTTGCTGTTTGTCAGGTTTGCGCGCGGGCCGCGGTGATGCCGCTGCCGTGCCGTACCCAAGTCTTTACCCTAGCTAAGTTTGGCGGCACTAGCTAAGCGTCGAGGATTTCGCCGGTGGTCATGTTGACGGCAGGAACCGTGGCGGCTTCCTCGACGCCGCCGCCAGCGAAGTGCCGGACGATCGCGGCGGCGAGGGAGGGGCCGATCCCCTTGGCACCGGTGAGTTCGTCCTGCGTCGCGGCTTTGATCCCCTTGACGGAGCCGAACTCCGCCAGGAGGGCCTTGCGCTTGGATTCGCCCAGCCCGGGCACGCTGTCCAGGGCGGAGGCCGTCATGGCCTTGCCGCGCTTTTGCCGGTGGAAGGTGATGGCGAAGCGGTGGGCCTCATCGCGGATCCGCTGCAGCAGATACAGGCCGGCCGAGGCGCGCGGCAGGATCACCGGGAAATCGCTGTCCGGCAGCCACACCTCTTCGAGCCGTTTGGCCAGGCCGACCACATACACGTCCTCGATGCCGAGCTTTTCCAGCGCCCGTGCGGCCGCATTGACCTGCGGTTTGCCGCCGTCGACGACGACGAGGTTGGGCGGGTAGGCGAATTTGCTCCGCGGTGTTGGCGTCGTGGAGTCCGCGCCCGCCGSGGCGGKCGCCGCGTCCAGGGCGGCCTGGTGCGCCGGTTTGGCCGCAGCCGCCGCCTGCTCGTCTTTTTCTTGAAGATAGTGCCGGAACCGCCGGGTCAGCACATCATGCATGGCCGCGGTGTCGTCGGTGGCCGCGGCCCCGGTCACGGCGAACTTCCGGTAGTCGGACTTTTTCGGCAGGCCGTCCTCGACCACCACCATGGAGCCGACCACGTTGGTGCCCTGGACGTGCGAGATGTCGAAGCACTCGATCCGCAGCAGCGCCACGGGAAGCTCGAGCGCTTCCTGGATTTCCTGCAGGGCCTGGGAGCGCATGGTGAGGTCGCCGGCGCGCCGGGACTTATGGAGCTTGAGGGCGTGCTCGGCGTTTTCACGGACCGTGGACAGGAGGGCGGCCTTGTCTCCGCGCTGGGGAACGCGGATGTCCACCCGCGCCCCGCGCAGGCCGCTGAGCCATTGCGCGAGCTCCGGGGCGTTGCTGGGCTCGGCAGGCACCAGCACTTCCCGGGGCAACCTGCCCTGGAGCCCGGCTTCCTCGCCGTAGACCTGCTGGAGCAGGTGTTCGACCAGTTCCGGGGTGGTGGAGTCCTCGACTTTTTCCACCACCCAGCCGCGCTGGCCGCGGATCCGTCCGCCCCGGACGTGGAAGACCTGCACGGCGGCCTCGAGCTCGTCTTCGTGCAGGGCGAAGACGTCGGCGTCCGTGCCCTCGGCCAGGACGACGGCGTTACGTTCGAAGACCTTCTTCAGCGCCACGATGTCGTCCCGGAGCCGGGCCGCGCGTTCATAGTCGAGCTCGGCGACAGCCGCGGCCATCTCCCGTTCCAGCCGGTTGACGAAGGGCTTGGCTTCGCCGCCCATGAACGTGCAGAAATCCTCGGCCAGGGCGCGGTGGTCCGCGGCGGAGATCCGGCCGACGCACGGCGCGGAACATTTGTCGATGTAGCCGAGCAGGCAGGGCCGGCCGCTGGCTTCGGCGCGCTTCAGCACCCCGGCGCTGCAGCTGCGGACCGGGAACACGCGCAGCAGGGTGTCCATGGTGTCCCGGATCGCGCCGGCGGTGTACGGGCCGAAGTACCGGGTCCCCTTGCGCCGGTCGCCGCGCAGCACCTGGACGCGCGGGTACTTCTCCCCCATCGTCACGGCGAGGTACGGGTAGCTTTTGTCGTCCCTGAACATCACGTTGAAGCGGGGCGTGAATTCTTTGATCCACGTGTATTCCAGCTGCAGCGACTCGAGTTCGCTGCCCACCACGGTCCATTCGACGCTGCTGGCAGTGTGGACCATCGCATAGGTTTTGGGCATGAGCCCGGCGGGATTGGCGAAATAAGTGTTCAGCCGGGCACGGAGGTTCTTTGCCTTGCCGACGTAGATGACCCGGCCGTGCGGATCGCGGAAGCGGTACACGCCCGGATTGGTCGGAATTTCACCCGTCTGGGGTCGGTAACTCGCTGGATCTGCCACACATCAAGTCTACTGAGCCGCCGGCGGTGCCGCTGCACGTGCACCGGCGCATGCCCGGCGGGGGCCGGGAGCAGGAAGCCGCGCGCTATTCGGCCGACTTGCTCTGGTTGTAGCTGGTGGAGCGTTCCTGGCCGCTCAGGTCCGCGATTGCGTCCATGATGCGGTCCGTGACCTGGCGGCGGGCCGGCAGGGAATGGTCCGGTCCGGTCTTCTCGAAGTACAGCGGCTCGCCGACCTTCATGGTGAAGTGCTGCGGTTTGACGGACTTGCTGTCCGCGGGCTGCAGGTGTTCGGTGCCGATCAGGCCCACCGGGATTACGGGCGCGCCGGTGGTCAGGGCCAGCCAGCCGACGCCGGTGCGGCCGCGGTACAGGATGCCGTCGCGGGAGCGGGTGCCTTCTGGATAGATGCCCACGCCCTTGCCGGAGTCGAGGATGTCCAGCAGCGTTTTCAGCGCCTGGACGCTCGCCGCCTGCTCGCCGCGTTCCACCGGAATGGAGCCCACAGCCTCGAAGAAGGACTTCATGGCTTTGCCTTTGATGCCGCCGGTGGTGAAGTACTCAGCCTTCGCGAAGAAGGCCACGGGCCGCGGCATGAGCGCCTGGACGATCACGCTGTCCAGGAACGAGAGGTGGTTCGGTGCCACGATGAACGGTCCGTCCTTGGGCACGTTTTCCAGGCCGATGACCGTGGGACGGCACGTGGTGGTTACCAGCCCCCGCGTGGTCCAGCGGATTGCGTCAAACATTGCCATCGGTGTGCACCTCGTTCAGGGCTGTGGTCCCCGGGCGTTCGGAGAGCCGGTTGATCGTCGCGTGAAGCGCCGTGGTGTTGTGCACGATCTCGACGGCACCGGCCGCGTGCAGTTCGCCGTCGGGCGCAAACCCCCAGCCTACGCCGATGCAGTCCAGTCCGTTCGCAGCGGCCCCGGCGACGTCCTGCGCCCGGTCCCCCACCATCACGGCCCGGCCTGCGGCCGCAGGGTCCGCGGAAGCGAGGTCCGAGAGCGCGGCGGCGACGATGCCGGCCTTGCCTCCGGGAACAGAGCCTTCGGGAACGGAGCCGTCGGGCACCGAGCCCGCTCCCGGGCTGGCGGCCTCGTCGGCGGCGGAGCCCCGGATGCTGTGGAAGAGTCCGGCGATGCCGTGGTGCGCCAGGACAGTGCGGGCAAGCCCTTCCGGCTTCTGGGTCGCGACTGCGATGGGCCGCCCCGCGGCGACGAAGTCCTCGAGGAGGCCGCGGATTCCCGGGTACAGCCTGCTTTGCGCTATTCCTGTGGATGCGTAGTGCGCGCGGTAGATGCGGATGGCGTCTTCCAGCTGTGCGGCCGGAACGCCGGCGATTTCCGTCAGGGAATGGCTGAGCTTGGGCCCAATCATGGCGTCCATCCGGGACTTGTCCGGAACCGGCAGGCCAAGCTCGATGAGGGCCGCGGCGATACCGTCGGTAATACCCCCGGCGGGATCGACAAGAGTGCCGTCAAGGTCGAAGATCACGGGCACTGTTGTATGCGTCACCGGCTTAGTTTCTCACGAGTGTGCGGTTGCCAGAAATTCGCATACTCCTTCAGGAATACATCAGGGAATACATCGGGAATACATCCGGTGGAAACGTCCCTGCGGGGCGGGGACGCGTGCGGCGGAGGCTTACCTGCCCCGCCGCACGGTCCATGGCGGCCGGTGTTCAGGCGAGGAGCTCGGCGAGGAACGCGGCCGTGTGGCTCTCGCTCGACTTGGCCACCTGCTCGGGGGTGCCGGAGGCAACCACACGGCCGCCACCGGACCCGCCGTCGGGGCCAAGGTCCACGATCCAGTCGGCGCTCTTGATGACGTCGAGGTTGTGTTCGATCGTGATCACCGTGTTGCCCTTCTCCACGAGGCCCTGGAGCACCATGAGGAGCTTGCGGATGTCCTCGAAGTGCAGGCCCGTGGTGGGCTCGTCCAGGACGTAGACGCTGCGGCCGTTGGAGCGTTTCTGGAGCTCGGCTGCGAGCTTCACGCGCTGGGCCTCGCCGCCGGAGAGCGTGGTGGCCGGCTGGCCCAGCCGGACGTAGCCAAGGCCGACGTCGACGAGCGTGTTGAGGTGCCGTGCGATCGGCGAGAAGGCCGCAAAGAACTCGGCCCCTTCCTCGATAGGCATGTTCAGCACGTCCGCGATGGTCTTGCCCTTGTAGTGGACCTCCAGGGTTTCGCGGTTGTACCGTGCGCCGTGGCAGACCTCGCAGGGGACGTAGACGTCCGGCAGGAAGTTCATCTCGATCTTCAGGGTGCCGTCGCCGGAGCAGGCCTCGCAGCGGCCGCCCTTGACGTTGAAGGAGAACCGGCCCGGCAGGTAGCCGCGGACCTTGGCCTCGGTGGTCTCGGCGAAGAGCTTTCGGATGTTGTCGAACACGCCGGTGTACGTGGCCGGGTTCGAGCGCGGGGTGCGGCCGATCGGGCTCTGGTCGACGTGCACCACCTTGTCCAGGTGTTCGAGGCCCTGGACGGACTTGTGCCTGCCGGCCACCTGCTTGGCGCCGTTGAGCTTGTTGGCCAGCACCTTGTAGAGGATCTCGTTGACCAGGGTGGACTTGCCCGAGCCGCTGACGCCGGTGACGGCGGTGAAGAGGCCCAGCGGGAAACTGGCGTCGATGTTCAGGAGGTTGTTCTCCTTCGCCCCGACCACCTTGAGCTCGCGCTTCTTGTCGTATTTGCGCCGCTTCTTCGGAATCTCGATTTTCCGCCGGCCGGAGAGGTAGTCGCCGGTGAGCGAATCCGTGTTTTCCAGCAGCTCCTGGTAGGACCCGGAATGGACCACCATGCCGCCGTGCTCGCCGGCGCCCGGTCCGATGTCAACCACCCAGTCGGCCTCGTGGATGGTGTCCTCGTCATGCTCCACGACGATCAGGGTGTTGCCGAGGTCCCGGAGCCGGGTGAGTGTCTCGATCAGGCGGCGGTTGTCCCGCTGGTGCAGGCCGATCGAGGGCTCGTCGAGGACGTAAAGGACGCCCACGAGGCCGGAGCCGATCTGGGTGGCCAAACGGATGCGCTGGGCTTCGCCGCCGGACAGGGTGCCGGAGGGCCGCTCCAGGTTCAGGTACTCGAGTCCGACGTCGAGGAGGAAGGTCAGGCGGGCCTGGATTTCCTTGAGGACCTGGTGGGCGATCTGGGCCTCGCGGCCGGTGAGGACGAGGTTTTCGAGGAAGCCGGCGCATTCCCGCATGGGCAGTGCGGCGACCTCGGCGATTGACTTGCCGTTGATCAGCACCGAGAGCGACGCAGGGTTCAGCCGGGCACCGTTGCAGGCCGGGCACGGGACCTGGCGCATGTATTCCTCGTAGCGGTCGCGCGCATAGTCGGAATCGGTCTCGCCATGCTTGCGGTGGACGTACTGCACGACGCCCTCAAAGCCGGTGCTGTACTTGCGTTCACGGCCGAAGCGGTTGCGGTATTGCACCACCACCTTGTGGTCCTTGCCGTGCAGGACGGTCTGCCGGACGTCGGTGTCGAGCTTCTCCCACGCCGTCGTCATGGAGAAGCCGAGTTCCTCGGCGAGGCCGGCCAGCAGCCGGTTCCAGTACTCCGTGGTGGCGGTTCCCAGGGACCACGGCGCAATGGCCCCTTCGGAGAGCGAGAGCTCCGGGTTGGGGATGAGGAGTTCCTCGTCGACCTCCAGCTTGGTGCCGATGCCGCTGCAGGCGCTGCAGGCGCCGAATGGGTTGTTGAATGAGAAGGAACGGGGCTCGATCTCGTCGATCGCCAGAGGGTGTTCGTTGGGGCAGGCCAGGTGTTCTGAGAACGCCCTGATCCGCTCGGGATCGTCTGCTTCGAGGTCGACGAATTCGGCCAATATGCGGCCCTCCGCCAGTCCGAGGGCGGTTTCAACCGAGTCGGTCAGGCGCTGGCTGATGCCTTCCTTGACCACGAGGCGGTCCACCACCACTTCGATGGTGTGCTTGAACTGCTTGCCCAGCTTCGGCGGATCACTCAGGTGGACGAGCTCGCCGTCCACCCGGGCCCGCGAGTAGCCCTTGGCTGTGAGTTCCTTGAAGAGGTCCACGAATTCGCCCTTGCGGCCGCGGACCACGGGTGCCAGCACCTGGAAGCGGGTGCCGTCCGGGAGTTCGAGCAGCTGGTCGACGATCTGCTGCGGGGTCTGCTTGGTCACGGGCTCCCCGCAGACGGGGCAGTGCGGCCGGCCCACACGGGCCCAGAGCAGGCGCATGTAGTCGTAAATCTCAGTGATGGTGCCCACGGTCGAGCGCGGGTTCTTGGACGTGGACTTCTGGTCGATGGACACCGCCGGCGAGAGGCCCTCGATGAAGTCGACGTCGGGCTTGTCCACCTGGCCCAGGAACTGCCGGGCGTAGGCGGAGAGGGATTCGACGTAGCGGCGCTGGCCCTCGGCGAAGATGGTGTCGAACGCGAGGGAGGACTTTCCGGAGCCGGACAGGCCGGTGAACACGATCATGGCATCGCGCGGCAGGTCCAGGTCCACGTTGCGCAGGTTGTGCTCGCGGGCGCCCTTGACGACGAGGCGGGTCATGTCCGGACGCTTCAGGACGGGGCGGGACGGGGCCGCATCCCGGACTGCCAGCGGCTCGGCGGCGGAATGGACTTCAACGGCTGGATCTTCAGCTACAGCTTTAGGCACGACTCTAATGCTAATCGAAAACTTCTTCGAAAAACTATTCCGCGCGCCACGGGCGGCGCGGGATGTGCTATTGGCGGTCGTAGGCGGCGGCCAGCAACTGCACGGCCTCGGCGAAACTGGCGCCCTGGGCTTTGGCGGCCGCGGCGAACTCGGCGGCGGCGGCGGACAGCGAACTCCACGCGGCATCGCGGGCACACACCACGGTCCCATTGCGGCCCTTCGTCACTACGACGCCGGCGGCCTCGAGTTCCTTGTAGGCCCGCGCCACAGTGTGCGGGGCGACGCCCAGTTCGCCTGCGAGGCTCCGCACGGCCGGAAGCCTGGTGCCCGGCGCGAGTGTGCCGTTGTCGGCGCGTTCGATCACGTAGAGCCGCAGCTGTTCGAAGAGCGGGACGGAGCTGGCCGGATTGGTCCGCCAGGATCCGGGAAAACGCTCCCCCGCGGCGTCCGCGGGGCTCACTGTTCGGCCTCCTGGACGGCCGGGACCTGTTCGCGGCCGGCGAACTGGGCCTCGTACAAATCCTTGTAGAGCCCCTGCCGGGCCACCAGCTGTTGGTGGGTGCCGTGTTCAACGATTCGTCCGTGGTCCATGACGAGAATTAGATCAGCGTCCCGGACCGTGGACAAACGGTGCGCGATCACGAAGCTCGTGTGACCGTGCCGCAGCCGCTCCATGGCATGCCGGATCTGCACCTCAGTGCGGCTGTCGACGGAGCTCGTCGCCTCATCCAGCACCATGATGCTGCGCCCGGCGAGCTGCGCCCGTGCGATCGAGACGAGCTGGCGCTGGCCCCGGCTCAGGGAGTCGCCGTCGTTGCCGAGCATCGTGGCGTAGCCGGCCGGTAGGGACCGGACAAACTGGTCCACGTGGCTGGCGCGGGCCGCCGCGACGATATCGGTTTCGGTGGCGCCGGGCCGGCCGTATTCGATGTTCTCCCGGATGCTGCCGGTAAACAGCCAGGCATCCTGCAGGACGATTCCGAAGGCGCGCCGCAGGTCGTCCCGCGGGATGGTGGCGATGTCCGTCGAGTCCACCAGGATCCGGCCGGAGTCGAGTTCGTAGAAGCGCATCAGGAGGTTGACCACGGTGGTCTTGCCGGCACCGGTGTGTCCCACGATCGCCACGGTCTGTCCCGGGTCCACCGTGAAGGAGAGGTCCTTCACCACGGGCGTGCCGGGGCTGTAGCTGAAGCTGACGTGCTCGAACGTGACCCGACCAGCCACTGCGCCGGGATCCAGCAGGTCGCCGGGCGTGCCCGGGGCAGGGGCTTTGCGTCCGTTGGAGGATTTGCGCGGGACATGGAGCTTTCGCGCGGCCGTGGCGCCTTGCAGCTTGCCGGCGCCGTTGGCGGAAACGGCCGGCACGGCGCTGTCCGCAGGGATCTCCGGGGCGTCCAGCAGCTCAAACACCCGCTCCGCCGAGGCCAGGCAGGACTGCACGAGCGTCAGCATGCCGCCGATCTGGCTCACCGGCTGGCTAAAGAGACGGGAGAACTGGACAAAGGCCTGGATGCCGCCGATCGTCAAGAGCCCCGCGGTGACCTGCAGCGCCCCCACAACAGCAATTGCGATGTAGTTGAGGTTGGCGACAAACACCAGCAGCGGCTGCACGATGCCGGACAAATACTGGGCGCGGGTGCTCGATCGCGTGAGCTTCTCGTTGCGCTCCCGGAAGCTCGCCGCCGACTCTTCCTGCCGGCCAAAGGCCTTGACCACTTCATGCCCGGTGAAGAATTCCTCGAGTTGGGCGTGCAGTGCCCCCGTGCTGCTCCACTGCTCCTTGAAGTGCGCCTGGGAGTGCCGGGCCACGAGCACGGTGATCATCGTGGACACCGGCACCGAGAGGATCGCGATCAGCGCCAGCAGCGGCGAGAGCCACAGCATCATGGCGAGAGCGGCCGAGAGCATCAGGACGGCCATGATCAGCTGGTTGAGGAGCTGGTTGAGCGCCTGGGAGATATTGTCGACGTCGTTCGTGGCCCGGCTGAGCACGTCGCCGCGGCGCTGTTCCTCGAAATGGCTGGACGGCAGCACATGGAGTTTTTGTTCCACGGAGCCGCGGAGGCCGTAGCTGAGGCGCTGCACCGCGGTGGCGGTCAGGCTGCCCTGGATCCAGCTGAACAGCGACGCCCCGACGTACATGGCCGAAACGGCCAGCAGCCGCTCGGCCAGCTGTTGCTCGTCGAGGGAGCCGCCCAGGAAGCCATCGACGACGACGTCGGTGGCGTCGCCCAGCACCTTGGGCGCCGCCACGTTGAGTGTCACGAACGCGCACGTCGCGGCGATGACGCCGGCCATCCGCCACTTCAGCGGCAGCAGCAGGCCCAGCAGCCGGGCGGCGGTGTGCCATTTGATGCGCTCCGGCACGCCGGGTCCCGCAACGGCCCCGGCGCGGTGTGCCCGCGCGCGGCTCACGGGGCTTCCTCCAGCACCAGCTGGGACGCGGCAATTTCCTGGTAGCTGGGCGAGGACTCCATGAGTTCGCTGTGCGTGCCCTGCGCGACCACCTGGCCGCCCTCCAGTACGAGGATCAGCCCGGCGTCCACGATTGTTGACACCCGCTCCGCCACGATCAGCACGGTCGCCGAGCGCAGCAGCGGCTCGATCGCCGCCCGGAGCCTGACGTCGGTGCCGTAGTCCAGAGCCGAGAAACTGTCATCGAAGAGGTAGGCGGGGGCCCGCTTGAGCAGGGCCCGCGCGATGCACAGGCGCTGCCGTTCGCCGCCGGAAAAGTTGGTGCCGCCCTGGCTTACGGGCGTGTCGAGCCCGAGCGGCAGGGCCCGGACAAAGTCGGCGGCCTGGGCAGCTTCGAGCGCCTGCCATATTTCGGGCTCGTTCGCGGCGGGTGCCCCGAACCGGAGGTTCCCCGCCACCGTGTCCGCGAACAGGTAGGACTGCTGCGGGACTATTGCGATCAGGCCGCGCAGGGCGTCCAGGGGCATCGCCCGCACGTTCTCCCCGCCGATGCTGATCTCTCCGGCCGTCGCGTCGAGGAAACGGGGCAGCAGGTTCAGGAGTGTCGTCTTGCCGCTGCCGGTCGCGCCGATGATCGCCGTCGTGGTACCGGCCCCGGCGGTGAAGGAGACGCCGTCCAGCACGGGTGCCTCGGCGCCGGGGTAGGCGAAGGACACGTTCCGGAACTCGACAGCGCCGGAGCGGCCTGGGGCGCCGGCGACGGCGGCCGCACCGGCGGTCCCCGCCACACCGGCCCCACCGGCTGGAATGGTGGCAGGGGCGGCCCCGGCGGGAACGGCCGGATCCGCGATGGCCGGTTCCGTGTCCAGCACCTCGCGGATCCGTTCCGCGCAGGCCGCCGCCCGGGGGGCGGTCATGAAGACGTACATCGCCATCATGATGGCAATCAGGATCTGCAGGATGTAGGCGATGAACGCCGTCAGCGCCCCCAGCCGCATCTCGCCGGCGTCGATGCGATGGCCGCCGAACCACACCACGAACACGGACGAGATGTTGACCACGAACATGATCATCGGCATCATCGCCGCCACAAGGAGAGCGGATTGCAGATTGTTCCGGGTGAGGTCCCTGTTGGCTTCATCGAACCGGCGGACCTCGTGGTCCTGCCGGACAAAGCCGCGGATGACATTCGCGCCGATGATCTGCTCCCGCAGCACCCGGCCGATCCGGTCCAGAAGACCCTGGCCCTGGCGGTACAGGGGAATCAGGCGGCGGACGATCACCGTCATGATCACCGTCAGGACCGGGATCACCACGACCACAATCCAGGACAGCACCACGTCCTGGTGCACGGCCAGCACGATGCCGCCGATGAAGATCGCCGGTGCGGCAATCAACATGATGAATATTAGGACGGCGAGGTTTTGGATCTGGGCGACGTCGTTGGTGGCCCGGGTTACGAGACTGGGCGCACCGAAACGGCCCACCTCCTGGGAGGAGAAGGACTGGACCTTCGCGAAGAGCTCCCCGCGCAGCTGGCCGCCAATCTCCATGGCGACCACGGCGCCCAGATATCCGGCCGCGACGGCCGTGATCACCTGAACGGCAGCGATTCCGGCCATCCAGGCCCCGAGGTGGAGGATCTCCCCGGTGTCCCCGCCGATGATGCCGTCGTCAATGATCGCGGCATTCAGGGTGGGCAGGAGCAGGTTGGCGGTGGCTTGCACGAGCTGCAGCACGACGATGGCCAGCACGGTCCCCTTATGCGCGGACAACAGCCGCGACATCAGGCCTATAAGCACTGAACCTCCATTACTAGCCCAGGGCCCGGAATGGTGATGAGCCTAACGGCCGCCCCACACCGCCACGTCATTGTAAGCCCCATTCCGGAGTGCTTCGTGTCAACCGGCAGACACGCCGCCTACCCGGTTTTCTGCGCCACCGCGAACGTGCGACGGAACGGGAAGACCGTCCCGTGCCGGCCTGCCGGATATGCGTCGTCCAGCCGTGCCGAATACTCGGCCTCGAACTCCCTCGCCTCGTCGTCGGGGAGAGCCGCGAGGACCGGCCTGAGTCCGGTGCCGCGGACCCACTCCAAAACGGGGTTGGCGCCCGGGAGCAGCTGAAGGTACATGGTCTCCCAGGCGTCGGCGGCACAACCGGCGTCGAGCATGATCTCCAGATATTCCGCTGCCTCCCCCACCACGTCGTCGTGGCGGAGCACCCCGGCGAGCCGCCCCGCCCAGGCCGGAGAGTCGGCCAGCTCCCGCATCAGGGTGTGCGACGGGGCATTGAAGTTCCCCGGCACCTGCAGCGCAAACCAGGCGCCCGGTTTGAGGGCATCGAGCCATAGTGGCAGGAGCTTTCGGTGGCCTGGCACCCACTGCAGGGCCGCGTTGGTGACCACGACGTCCGTGTCCCCAGACGGCATCCAGTGCTCAATGTCGGCCAGCTCGTAGGAAAGATTGGCCGCCGCGGCTGCGTGGTCCTTGGAAGTGGCCAGCATTTCCGGCGACGAATCCAGACCCACCACCTGCGCGCCCGGCCAGCGGTCCGCGAGCGTCGCGGTCAGGTTGCCGGGACCGCAGCCGAGGTCCACCACATGCCGCGGGGCTTCGGCGTGAACCCGCCCGGTCAGATCAAAAAATGGTCTGTCCCGGTAGTCCCCGAACTGCACATATTTCTCCGGATCCCACTTCATGGCTGCCTCCAGTTCCCGGCACATCGTCCTAACCGAAGCCTAGTCCCGGCCCGTGGGCCAGCCAAGGAAGCACGCCTGCGCTGCGGGCGGCTCACGGCGCGCGCCTGCACTGCGTGCGGTGCCGCGGCTACCACACGGGCACTAAGCTGGACAGCAATGAAACTCGTTGATCAGCTCCCCGCCCCGGCCGCCCGTATCCCCGTCAGGACGGGCCTGGACCCGGACGAGCTCTACACCCGGTTTGTCGAGTGGACCGAGACCCGCGGCCTGGCCCTGTACACCGCCCAGGACGAGGCCATCATGGAGCTGGCCGCCGGCTCAAACGTCATCCTGGCCACCCCAACCGGGTCCGGGAAATCCCTCGTGGCCATCGCCGCGCACTTCCAGGCCATGGCCCGCGGGCAGCGGAGTTACTACACCGCCCCGATCAAGGCCCTCGTCTCGGAAAAGTTCTTCGCCCTCTGTGAGATCTTCGGCGCCGACAACGTCGGCATGATCACCGGCGACTCCGGCGTGAACCAGGACGCCCCAATCATCTGCTGCACGGCCGAGATCCTGGCCAACATCGCCCTGCGTGAAGGTTCTGCGGCGCAGCTCGGTGCCGTGATCATGGACGAGTTCCACTTCTACTCGGACCCGCAGCGCGGCTGGGCGTGGCAGGTGCCGCTGCTTGAACTGCCCCAGGCGCAGTTCCTGCTGATGTCGGCGACGCTCGGCGACGTCAGCCGGTTCGAGGACGGCCTCAGCGACCTGACCGGCCGCACGACGACGACCGTCAGCTCCGCGGAACGCCCCATCCCGCTGCACTACTACTACGAACAGACCCCGGTGCACGAGACCCTCGAGGAGCTGCTCGCCACCAAGCAGGTCCCGGTCTACGTGGTCCACTTCAGCCAGGTCGAGGCGATCGACCGGGCCCAGAACCTGATGAGCATCAACGTCTGCACCCGCGAGGAAAAAGACAAGATCGCCGAGCTCATCGCCGGGTTCCGCTTCGCCGCAGGCTTCGGCAAGACCCTCAACCGCCTGGTCCGGCACGGGATCGGCGTTCACCACGCCGGCATGCTGCCGAAGTACCGCCGGCTGGTCGAACAGCTTGCCCAGGCCGGCCTGCTGAAGGTCATCTGCGGCACGGATACGCTCGGGGTGGGCATCAACGTGCCCATCCGCACCGTGCTGCTCACGGCCCTGAGCAAATACGACGGCGTCCGCACCCGGCTGCTGAACTCCCGTGAGTTCCACCAGATCGCCGGCCGCGCCGGCCGCGCCGGCTATGACACCGCCGGAACCGTGGTGGTCCAGGCCCCGGAGCACGTGACGGAAAACGTGAAGGCGATGGCCAAGGCCACGGCCAAGTTCGGCGACGACCAGAAGAAGCTGCGCCAGGTGGTTAAGAAGAAGCCCCCGGAAGGCTTCGTGTCCTGGGGCGAACCGACGTACAAGCGGCTGGTCGAGTCCGTTCCCGATCCGCTGACGTCGAGTTTCACCGTGACGCATGCGATGCTGATGAACCTGATGGAGCGCCCCGGCGACCCGTTCCAGGCCGCCCGCCGCCTGCTCACCGAAAACCACGAGACCCGTCCGGCCCAGCTGCGGCTCATGAAGAAGGCCCTGGGAATCTACCGCGAGCTGCTCGCGGCCGGCGTCGTGGAGCGGATCCCGGCCGCGGAGCAGGGTGCCGACGGCCGCACGGTCCGGCTCACGGTCCATCTGCAGGCAAACTTTGCCCTCAACCAGCCGCTGTCCCCGTTCGCGCTGGCGGCGCTGGAGCTGCTGGACCCGGAGTCGCCGTCGTACGCCCTGGACGTGGTGTCGGTGATCGAGGCCACCCTGGAGAAGCCGCGGCAGATCCTCTCGGCACAGCAGAAGAAGGCCCGCGGCGAGGCGATCGCGGCGATGAAGGCCGACGGCATCGACTACGACCAGCGGATGGCGATGCTCGAGGAGGTCACCTACCCGCAGCCGCTCGCCGAGATCCTCGGCGAGGCCTTCGACGTCTACCGCAAGGCCGCGCCGTGGGTCGGCGACTTCGAGCTCGCGCCCAAGTCCGTGGTCCGGGACATGTACGAGCGCGCCATGAACTTCGGCGAGTTCGTCCAGTTCTACGGCCTCGCCCGCTCGGAGGGGATCGTGCTGCGCTACCTCGCCGACGGTTTCAAGGCGCTCCGCCAGACGGTCCCGCAGGATGCCCTCCGCGAGGACCTCGAGGACCTCATCGCCTGGCTGGGCGAACTGGTCCGGCAGGTGGACTCCAGCCTGCTGGACGAATGGGAAGAGCTCACTTCCGGCGCGGCGCCGACACCGCACGACGCTCCCCCGCCCCCGCCGCCGTCGCTGACCTCCAACATCCGGGCCTTCCGGGTGATGGTGCGCAACGAGATGTTCCGCCGCGTGGAGCTGTTCGCCGATGAGGCCGCCACTGCCCTGGGCGAGCTCGACGCCGGCTCCGGCTGGGACGCCGAGCGCTGGGAAGATGCCCTCGATGACTACTTTGATGAGCACAACGACATCGGCACCGGACCGGATGCCCGCGGTCCCGGGCTGCTGATCATCACCGAGGAACCCGGGGTGTGGAAGGTGCGGCAGATCTTCGACGACCCCGCCCGCAACCACGACTGGGGCATCTCCGCCGACGTGGACCTGGCGGCCTCGGACGAGTCCGGGACCGCCGTCGTCCGCGTCACGGACGTCAACCGGCTCTAAGCGGGACGGCACGGGGGCGGGACGGCACGGGGGCGGGACGGCACGGGGGCGGCCGTCGCCGGCGCCGGCGCCGGTACCCAAGCCTGGGCCATCGCGCCGCGGGTAAACTCGGACAATGAGTGTAATCCGGCCTGCCACGGCGCATGACGTCCCTGCCATCCTGCAGATGATCCACGACCTCGCCCTCTACGAGAAGGAACCGGACGCCGTCCGGAACACCCCCGAGATGCTCATCGAGGTCCTCTTTGGTGACCATCCCAAGGTCTTCGCCACCATGGCGGAGAACTCCGCGGGCGAGGTCCGCGGCTTCGCCCTCTGGTTCCTGAACTACTCCACGTGGGAGGGTGTCCACGGGATCTACCTCGAGGACCTCTACGTCCGGCCGGAGGCCCGCGGCGAGGGCCACGGGAAGGCACTGCTGCAGCACCTGGCGGCGACCGCCGTTGACCGGGGCTACGCGCGCGTCGAATGGAGTGTCCTGGACTGGAACGAGCCCTCCATCAACTTCTACAAGAAGCTCGGCGCCCTGCCGATGGAGGAATGGTCCACCTTCCGTCTCACCGGAGCGGCGCTGACGGCCTTCGGCAGCCGCCCGGCAGTTGCCGGCGCCGGCTCCCCTGCCGGCTCCAGCTCGCGTTCCCGCGAGGCGGCAACCCGTGGCTGATCTCCCAATGACGGGGCTCATGGGAGCCTCCCTGCTGGAGACTGCCTCCAGCGACGGGCGCAAAGTTCCGCACAGCGTCCGGGCGCGTCACACCTATCGGGGAATGCGGACCGCGGAACACTACTTCCAGGTCCCCCTGGACCACTTCAGCGAGGCGGGGCGCCGCGGCGAAACCATCTCCGTGTTCGCCCGCGAATACGTGTCCACCGAACACAGCGAGGCTGAGGCCGCCGGGCTTCCTTGGCTGCTTTTCCTGCAGGGCGGTCCCGGCGGGCGTGGAAACCGGTTCCCGTCGCTGGGTGGGTGGAGCAAGGCCGCCGCGAAGGACTTCCGGATCCTCATGCTGGACCAGCGCGGCACCGGCCTGTCCTCGCCCGTCGACCGCAACACGCTGCCGCTGCGCGGCACCGACGCGGAGCAGGCTGACTACCTGACGCACTTCCGCGCCGACTCGATCGTCGCCGACGCCGAGGCGATCAGGGCAGCCCTGGACTCCGCCCCCTGGACCATCTACGGCCAGAGCTACGGCGGATTCTGCGCGCTCAGCTACCTTTCCTTCGCCCCCGAGGGGCTGCGCGAGGTCCTCGTGACGGGCGGGCTGGCCCCGCTGGGCGGCTCCGCTGACCGTGTGTACCGGGCCACGTTCCAGCGGGTCGCGGCCCGGAACGCTGAATACTTTGACTGGTATCCCGAGGACCGGGCCATCGTCACCCGGATCGCCAGGCACCTGCGGGAAACGGAGGAGGTCCTGCCCGACGGCGGCCGGCTCACGGTGGAGCGGTTCCAGATGGTGGGCTCGTTCCTGGGCGGCAACACCCGGGTGGACGCGCTGCACCACCTGCTCGAGGATGCCTTCGTGGCCACACCGGGCGGCGACCGTCTCTCGGACGCCTTCCTGGAGCAGGTCCGGGGCCTCGTGTCCCGGGCCGCGAACCCGTTGTACGCGTTGATGCACGAATCCATTTACGGCCAGGACGGTCCCACCAACTGGGCCGCCTGGCGCGTGCTGGACGAT
The DNA here is from genome assembly GCF_056406175.1 of Arthrobacter sp. P1_D12. Taxonomy (NCBI): domain Bacteria; kingdom Bacillati; phylum Actinomycetota; class Actinomycetes; order Micrococcales; family Micrococcaceae; genus Arthrobacter; species Arthrobacter sp. P1_D12. The sequence continues at coordinate 373,702 of NZ_JBFUAR010000001.1, forward strand.
TTCCCCGCGTTCCGCCCCGACGCCGGCGAACCGCTTCTGACCGGGGAAATGGTGTACCCCTGGTATTTCGAGCAGGACCCGGCCCTGCACCCGCTGCGGGACGTGGCCCGGCTCCTGGCCGAAAAGGACGACTGGGCACCCCTCTACGATCCGGAGCGACTGGCGCTGAACACCGTGCCTGTCGCCGCGGCCGTCTACACCGACGACATCTACGTGGACCGGGAGCTGTCCCTGGAGACGGCGGCCGCGGTCCGGGGCCTGCAGGTGTGGGAAACCGGCGACTTCCACCACGACGGCATCGCGGACGACGGCGAGGCGATCTTCGGGCGCCTGCTGGGGATGGCTCGTTCCGCCAGACGGTGACCCGGCCGCGGCCAGGCAAAGGGCCCGGGCGCCCGGCTTGGCAGGTACGGCTTAAACAGGTACGGCGCCGGACCCATGAGGGTCCGGCCGACGTCGCTCAGGCTCTTGCGGGAGTCCTCTTCCAGCCTGGCATCCAGCTTCGACTTGGACGCCTTGGAGCTCATCAGGCTGGCGACCACCGCGACAACGATGGTGCCGATGATCACACCGAGCGAGACGTAGGTGGGGATCTCGGGGGCCCATTCGATGTGCTGGCCGCCGTTGATAAACGGCAACTCGTTGACGTGCATGGCGTGCAGGACCAGCTTCACACCGATGAATGCCAGGATCACGGACAGGGCGTGCTTGAGGTAGATGAGCCGGTTCATGAGGCCGCCGAGCAGGAAGTACAGCTGGCGCAGCCCCATGAGGGCAAAGATGTTGGCGGTGAAGACGATGAAGGCGCTCTGGGTGAGGCCGAAGATGGCCGGAATGGAGTCGACCGCGAAGAGCAGGTCCGTCATGCCGATGGTCACGAAGACGATCAGCATCGGGGTGAACACCTTCTTGCCGTCGACGACGGTGCGGAGCTTGCCGCCGTCGAACTTCTCGGACATCGGCAGGACCCGGCGGATCCGGGCGATCAGCGGGTTTTCCTTGTCTTCCTCGTCCTCGCCCTCGTCCTGGGCCTGCTTCCAGGCGGTCCAGAGCAGGAAGGCGCCGAAGATGTAGAAGACCCAGCTGAACTGCTCGATCACGATCGCGCCGAGCATGATGAAGATGCCGCGGAGGATCAGGGCGATGATGATGCCCACCATCAGCACTTCCTGCTGATACTTTCTCGGTACCGAGAAGCGCGCCATGATGATGATGAAGACGAACAGGTTGTCGATGCTCAGGCTGTATTCGGTCACCCAGCCGGCGATGAACTGGCCGCCGAATTCCGGGCCGGTGAAGGCGAACATGGCGCCGGCGAAGACCAGGGCCAGGGCCACGTAGAACGCGACCCACAGTCCGGCTTCTTTCATGGAGGGCTCATGCGGGCGTTTGAGGACCATCAGCAGGTCGATGGCCAGAATGACGCCGAGGACGACAAACGAGCCGATCTCGAACCACAGGGGAAGCTCGGGCACGGGGGAAATACCTTTCGTAGGGTACAGCTCAGCGGTGTAAGTCTCTCCGACCGCCGGCGCATGACGCTGCCTGGCTGCCCGCTACGCCCGGCGCGGCATCGTAGCCGTGCGTGTTGACGATCGTAGCGTTTGGGATACTCCCCTACGTTTGACCGAGTTTACCCTAGGCGTGCCCCGCGGATTGCATTTGCCGCAATTCCTTCTTCAGCTCCCCCACCTCGTCGCGCAGCCGGGCGGCCAGTTCGAACTGCAGCTCCCCGGCTGCGGCGTGCATCTGTTCGGTCAGCTGTTCGATCAGCCCGACGAGGTCCTCGGCCGGCGCGGCGGCGAGCCCGTCCGCACGGATGAGCGAGGTGCCCTTGCCCTTGCCGCGGTTCTTCCCGGCCGCGGCCAGCAGCTCGCGGGTGTCCGCATCTTCCTTGGCCAGCTGGTCGGTGATGTCCGCGATCTTCTTCCGGAGCGGCTGGGGATCGATCCCGTTCTCCGTGTTGTACGCCACTTGGATGGCGCGGCGGCGGTTGGTCTCGTCGATGGCATGGGCCATCGAGTCGGTGATCCGGTCCGCGTACATGTGCACCTGGCCGGAGACGTTTCGGGCGGCACGCCCGATGGTCTGGATCAGGGACGTCGAGGAGCGCAGGAAGCCTTCCTTGTCCGCGTCCAGGATGCTGACCAGCGACACCTCCGGGAGGTCCAGGCCTTCACGGAGCAGGTTGATGCCGACGAGGACGTCGAAGACACCCATCCGCAGTTCGCGCAGGAGTTCCACGCGGCGGAGGGTGTCGACGTCGGAGTGCAGGTATTCCACCTTCACGCCGTGGCCCAGCAGGTAGTCCGTCAGGTCTTCGGCCATCCGCTTGGTCAGGGTGGTGACCAGGACCCGCTCGTTCTTCGCGGTGCGGGTCCGGATTTCGCCCAGCAGGTCATCGATCTGCCCCTTCGTGGGCTTGACGACGACCTCGGGGTCGATCAGGCCGGTGGGGCGGATGATCTGTTGGACGAAGCCGTCGGACTTGCCGAGCTCGTACTTGCCCGGCGTCGCGGAGAGGTAGACGGTCTGGCCCACGCGGTCCTGGAACTCGTCCCATTTGAGCGGGCGGTTGTCCATCGCCGAGGGCAGCCGGAAGCCGTGGTCCACGAGGTTCCGTTTGCGGGACATGTCGCCCTCGTACATGGCGCCGATCTGCGGCACTGTGACGTGGGACTCATCGATCACCAGGAGGAAGTCATCCGGGAAGTAGTCGATCAGGCAGTGCGGCGCGGTCCCGCGGGCCCGGCCGTCGATGTGCGAGGAATAGTTCTCGATGCCGTTGCAGAACCCCATCTGCTGCATCATTTCCAGGTCATAGGTGGTCCGCATCCGGAGCCGTTGGGCCTCGACCAGCTTGTTCTGGCTTTCCAGCACGGCGAGGCGCTCGGCCAGTTCGTCTTCGATCCGCTTGATCGCCCGGCCCATCCGTTCCGGACCGGCGACGTAGTGCGAGGCGGGGAAGACGTACATTTCGTTCTCGTCCCGGAGCACTTCGCCGGTCAGCGGGTGCAGGGTCTGGATATTTTCGATCTCGTCACCGAAAAACTCGATCCGGATCGCCAGTTCCTCGTACATCGGGATGATTTCCACAGTGTCCCCGCGGACCCGGAACGTGCCGCGGTGGAAGTCCATGTCGTTGCGGGTGTATTGCATGGAGACGAACTTCCGGAGCAGGTCGTCACGGTTCATCTCAGCCCCCTTGCGGAGGGTCACCATCCCGGCGATGTATTCTTCCGGGGTGCCCAGGCCATAGATGCAGGAGACGGTGGCAACCACGATCACGTCGCGGCGGGTCAGCAGCGCGTTGGTCGCGGAGTGGCGGAGCCGTTCGACTTCCTCGTTGACGGAGGAGTCCTTCTCGATGAAGGTGTCCGTCTGGGCGACGTAGGCCTCCGGCTGGTAATAGTCGTAGTAGGACACGAAGTATTCCACCGCATTGTTCGGCAGCAGTTCGCGGAATTCGTTGGCCAGCTGAGCGGCGAGGGTTTTGTTCTGCACCATCACCAGGGTGGGCCGCTGGACCTGCTCGATCAGCCAGGCCGTGGTCGCGCTCTTACCGGTACCGGTGGCTCCAAGCAGCACGACGTCTTTTTCGCCGTTCTTGATGCGCTCGGTCAGCTCTGCTATGGCGGCCGGCTGGTCACCCGCCGGCTGGAACTCACTGATGACCTCGAAGGGCGCCACGACGCGGTTGATTTCCTGGGCAAGACTCATGTACCTAATCTACCGCCGGGCTGTGACAGGATGCCCTGATTCAGCTTTGGGCAGTACCGGGGCCGGCGGCAGGTGCCGTTGCGGTGGCGCCGCCGGCGGTGCCGGCACCGGTGTCGTCTGCTCCGGCGTCGTCCGCGTACGACGGCGGTTGCCATCCCGTGCGCTGCACCCACGCTTCCATTCGGGGCCACGCATACTCGGTGAACCAGCCCTCCTTGTCGGCCGCGTAGCCGGCGGTGGACTTGTCGACGCCGTGCAGCCCGGCGACCCGCCGCTTTTCGGCGACATAGTCAGTCCGGGCTTTGGGATCGGCGCGCAGCCAGTCGCGGAAGCACAGCGCGTACCGCCAGCCCGGCGAGCCGGCCGCACGGAGGTGGAGATTCACCGGCCGGCCGGGGTCGGCGTTGCCGTGCAGCCGCTTGCCCCAGTCGGCAGGGTCCGGGTGCGAGGGCTTCGGGTTGTCGGCGATGATGCCGGGCCAGCGCGGGAATCCTGCATCGGCCAACAGCGGCGCCATCCGTTCCGCGGCGTCGAGATCCCGGACGCTGAGCTGGAGGTCGATCACATCTTTGGCGTCGAGGCCAGGGACGGCCGTGGACCCGAGGTGGTCGACGGCCAGGACATCCTGCGGGACCGCTGCCCGTAGCCGGGCGATCAGCCGGGCGGCCTGCGCGGCCCAAGCCGGATCGGCCGGGGCGAGGACCGGCCCCGCCGTCCGCGGGGCGATCCTTTGCTCCTTGAGGTTCAGTGCGAACGGCCTGACCCGCTCCTCCCACAACGCGTCGACCGCGTGCCGGAGGTCCTCCGGGGTGCCCGAGTTATCCAGCACGACGTCCGCGGCGGCCAGCCGGTCATCGCGGCCCGCCTGGGCTGCCATCCGGGCGCGCGCCTCGTCGGCGGTCATGTTGCGGTGTTCAGCCATGCGGCGGACCCGGACGTCGTCGGGGGCATCCACCACGACCACCAGATGGAAGTTCTTCCCCTGCCCGGTTTCGACCAGGAGCGGGATGTCCTGGACCACGACGGCGCCGGCCGGGGCGGCGGCGACCATCGCCGCGGCGCGCTCCCGCACCAAGGGGTGGACGATGCCGTTCAGCGCGGCCAGGCGCTCCGGATCGCCGAAGACAAGGGCACCGAGCCGGGCCCGGTCCAACCGTCCTTCCGGGGTCAGGACGGCAGCACCGAACGTCTCCACCACACTGGCCAGCCCGGGCCCACCCGGTTCCACGACCTCCCTGGCCAGCGCGTCGGCGTCGACAAGCACTGCTCCGAGGTCGCGCAGGCGCGCGGCAACCATGGACTTCCCTGAGGCGATTCCGCCGGTCAACCCGATCTTCAACACCTCACCAGACTAAACTGAACCGGTGGCAGATGCGGCGGAAACCCCCGAGAGCAGGACGGCCGTCTACACCACCCTCGCCGCGGGGCTCGGGTTTCGGCACGAAATCGAGGTCAAGCGGTCCCGTTTCATCACTGTGCTGGCCCGCACGGCGGACGAGGACGCCGCCCGGGCGGTCCTGGGCAGGTTGCGCCGGGAATTCCATGACGCCCGGCATCACTGCTTCGCCTTTGTGCTCGGCCCCGACCGGGACATCCAGCGGTCCAACGACGACGGCGAGCCGTCCGGCACCGCGGGCATCCCCATGCTCGAGGCGCTGCTGAAGCGGGAGACCGCACCCGGCGTCGCCGATCTCAGCGACGTCGCCGCCGTCGTCGTGCGCTATTTCGGCGGCGTTCTCCTGGGTGCCGGCGGCCTGGTGCGGGCCTATTCCGAATCGGTGTCCGGAGCGCTGGAGCTCGCTCCCCTCGTGCGGCGCCGCCGGCTGCGCATTTGCTCGGTGCCCGTCCAGCACGCCGTCGCCGGGCGGCTCGAGAACGATCTGCGCGCCGCGGGGTATGTCATGGCCGAAACCCGTTACGAGGCGCAGACTACTGTCCTGAGGCTGGCGCTGCCGGATGATCCGGACGAACTGGCCCGGGCCGCGGACCGCGTGGCCGCCATGTCGGCCGGCAGCGCGTCGCTGCTGCCCGGAGAAACGGAGTGGATCGATGTGCCCATCAGCTGAGCCCGTGCCGGCGGTCGCGCTGCTTGACGTCAGCGAGGACGTGCTGGAACAGCTCCTGGAACTTGCGCTGCGGGACGCCGACGCCGACGAGGTCACCCCGCCGCTGGGCACGACCGCCGGCTGGACCACCGACCGGATCAGCTGGTTCCGCGAATTCCACCGCGCCGCCGCAGCCGGCCTGGACGGTCCCGCGGGGCAGAAGACGTGGGCCATCAGCTGCGACGGGCAGATGGCAGGGTCCGTGCGGCTCAGGCGGATGGACACGGAGCCGGCAGCAGCGGGTGAGGGCTGGGCTGGTGCCGGGGCCGAGGCTGTTGGTGCCGCCGGGGCTGGGCCAGGTGGCGGCGGGGCTGGGCCAGGTGGTGGCGCCGGGGCTGTTGCGGGGGGTGGCGGCTACGCCGGGCCGAGTGATGGCGCCGAAGCTGGTGCAGGTGGCGGCCGGGCGCTGGAAACCGGCATCTGGCTCGCCCGGAGCTTCCGCGGCCGGGGTGTGGGCCGCGAGGCGCTGCGCCTCGTAAAGGCTCGCGCCGCGTCAACCGGGGCAGCTGTCCTGGTGGCCGAGACGACGGCCGGCAACGTGGGAGCCCTCGCGTTGCTGAAGTACGCGGGCGCCGAACTGGTGACCGGTGCCGCCTCGCAGACGCAGACAGTGCCGGTCATAGCGAAGATCCCGCTGCACTGACGGCATGGCATCCGGGGCCGGTTCCGGGCTCCCTCCCACCATTGGACATGCCCTCCGTTGTCAGCGCCTGGCTGCCGTCACGGAGCCTACATTCCATGGCGCGACCCAGTGCCTGTCCTGACAAGCAGGAAGCGCGTGCAACGGCAGCCCGGTGCCCAGGGCCAGGAATGGGCATGTCCGGCGGCCAAGGCACGATGCTGGCAGCCGGCGCTGGACATGTCCCGCGCCCAGGGCCAGGACTGGGCACAATCCATAAATGTCCACGGCCCGGCTCGAAAAATGGGCATGTCCCTGGAGGGAGGGCTTCAAAAGTGGGCATGTCCGGAGGACCGGGCAACCGCAGCTCATGTCCGGTGGACCGGGCAACCGCAGCTCATGTCCGGTGGACCGGGCAACCGCAGCTCATCTCCGGTGGACCGGGCAACCGCAGCTCATGTCCGGTGGACCGGGCAACCGCAGCTCATGTCCGGTGGACCGGGCAACCGCAGCTCATGTCCGGTGGACCGGGCATGGCGCCGGCCTCCCCCGCACCGGACATGTCCCGCGCCCAGGGCCAGGACTGGGCACAATCCATAAATGTCCACGGCCCGGCTCGAAAAATGGGCATGTCCCTGGAGGGAGGGCTTCAAAAGGGACATGTCCCCGGAGGGAGGGCTTCAAAAATGGGCATGTCCGGTGGACCGGGCAACCGCGGCTCATGTCCGGCGACCAGCGCACGATGCGGGCGCCCGGCGCTGGACATGTCCCGCGTTCACGGCCAAGACTGGGCACAATCCACACATGTCCACGGCCCGGCTCGAAAAATGGGCATGTCCCCGGAGGGGAAGGCTTCAAAAATGGGCATGTCCCCCCGGGGCACAAAGAAAGGTGGCCGCCCCCGAGGGGACGGCCACCTTCAAGCTACAAACTGCCTGGCCTCAGGGAGCGGACTCCTTGAGGAACACGGGCAATTAGTTGCCGGTCAGCTTCTCGCGCAGAGCGGCAAGAGCCTCGTCCGAAGCAAGCGTGCCTGCACCGGTCTCGGTTGCGGCCGGCTCGGAGGAGTAGCTGGTGGTGCCGGAATCGCTCTCGCCGGACGTCGCGGCTGCAGCGTCGTCGGCAGCGTGCTGGGCAACCTGCTTCTTGTGTGCTTCCCAGCGGGTCTGGGCGTCAGCGTACTGCTGCTCCCAGGCTGCGCGCTGGTTCTCGTAGCCTTCAAGCCACTCGTTGGACTCCGGGTCGAAGCCCTCCGGGTACTTGTAGTTGCCCTCTTCGTCGTACTCTGCGGCCATGCCGTAGAGAGCCGGATCGAATTCGGTGCTGTCGGCGTCGACGCCCTCGTTGGCCTGCTTGAGGGAGAGCGAGATGCGGCGGCGCTCGAGGTCGATGTCGATGACCTTGACGAACAGCTCGTCACCAACGGAGACAACCTGCTCGGCCAGCTCAACGTGGCGTACGGCGAGCTCGGAGATGTGGACCAGGCCTTCGATGCCGTCTTCAACGCGAACGAACGCGCCGAACGGAACGAGCTTGGTGACCTTACCCGGAACAACCTGGCCGAGGGCGTGGGTGCGGGCGAAGGTCTGCCACGGATCTTCCTGCGTAGCCTTGAGCGACAGGGAGACGCGCTCGCGGTCCAGGTCGACCTCGAGAACCTCGACGGTGACTTCCTGGCCAACTTCGACAACCTCGGACGGGTGGTCGATGTGCTTCCAGGACAGCTCGGAAACGTGAACCAGGCCGTCTACGCCGCCCAGGTCCACGAAGGCACCGAAGTTGACGATGGAGGAAACGACGCCGGGACGGACCTGGCCCTTTTCCAGCTTGTTGAGGAACGTGGAGCGGACCTCGGACTGGGTCTGCTCGAGCCATGCACGGCGGGACAGCACAACGTTGTTGCGGTTCTTGTCCAGCTCGATGATCTTGGCTTCGATCTGCTGACCGATGTACGGAGCGAGGTCGCGCACACGGCGCATCTCGACGAGGGATGCGGGCAGGAAGCCGCGCAGACCGATGTCGAGGATAAGACCACCCTTGACAACCTCGATGACGGTACCGGTGACAACACCGTCTTCTTCCTTGACCTTCTCGATGTCGCCCCAGGCACGCTCGTACTGAGCACGCTTCTTGGAGAGGATCAGGCGGCCTTCTTTGTCTTCCTTGGTGAGCACCAGGGCTTCGACCTGATCGCCAACGGAGACGACGTCTCCGGGGTCAACGTCGTGCTTGATGGAAAGCTCGCGGGAGGGAATGACACCTTCGGTCTTGTAACCGATGTCGAGCAGGACTTCGTCGCGGTCGACCTTGACGACGGTACCTTCGACGAGGTCTCCGTCGTTGAAGTACTTGATGGTGGCGTCGACAGCTGCGAGGAAGTCCTCAGCGGTACCGATGTCGTTAATGGCGACTACGGGGGTACCGGGCTTCTCGGTGGAGGTGATGGTCATGTAGTAGGGGCTCCGTTGTGGATAGTGAGTCGGTCAGGCAAACCGCTTTGCCGGCATTATGGAATGCAGGCCAAGAGCACGGCGTCACAGCAAGCGTTCCGCCGGGTCATCCTGATTTTGTGGATTGTAGATGCGCGCACGTAGTACGCGCCTGTTTAGTCTAGTCGTTTACGCGAACGCCGGTCAAAGCGCACGGGGCCGTCCGTGTCGCCTTCGGCGCCGGAATCAGACCGGAGGCCTAGAAGTGCGTGAGGCAGTGCGGTGAACGTTCGACGGCGAACATGAGCCGCGCTGTCAGCGCCGCCCCGGCCGTGTGCTCGGTGATCCGGCCGGCAGCTTTCAGCGTCACCGGACAAACGGCGCCCAGATAGATGGAGCCGAGGTCCGCGACATCAAGGGACAGGTCCGGCTCAGCCTCCGGAGCCGGCCTCACCGTGGCCTCTCCCCCGCAGACCGTGAGCGCGAAGGTGCCGGCCGCGAAGCCGAGACTGTCCCTGACCGCGAGAACGACCGTCCCGTCGGCCGAATAGCGCCGGGCCCCCAGCACCCGGGCTGGGTCCAGGACCCGCAGCCACAGCATGTCGCGGTGGTCCGATGCCTCGACGCATCGCGGGTCCTCAAGCGCCCAGGTCAGGGGGTCGTCCACCGGTGCATCCTGCCAGCTGATCCGGTCCACGAGGTCGATGCTGCCCAGGAACTGCCAGAGTCCCAGGTACGCGGCGTCATTCGCGGCCACGAGGTCCACGACCTCCATGGTGTACGGCTTGGCGTCCCACCCGGCGAACTTGTAGGACACGTAGCCGTCCACGGTTCCGGCGGCGTCGTAGTGCAGGGCGCAGCGGATTGCCTCGTCCTCGCCGCCGTCCCGGCCGAGCATGCCCGAGGACCGCAGCCGGTACGCTTCCTGCCGCGAGATGGATCCGGGCATGGAAGCGTGGACCTGGCCAAAAACCTTGGGTGCCAGTTCCAGCAGGACCTTGCGGTCCGCAATCTCCACGGTGCCGGCGGGCGCATGGCGCAGCCGGAAGCGCGGCCCGGTGTCGACCTTGATGCTGCGCTCGAAGGTGGCCACGCCGTAACCGAACCGCCCGTAGATCGAGGCTTCCGAGGCGGTCAGTGCCGCCAGCGCGACGCCGTCCGCCTTCGCCGCGGCGAGGTCCTCGGTCATCATCCGCCGCAGCAGTCCCTGCCGGCGGTGGGTCCCGCGCACGGTGACGGCTGTGACCAGCTGGGCTTCGAGCTGACGGCCGTAGCCGATGTTCAGGTCCTTGCGCAGGGTGGCGAAGGTCGCCACCGGGACGTCGGCCGCCAGCGAGTGGGCCGCGACGCCGTCGGCCTGGTAAACGCCGGTCATTTCACGGTTGTCCACGAGATACATGGCCATGATCTTGTCCACGAAGTCGTCTTTGCGCGGCTCCTCGTAGAAGCCGATCCCGACCCCGCGCAGCCACGCCGTGCCTTGCGCGTAGTCCCCCTCGTCCTTCGCGACCGCCCGGAACCGCCTGAGCTCGTACTTATCTGCCACGTACTTCTCCCCCTGAGAATTTCGGGTCCCGGCATAGCCGGAACGAAAACTGCCGGACCGAATAATACTTGCCGGACCGAAACCTTGCCGATACCGGTCCAGCGTTAGTGCCCCGCCTCGTACCAGCTGGAGCCGATGCCGATCTGGACGTCCAGCGGAACGCTGAGGTCCGCGGCCGAGCCCATTTGCTCGGTCACCAGCTTCTCCACGGCCTCGCGCTCACCCGCGGCGACTTCGAGGACAAGTTCATCATGGACCTGCAGGAGCATGCGCGATTTAAGGCCCCGTGCCGCCAGTTCCGCGTGCACACCCAGCATGGCGCGCTTGATGATGTCAGCCGCCGATCCCTGGATGGGCGAGTTCAGCGCGATGCGCTCCGCATTCTCACGCAGCTGGCGGTCGGTGCTGGTCAGGTCCGGGAGGTAGCGCCGGCGCCCCTCGATGGTGGCGGTGTAGCCGTCGATCCGGGCCTGGTCCACCACGCCGCGGAGGTAGTCGCGGACGGCGCCGAACCGGTCGAAGTAGTCCTTCATGAGGGTCCGCGCCTCGTCAACGGAGATCTCCAGCTGCTTGGACAAACCGAACGAGGTCAGCCCGTACGCGAGGCCATAGGACATCGCCTTGACCTTGGACCGCATGGCGCTGGTCACCTCATCGGTGGGCACATGGAAGATGTTCGAGCCCACGAACCGGTGGAGGTCTTCGCCGTCTTTGTAGGCCTGGATCAGGCCGGCGTCGCCCGAGAGGTGCGCCATGATGCGCATTTCGATCTGCGAGTAGTCCGCGGAGAGCAGGCACTCGTAGCCGTCGCTGACCACAAAGATGCCACGGACGCGCCGGCCTTCCTCGCTGCGGATCGGGATGTTCTGCAGGTTGGGGTTGTTGGACGAGATCCGGCCCGTAGCTGCGACGTTCTGCGCGTAGGTGGTGTGGATCCGGCCGTCTTCCGTGACGGACTTCTTCAGCGACTCCAGCATCTGGCGCAGCTTCGACGACTCCCGGTGCGCCATGAGCTGGACCAGGAATTCGTGCCCGGTCTTTTCCAGCAGGTTTTTGAGTGACGCGGCGTCGGTGGTGTAGCCGGACTTGATTTTCTTGGTCTTCGGCAACTGGAGTTCGTCGAACAGCACGGTCTGGAGCTGCTTCGGCGAACCAAGGTTGACCTCGTGGCCGATCGCGGCGAACGCCAGCTCCTGGGCGTTGTCGATCACCTTGGCGAGATCCGACAGCTGCTCGTCCATGCGGGGCATGTCGATGGCGATTCCCGCGAGTTCCATATCGGCGAGGACGCGGCTGACGGGCAGTTCCAGCGTCGTGAGCAGGTCCTGGGCTTTGCGTTCCGTCAGTTCTGATTCGAAGAAGCGGCTCAGGGCCTGGACGACGGCGGCCACGTGGACCAGCGCGCCGGCGGTGGCGGCGTCGTCGCCGTCGAACGCCAGCTCAAGCTGGCCTGCCTTGGCCGCCTCGGTGGACACCGAGATGTTCAGGTGGTGCTGCGCCAGCTCGGCGAGTTCATAGCTGCGGCGGTCGGGCTGGATGAGGTAGCCGGAGATGGAGGTGTCATCCACCACGCCCTCCAGCTGCAATCCGCGGGCGTGAAGGGCCTTCAGGGCAGCCTTGAACCCGTGCATCACCTTGGGCGCCTGGGCGTCCCGCAGCCACGCCGCCAGGACGTTTTCGGCGGCAGCGTCCTGGCTGGCCAGGTCGATATAGACGGCGGAGTCGTCGCGGACGATCGCCACCGCGGCGGCGTCCTCGCCGATCCGGCCGGGCACGAGATCGACCGCCACTGCGGAGCGCTTGCCGGCGCCGGCCGTGAGGAACGCACCGAGCTCTGCTGCGTCCGACGGGACCATGAAGCCGGGCGTTTCAAGGCTTTCCCGCTCGGCTTCCGCAACTTCACTGCCGTAGAGGGCAAAGAGCCGGGTCCGGATGGTCTTGAATTCCAAGGCGTCGAACAACTCCTCGAGGGCGGCCTGGTCCGGCCGCGGGTCAGCGAGTTCCTCCAGCGTCACTGGCAGGTCCAGGTCGGTGTGCAGCCTGTTGAGGCGCCGGTTGCGCTTGACGTCGTCAACGTATTCGCGCAGCGAGTCCCCCACCTTCCCGCCAATCGCGTCGAGGTTCTCCAGGACCCCCTCCAGACCGCCGTAAAGGTTGATCCATTTCGCTGCCGTCTTGGGGCCGACGCCGGGAACGCCGGGGAGGTTGTCCGCGGATTCCCCCACCAGGGCGGCGAGGTCCGAGTACTGGGCCGGGCTGACGAAGTACTTCTCCTGGATGGCGTCCGCGTCCATGCGGGGAATATCGCTGACACCCTTCTTGGGGTACAGGACGAAGACGTTGTCGGTGATGAGCTGGAAGGCGTCTCGGTCGCCTGAGACCAGCAGCACTTCGTAACCGGCCTTTTCCCCCATTGCGGCGAGGGTGGCCAGGATGTCGTCAGCTTCCCAACCGGGCATTTTGATGGTCTTGATGCCCCAGGCGCCCATGACCTTGTCGATGAGGTCGATCTGGCCGCTCATTTCCCGGGGGGTCTCGTTGCGTCCGCCCTTGTACTCGCTGTATTCGGCCTTGCGGTGCGTCGTGTCATCGGAGACGTCGAAGGCGACCGCCACGTGAGTGGGCTTTTGCTCCTTGATCAGGTTGATCAGCATGGACGTGAAGCCGTGGACGGCGTTCGTGTGCTGGCCCGTGGCGGTGGAGAACTTGTCCGCGGGCAGGGCGAAGAATGCCCGGAACGCCATGGAGTGCCCATCGAGCACGAGTAGCCGCGGCTGGTCGGTGATCGGAATCACGGGGGCCTCGGTGGCGGAAACCGACGCCGCGGCCCGGCTGGATTTTCCGGCACGCTTGGCCGCAACCCCTGAATCCGGCTCAGTTGCCAGGAGTTGGTCTGCCGCGGCGTCCGCGGAAAGGGGGGCAGCATTTTGGGGGGCTGCATTCTCGAGGACAAGGGCCGGTTTGGTAGTTTCACTCACAGGTGCCAGCCTAGTTCCCATGATGGACAATTTCACGCCCGGCCCCTACGCGGCCGAGCTCGCGGCGGCCGGTGTTCCCGAGGAGATGCACGATTGGCTGGGCCAGTACGGCGTCGGAGCCCTTGTGGTGAAGATGGGGATCCGCTTCCTCGAGATGAGCCCGGAACGCACTGTGGCCACCATGCCGGTGGCGGGGAACACCCAGGTGGCAGGCATCCTGCACGGCGGGGCCCACGTGGTCCTGGCCGAAACCCTGGGTTCTTTCGCGGCGGGCATGCATGCCGGGCCCAACCGTCAGGCGCTGGGGATCGAGGTCGGCGCGACGCACCACCGGGCGATCTCGGAGGGCACCGTCACCGGCACGTGCACGGCCATCCACCTCGGCCGGACTCTCACCACCCACGAGATCGTGATGACCGACGAGCATGGCCGCCGGCTCTCCACCGCCCGGATCACGAACCTTATCCGCGATATCGCGCCCTAGATCCGCGATATCGCGCTGGGCGACCGGCCCGGCGGCGCCGGATCCGGCTAGGGCCGGGCCGGGAAGCGGTAGCGCAGTTCCACGATGCCCCGGCCCAAGGTGCGGGAAGATGTCAACTCGAGCGGCGGCGTCGGGCCCGCCATGGGCAGCAACTGCTTGCCGCGGCCCAGGACCACCGGAATGACCGAGACAATCAGTTCGTCCAGCAGCCCGGCGTCAGCGAACTGCGCTGCGAGCACGCCTCCACCCACAACCCAGACGTTCCGGCCGCCGGCCGCTTCTTTGAAGTCGTCCACGAACGCGCCTACGGCCCCGCGCACAAACGTCACATCCGCGCCCTTCGGGGCGGCGTGCTCGTGGCGGGTGAAGACCCAGGAGGGTGTGCCCGGATACGGCCAGGTGTCCGGTTCATGCTCCCGAAGCCACGCGTAGGTCTCGCCGCCCATGACGATGCAGCCGACGTCGGCTATGAACGCGTCATAGCTGTCTTGTCCGCCCTCAAAGCCGTCGAACTGCAGCAGCCAGGCCAGATTGTCGCCGGCAGTGGCGATGAACCCGTCGAGTGAGGACGCCACGAAGTACTGGAAGCTAACCATGGCCCCAGCCTAGCCACTGCGGTGGCCGGTGTCCCATCCCCCGAAGGCACGGTCAGCCGACCCCCACGCGGCAGCCGGAAACTCACGGGCAACCGGACCCGGATGCGGGCAGCGGCTTACTTGTGGAAGTAAGGAATGATCAGGTAGAGCCCGAAGAGAATGGCGGCGCCGCACAAAGCGAAGCACGTGTAAGCGAGTGGTCGGGTCCAGGCCGCCGGGGAGGTCCGGGTGTCCCCCGCGATGGCCGTGAGGCGGACGCCGAGGGAGTAGAGAACTACCACGGTGACAGCGGACACAAGCGTGGCACTCGCCACGCTGAACAGTTCCAGCCATTTCATCGCTGGGCACCGCCGTTCTTGATCGACTTGGTGGCGGACTTTTTCTTGCGGAACTGCACGGCCTGGCCGACTTCCTCGATCTCGACGGCGTTGTTGCTGCCCACAGGCGACTTCCGTGAGCGCACAAACATATAGGCCACTGCGGCGGTGCCGGCAGTTGCCGCGATGATCACGCCTACGACCCCGGTCTGCACGAGCAGAGCCGTCAGCGCGCCCATGATTCCAGCGGCCGGCAGCGTGAACAGCCAGCCGATGGCAATCCGGCCGGCGGTTCCCCACCGCACCGTAGTGCCGCGGCGTCCCATGCCGGAGCCCACGACGGAGCCGGAGGCCACCTGCGTGGTGGACAGGGCGAAGCCCAGGTGCGAGGACGCCAGAATGGCTGTGGCGGTGCTGGTCTCGGCGGCAAAGCCTTGGGCGGGCTTCACTTCGGTGAGTCCCGAGCCCATGGTGCGGATGATCCGCCACCCGCCGGAATACGTGCCGATCGCGATGGCGAAGGCACAGGCGGTGATAACCCACCACTCCGGACCGGAGCCGGCAGGCTGGAGGCCGGCGGAGATCAGGACCAGGGTGATGATGCCCATCGTCTTCTGGGCGTCGTTGGTGCCGTGGGCCAACGCCACGAGGCTGGACGTGAAGACTTGACCGGTCCGGAATCCGCCGCGCTTCTGCGTGAGCTTGTCCCCGGTTTCGGGGTCATGGCGGGCGGTCAGGGCGTACGCCAGCCGCGTGCACAAGTAGGCTACGCCGCCCGCGATGACGGGGGCGAACACCGCGGGAAGAATGATCTTTTGGAGGATTGACTCAAAGTTGATCGCGTGGATGCCGATACCGGCAATCGCAGCCCCGATCAGGCCGCCGAAGAGCGCGTGGGAGGAACTGGACGGCAGGCCCTTGAGCCAGGTGATCATGTTCCAGAGAATGGCGCCCATCAGCCCGGCGAAGATGATGTCCGGGGTGATCTGGACCCCGTCCGAGCCTTCCTTGATGATGCCGCCCGAGACGGTCTTGGCGACTTCCGTGGAGAGGAACGCTCCCACGAGGTTCAGCACCGCCGCGAGGGCAACTGCTGTTTTCGGTTTGATGGCGCCGGTTGCGATGGGGGTAGCCATGGCGTTCGCGGTGTCATGAAATCCGTTGGTGAAGTCGAAGAACAGCGCCAGCGATATCACTAGCGCCACCATTACGGTGATTTCCACCTGTTGCCCAATCTGAAGTGTTCACGGTCGGCAGTTCCACATCCCCGTTGCTGCATGGCCACCACGTCCATTCGATGCCTGATCAGATGAATTCGGTGGCGCTAACGCGATTTGAAACCTTATCGATGGTACGTGGGAAAGACGGCTGGGCAAAACATGCCAGAAGTCCCTAAATTTAGTCCTCCTGTGCGGCACGGGCCTTCACCGCGGCGGTGCGATGCCGGTCACAGCTGGCACCGCCCGGCTCCACTGGAAAAGGCCCAGCTCAGACGGCCCGGCGGACGTCAGGCGCCGGGCCCGCGCCAAGCATCGAAGCGATCCTGTCCTCCAGCGCCGCGAGCGTCGCCTCGGGCAGCACGATGAGCCCGTCGAGTTCCCGGCGGGCGCGGCGGTAGGCCGTCTGCCGCTCGGCGGGAGTTGCGGCCGCGTCCGATGCGATCCGCAGAAGTTTCCGGGCTGTCTCGAGCCGCTGGCGTTCGGGACCGGTGAACTTGCTGTCCCTGATCCGTTTGGCTTCCCGTTCGGCGACGTCGAATGCGAGCTCAAAGCTGGTCACGGCCGCCCGGTACTCCGCGAGCCGCGCGGCGGTCCTGACTTCCGCCGGGGCGGCGGGGCGCAGCCCGTCGGCCTCGCGTTTGGCCCGGAGGAAGGCCACGGTGAGGGGCTCCCGGACATCCGTCATGACCGGGTAGTCGATCAGCTTCCCCACGTCGAGTTCGTAATCCAGCCAGCGCTTGTTGACAGTGTCGTGCGCCTTCATGAGGGCCAGCACATCGGTCTGGCTGGCCTGCTCTGCCTGCGCCGCCTGGTTCTTGAGCGTGTAAAGCTCCACGCGGCGGCGGTGCCGGCGTTCGGCGGCTTTGGACCAGGACCGCGCCCACCCGCCGGCCAGTCCGCTCAGGGGAAAGACGAGCCACCAAAAGTGCGTGATGAAATTGAAGAAGGGGTCCACGGCATCATCCTCCCATCCGTTGGCGGCGCCGGAAAGCCCCCTCCAAAAGGGGCCTCTCCGGCCCGTTCCGGGACCTTGCCGGCAACGGGGTGCTTGCCGGGCGGTCAGTCCCCGTGCTTGACCTTATGCACCTTCGTGACGATGGTGGGGCACGGCACGTTCAGGAGCACAGCGTGCGCCGTGGAGCCGAGCACTGTCCGGGAGAACCCGCCACGTCCGCGACTTCCGATCACCAACTCCCTGGCGTCGGCGGCGATATCCACGAGGGCCTTGGCCGGTTCGGTGTTCGTCTCAAGGCGCTGATGGACCACCAGGTCGGGGTATTTGTCGCCGAGCCCGGCGACCGACTCGGCGAGAACAATCCGGTCCTCTTCGACGATGCTCTCGGCGAGACCACTGGTCGGCAGCTGCTTCTCGACCCACCGGGCAGGGCTCTTGAACGCGAGGACCACGGTGAGCTCGTCTCCACCCCGATCAGCTTCGGCGGCCGCGAAGGCGACGGCCTGCAGCGACTCCTCGGAGCCGTCCACGCCGACCACGACGCCCTTTGCCCCGGTGGCCGGTTTCGCCGGCACGACGGCTACCGGGCATTCCGAGGCCGAGACAATCTGCAGGGCCCGGTCCGTCATGGGACCGCCGCCCATCCAATGTTTGTCATGGCCGCCAACCACGATCATGGCTGCCTCCTTGGAGACTTCCCGGAGCACCGAGCCGCCGCTGCCATGACGGAGCTGGATGTCCACAGTGACGTCCGGGGCCTGTTCACGGGCGGCCGTCTCAGCGTCCCGAAGCAGTTCCATCCCCGATTCCCGGATGATCTCGTGGTACTGAAAGTCCGGTGACATCCAGCGGTCGTCCACCGCGTGGACGACCGTGACCGGGAGCTTGTCCCGGGCGGCCCGGTCAAGGGCCCAGGCCAGGGCGGCGTTGCTGCCTGCGGACCCGTTGATGCCGACGATGATTGCTTTGCTCATGCTGATTCCTGCTTTCCTGGAATGCACACCGGCCTAGAATCCGGTGGGCTCGGTCTCGAACTCCGGTTCGCGGGGCGGGCCTTCATGGTGCACCGGACGCAGCGCTGCGGTGTGTTCCAGCCAGATGAGTGCGTCGTAGCGTTCCCCCATCCGGGTCGGAACGTAGTTTCCGGCGTCCCGTTCCGGGTGGTAGACGACGCCGATCGCCCGGTGTCCGAGCCGTGTCGAGAGCCACGGCCCGGTCCGGTCATCGCCGAACACCAGCACTGAGGGCACCCCCAGGGCCTGATGCAGGAAGTCTTCGTGGCTGCCCGGGCGCGCTTCCGGCACCGTCAGGATGCGTTCGGGGCGGCCCCACCCGTCGGAGGCGAGCACGGAGCCGCGGTGGGCTGCGAAGCCGACCAGCAGCACGCCTTCGCCCGCGTGGCGTTCGCGCAGCAGCTGCCCGACGTTGACCAGGCCGTCCTGTGCCATGTCGGTGGCCCGGGCATCGCCGATGTGTGTGTTGTGTTCCCAGATCAGTCCCTTCGACGCCGGCCCGAGGTGCCTGCTGACCCGGTCGATGGTGTCGGCCATATGGTGGTCGCGGACGTTCCAGGACTGCCTGTCGCCGCGGACCATGATGCGGTAGTAGTGCTCGGCGTTGGCCGCGACTTCAGCGTTCTGGACGGCGTCGAAGGCGTCCTCCTCATGCCGGCCGGGGCTGAAGGCCCGGTTCCTGACCTCGGTCAGGAGGGCCACGACGTCGGGCTCGCAGGACTGCGGCACCAGCCGCGTGCTCCAGGCGTACTGGTGCGGGTCCTCGTGGTGGGGCAGGAAGCACTGCCAGGCGCGCTCCGCCGCGGGGACGGCGTCGGGAACGTTGGCCTGCAGCCAGCCGATGATTTCGCGCAGCGAATCCCAGAGCGAGTAGACATCCAGTCCGTAGAAGCCGACACGTTTGTCCAGCGGCCTGGCCAGGTTCCAGCTGCGCAGCCAGTCCAGGAACGCCGCGACTTCCTCGTTGGCCCACATCCAGGTTGGCCAGCGTTCGAAGCCGGCCAGCAGTGCGTGGACGCCCTGGTCCTTCCCCTCCTGGCCGCGGACCCAGCGGTTGATGCGCCAGCAGTCGGGCCAGTCCCCTTCCACCCCAATCCAGTTGTAGCCTTCCTCCGCGATGAGCCGCCTGCTGAGGGTGTCGCGCCAGGTGTAGAACTCGTGGGTGCCGTGGGAGGCCTCGCCGATGGCTACAAAACGGCAGTCGGCCGCGCGCCTCACGAGGCCGCTGAGGTCCCGATCGGTTTTCAGCGGCCGGGCGAGATCGTGGACCTCTTTCAACACGGTGGACCGTGTGACGGCCTCGGGGTTCATCGCGGATCCTCGATGTCGATCGTCTCCAGGTATTCGGGCACCCTGGCCCGCCAGCCGAGTTCGCGTTTGATCCTGACACGCAGGGCGTCCGACGCGTCCGGGTCACCGTGCGTGATGTAGGTCATGCGGGGCGCTGCTTCTGCCGTCCTCATCCACGCGATGATAGCGTCGCCGTCGGCGTGCGCGGACAGGCTTTCCATCTGGATAACCTCGGCCCGCACCTTGACGTCCTCCCCGTAGATGCGCAACTCGCGTTCGCCGGCAGCAAGGGTGGCCCCCCGCGTGCCGCTGGCCTGGTAGCCGCTGAGGATGATGGCGTTTTTCGGGTCGGGGCCGTACGCCGCGACGTGGTGCAGGATCCGTCCGCCCGTCAGCATGCCGCTGGCCGAGATGATGATCATGGGGCCGCCGCGCAGGTTCAGCAACTTGGATTCGTCCACGGTGCGGGTGAGTTTGGCCAGTTTGTACATGTCCACGTACTCCTCCCGCTTGAGCCGGTGTTCTTCGGGGTGGCGCTGGTACATTTCGGAGGCGTCGATGGCCATGGGGCTGTTGAGGTAGACCGGGATGCGAGGAATCGCGCCCTTGCGCACGAGCCGGGAGATGTACAGCATCAGCGTTTCGGCCCGGCCGACGGCGAACGCGGCAAACATGATGACCCCTCCGCGTTTCGCGACGCGGTTGATGATCTCTCCCAGCAGCTTCTCCGGATCCTCCGTGGAGTGTTTCCGGTTGCCGTAGGTTGATTCGGTCACCAGGATGCCGGTTTCGCCGAGCGGACGGGGCGGATACATGAACGGGTCATCGGCCCGGCCCAGGTCCCCGGTGAAGTGCACGGACTGGGAGCCAACCCGGACGTGCACCTGGGCGGCCCCCAGGATGTGCCCGGCCGGCACGAACGTCAACTCCATGCCACCGCCAAGGTCAAGGGGAACATCAAACTCGACGATTTTGAATCTGTTGAGGGACGCGACGGCGTCCGCAGCCGTGTAGAGGGGCAGGGCGGGATCATGCGCGGATGACCCCCGCTGCGAGGCGTACCGGGCCTCCTCCTCCTGCAGGTGGCCGCTGTCCGGCAGGATGAGTTTGCATAGGTCTGTGGTGCCGGCCGTGGCGTACACGGGGCCGCCGAACCCGTCTCTGACCAGAGCAGGGACATATCCGGTGTGGTCCAGGTGCGCGTGGGTCAGCACCACGGCGTCGATGGATCGCGGCGGCACCGGAAAGGGCGCCCGGTTGCGCTCGCGGCTGCGCTTATAGCCCTGGAAGAGTCCGCAGTCCACCAGCACGCGCCCGCCGCCGGCGTCGATCAGGTAGCGTGAACCGGTCACGGTGTCGGTGGCACCAAGGAAGTTCAGGCTCGGCTGCTGGTGCTTCATGGCGCCCCCGTGGACCTTCTTCTTGCGTAAATTGCGCGTTGATGGCGCGCGGACCTGTGACCTGCGCAAACCTGTGACCAGCGTGAACCTGTGTCCTGAACGACCCCAGAGAAGTGCGCGGACCCGCGGCTCGCGGTGTACGCCCCAGCTTCCGCCCGGGCCTGCCGGGTGCCAAGGGCCAAAAGTCACCTCCGGGCCGGCGCCGGCCGCCGCCGGGGCCTCTGCGGCACGCGTCCAGGCGGGGCCGCCCCCCGGTAGGATTTCTTGACGGGCCCGGCCGGGCCCGAGGCCGGCAGCCCGGCACCGCCCAGCACAGCGCAGCCCAGTGGCAAGGACACACCATGAGCACCAAATCCGGAGGGCCCAAGCCTCCCGCCCGCCCCTGGACCCGCCACTACAGCCCCGGGGTTCCCGCCTGCCTCAAGCTCCCGGAAGGGTCCCTCGTCGACCTGATGGACTCATCCGTCCGGCGCTACGGGAAGAAGACCGCCCTGGAATTCTTCGGGGCGCGTACCAGCTACCGGGACCTCGGCACCGCCATCAACAAGGCGGCCGCGGGCCTGAGGAAGCTCGGCGTCCGGGCCGGTGACCGGGTGGCGCTGGTCCTGCCGAACTGCCCGCAACACATCATCGCGTTCCACGCGGCACTGCGCCTGGGCGCCGTGGTCGTCGAACACAACCCCTTATATACGGACCGAGAGCTGCGCCACCAGTTCGAGGACCATGGTGCCACCGTCGCCATTGTGTGGGACAAGGCCGTGGACAAGGTCCGCCAACTGCCGGCCGACGTCGGGCTGCAGAGCATCGTCTCCGTTGAGCTGATTCCGGCGATGCCGCTGCTGCAACGGGTCGCGCTGCGGCTCCCCGTGCCGGCGGCCCGCGCCGCCCGCGCCGCCTTGACCGCCGGCAAGCACACGCCCCGGCCCGTGGCGCAGCCAGCGCGCCGGACCGTGCTGGCGTGGAAAGACCTCCTTGGCGCAGGCGACCTGAAGAAAAAGCATCCGCGCCCGGCCGCCACTGACCTGGCCGTCATCCAATACACCAGCGGCACCACGGGCCGGCCCAAAGGCGCCATGCTGACCCATGCCAATCTGCAGGCCAATGCCGCGCAGGGCCGCGCCTGGGTGCCGGGACTCAAGGACGGCCGGGAAACCGTGTACGCCGTGCTGCCCATGTTCCACGCCTACGGACTGACGCTGTGCATGACGTTTGCCCTGAGCATCGGCGCGAAACTGGTGCTGTTCCCTAAGTTCGACGTCGACCTTGTGTTGAAGGCGCACAGGAAGTCGCCTGCCACATTCCTGCCGGCGGTGCCGCCGATCTACGACCGCATCGCCGCCGCAGCCGCCGAGCGCGGTATCGCGCTGGACAGCATCCGCTTTTCCATCTCGGGGGCGATGAACCTACCGACGGCGACGGTGGACACGTGGGAGAAGGCGACCGGGGGCTACCTGATCGAGGGCTACGGGCTGACGGAAACCTCGCCGATAGCCCTGGGCAACCCCTTCGGTCCCAGCCGGAAACCGGGAACCGTGGGGGT
The DNA here is from genome assembly GCF_056406175.1 of Arthrobacter sp. P1_D12. Lineage (NCBI taxonomy): Bacteria > Bacillati > Actinomycetota > Actinomycetes > Micrococcales > Micrococcaceae > Arthrobacter > Arthrobacter sp. P1_D12. The sequence goes on from NZ_JBFUAR010000001.1 coordinate 395,914, forward strand.
CCCGTTTCCCCTGACGGACATTCGTGTGGTGGACCCGCGGAACGTTCTCCTGGACCGTGCCCCGGGAGAGGAGGGCGAGCTCCTGGTCCGCGGCCCGCAGGTCTTTGCCGGCTACTGGAACCGGCCGAAGGAGACCGAGGAGGCGTTGCTGGAGGGCGGCTGGTTCCGGACCGGTGACATCGTCTCGGTAGATAAGGATGATTTCGTGACCGTCCGGGACCGGATCAAGGAACTGATCATCACGGGGGGCTTCAACGTCTCCCCCACGGAAGTTGAAGATGTCCTCTCCGGGTGCCCCGGTGTCCGGGACGTGTGTGTGGTGGGACTGCCCCGCCCGGGCGGCGGCGAAGACGTGGTTGCCGCCGTCGTCCAGTCCGCGGGCTCCGGGCTGGACCCGGAGGCGCTGCTGGCGTTTGCCCGGGAGAACCTGGCCGCCTACAAGGTGCCGCGCCGCGTTGCCGTGGTGGATGAGCTGCCGCGTTCGCTGATCGGCAAGGTCCTGCGCCGCGAGATCCGGGACACACTCGTGGCCGGCCGGTAGCCTGCCCCGGCCAGGGCAATTGCTTGCGGCGCTCCGATCAAGCTGATAGGCCTGACGGTAAGGTGCAGAGTGGCAGATCAGCACGCCGCCAATCCGGGTGGTGGTTGCAGAAGGGAAGTTCACGTGACTCGCAAGACTCCTCATATCGAGGAACCGTCCGAAAAGGATCTCGTCGTCGGGGACGGGCCGAAAAGCTGGGCCGCCGGCGTCCCGGGCGTGTACCACTCCATGAAGCCGGCCATCGAACAGATGGGACTGAACCGGACCCGCAAGACAGTCATGGCGATGAACCAGAAGGACGGCTTCGACTGTCCGAGTTGCGCGTGGCCGGATCCCCACCACCGCAAGGCATTCGAGTTCTGCGAGAACGGGGCCAAAGCGGTGACCTGGGAAGCGACCCCGGTGGTGGTTCCCGAAACTTTCTGGGCCGAGAATGCCGTCAGCGACCTGCGCAGCCAGACCGAGTACTGGCTTGGCATGCAGGGCCGCCTGACCGAACCGGTGTACAAGGCCGCCGGCGAGGACCACTACAAGGCGGTCAGCTGGGACGAGGCGCTCCGGCTCGTGGCCGACAAGCTCAAGGGCCTGGACTCCCCCGACCAGGCGGCGTTCTACACGAGCGGCCGGACCTCGAACGAGGCTGCCTTCCTTTACCAGCTCATGGTCCGCGGCTACGGCACCAACAACCTGCCGGACTGTTCCAATATGTGCCACGAATCCTCCGGCTGGGCCATGGGCCAGACCATCGGCATCGGCAAGGCGACGGTCAGCGTCGACGACTACGCCAAAGCCGACCTGATCATCATCATGGGCCAGAACCCCGGCACCAACCACCCCCGGATGATGACCGAACTTGAGGCGTGCAAGCGCAACGGCGGCGAGATCGTGGCCGTCAACCCGCTCCCCGAAGCAGGCCTGCGCCGGTACAAGAACCCGCAGCAGGTCAACGGGGTCGTCGGTCACGGCGTCCAGATTGCAGACCAGTTCCTCCAGATCCGGATCGGCGGCGACATGGCGCTGCTGCAGGCCGTGTCCAAGCGCGTGCTCGACGCCGAGGCCAAGAACCCCGGGACAGTCCTGGACCACGCCTTCCTGGCCGAACACTGCGAGGGGCTCGATGAGCTCAAGGAACATCTCGCCGGGCTGGATGAAGGCACAGTGCTTGAGGCCACGGGCCTGCGCAGCGAGGACATCGACGAGCTGGCCGCCCGCTATCTCAAGGCCGAGAAAGTCATCATCACCTGGGCCATGGGCATCACGCAGCAGAAGAAGGGTGTTGCCACCATCAAGGAGATCATCAACCTCCTGCTGCTGCGCGGCAATATCGGCAAGCCGGGCGCCGGCGCCTCGCCCATCCGCGGGCACAGCAATGTGCAGGGCGACCGGACCATGGGCATCTGGGAGCAGATGCCGCAGTCCTTCATGGAGGCCCTCGGCGAGGAGTTCGACTTCGAGCCGCCCCGCGAACACGGCGCGGACGCCGTCGAGACCATCAACAAGATGCGCGCGGGCGAGATCAAGGTATTCGTCGCCCTGGGCGGCAACCTGGTGGGTGCCATCTCGGACACGAACGCCGCCGAGGCTGCGATGCAAAACACGGAGATGACGGTGCAGATCTCGACCAAGCTGAACCGCTCGCACGCTGTGACGGGCCGAGAGGCCCTGATTCTCCCCACGATGGGCCGGACCGAGATCGATATCCAGGAATCCGGTCCCCAATTCGTGTCGGTGGAGGACACCGTCTGCGCCGTGCACCCGTCCTGGGGCAGCGTCGAGCCGGTGTCCCACCATCTGCTCTCTGAGCCGGCCATCGTGAGCCGGCTGGGCAAACTCCTGGTGGGCGACAAGATCAGGGCCGATTGGGACGGCTATGAGAAGAACTACGACCTCATCCGGGACCACATTTCGCGCGTGGTGGGCGGCTGCACGGACTACAACCAGCGGATCCGGCAGGAAGGCGGGTTTATCCTCGCCCACGGTCCCCGCGACTCCCGCACCTTCCCCACGCCCACCGGCAAGGCCGTGCTGACAGTCAATGATCTTGAACTTGTCGAACGGCCGGAGGGAACCCTGATCCTGCAGAGCATGCGCTCCCACGACCAGTTCAACACCACCATCTACTCGCACAACGACCGCTACCGTGGCATCAAGAAGGGCCGCCATGTGGTGTTCGTGAACCCTGACGACATCGCCGAGCTCGGCCTTGCGGACGGGCAGTACGTGGACGTCCGCGGCGTATACGACGACGGTGAGGAACGCGTGGTGCGCAAGTTCCGTGTGGTGTCGTACCCCACGGCACGCGGTTGCGCTGCTGCCTACTACCCCGAAGCCAACGTGCTGGTGCCGCTGAACCACACGGCCGAAGGCAGCAACACGCCAGTCTCGAAGGCAGTCATCGTCCGGCTCGAGCCGAGCCTGGACCAGACGCTCGTCGGCGCGGCAACAGCCCCTGCCCGGGTGGACTCACCCTAGGCACCCGCCAGCCGGGGCCGGGCCAGTCCGCACCACCGGACATGCCCCGCCCCGGCCCCGGCGAGTGGACATAACACCAACATGCCCGTCCCTGCGCCCCACCGCGGAGCATGTCCAGTGGCTGCGGACCGCGCGCATGGCGTGATCCCTGTGCATCAGGTCCCGCGTGCTTCCAGGGTGCTCGCGGGCCGTGCTACTGGGCCCTCTTGGCCCAGCCTTTCTCGTCCGGGCCGCCCGACTCGCCATGTTCGCAGAGCTCGATGACCTTGTTCGACGCGGCGTGCACGGCCTCCTGCGTGCCCTTGCGGCCCTTGGTGGACGCAGTACCCGCCGCGTAGCCCACGATGAACGCACTGATGGCGTCCGCATGCGGCCCGACGGCTTTGACCGATTCCTCTGCCACCTGGACGATCTTTTCGTGGTCGACTTCCAGGTCGAGGATCTGCAGCGCCTGGATCAGCCGGCTGCTCCAATGCCGCAGCGAGCTGTCTTCGTCTCGGGACAACGTCATTGCTACTCCTTCTCGCAGGGTGGATGGATCGTCTAACCCTCAAGGGGTAGCACCCGCCCCGGCCTTGCGCAACGCGACACAGCGGCACGGCGGCAGGCGGCACGTCGGCGGCCCCTCAGCTCCAGAGCGCCACGTGGAACTTGGATCCCCGCCGTTCCAGCCCTCGGGAACCGCCGGGGGCGACCATGGCCGCGGTGGCGTCGGCGGTGCCGGCAAACCGTTGGAGGGTCCGCGCCATGGTGGTGGCCCGGCCGCGGTCCAGGGTACTGGCCCACCAGAGTCCGGAGATCGGCGTTCCGGCTACCGGCACACGGACCAGGGAACCGCTGCGGATTTCAGCCCGGACAATATGCCCCAGCGCCAGCATGGTTCCCTCTCCGGCCCTGACTGCGGCCAGGGCCTCCGTTTCGCTGCTCAACCGGACGATCTCCGGCGCCACCGACTGGGCGGCCAGCCAGCGGCCCTCCTCGCTGGCCGCCTGGATGCCGGCGGGCCCGGCAAACCAGGGTCTGCGCACCAGTTCGGCCGGCGCGACCGGCCCGTGGAGGGCGGCGACCGGATGTCCGGCGGCCGCCACGACGATCCGCTGGTACCGCAGGAACGGGACGGAGTCGATGCCGACGTCGCCAGTGCCGTTGGCAAGGGAGCCGTTGCGGACGGCGGGCCTGGCCCCCAAAGCGATGTCATAGACGCGTTCGAGCATCAGCGAGGCGATGTCCTCGGCTTCCTCCACCACCACATCGACGGAAGCCCCGGGAACCCGGCGGGTGAAAAGGTCCAGGAGGCGCCCCGCCGCGTGCTCGGCAAACGGCGCCGTCGCCACGATTTTCAGCCGCCCGGTCTCGGTCTGGGCATGTGCCACCTCCCACCGGGCCCGGTCCGCCAGTCCCACGATGTCCTGGGCATGTTCGGCGAGCGCCCGGCCGCCGGGAGTCAGCGCAATCCCGCCATGGGCGCGCACGAAGAGCGGGTCGCCCAGATCCTGCCTGAGTGCGGCGAGCGCCGTCGATACTGCCGGTTCGCTGACTCCGAGTTGGACGGCGGCCGCATGGAGGGAACCCAGCTTGGCCACCAGGGCGAACGTCCGCAACTGTCCCAATGTCATCGCCACGGCTTCATAACCTTTCGCTTATGACGATATTGACAGCCCCGCCAGGCCGCGGCAAGACTGACGTCAATCCGGCGCCAGGCAGCCGCTGCTCCACGCCGCCGGCCTTTCGGAGTGAGGTAGGGACTATGCAGATTCCGGCTCCATTTGACTACGTGCGCGCCACTACGGTGGAGAACGCCCTGGAACTCCTTGCCCGGTACGGACCCGAATCGCGGGTGGTGGCCGGGGGGCATAGCCTCCTGCCGATGATGAAGCTCCGCCTCTCCCGGCCCGAATGGCTGATCGACATCAATGACTTGTACGAGCTCGATTTCATCCTCCGTGACGGCAACAAACTAAGGGTCGGCGCCCTGACGCGCCACACCACCCTGCTCGAGTCGGACGAGGTGGCCGGGATGTTCCCCATCGTGCGGGACGCCGAGCAGGTGATCGCCGACCCCGTGGTCCGCAACCGCGGCACCATTGGCGGCTCGCTCTGCCAGGCCGACCCGGCCGAGGACCTCTCCACGGTTTGCGGGGTCCTGGGCGCCGAGGCCGTGATCCGCGGACCAGGCGGCGAGCGCATCCTGTCCATGTCCGAGTTCCACCGCGGCCCCTATGAAACCGCGGTCGGGCACGATGAACTGCTCTGCGAACTCAGGTTCGGCATCCGTCCCCGGTCGGGCAGTGCCTATGAAAAGGTCGAACGCCGGGTCGGAGACTGGGCAGTCGGTGCCGCCGGTGCCGCCGTCACGCTCGCCGCGGACGGCACTGTCGATGACGCCGCCGTCGGGCTCACCGCCCTGGGCATCGACCACCCCCTGACCGGGCCCGCCGCGGTGCTCCGCGGCCTGCATCCGGTCGAGGCGCTGTTCGCCGAGGCGGGCAGGCTGGCAGCGGAGGCCTGCGATCCGGTGGCTGACCAGCGCGGCCCGGTCGACTACAAGCGGCATCTCGCCGATGAGCTCACCCAACGGGTACTGCGGCGGGCCTGTGCCCGCGCCGCCCAGATGCAGGAAGGCTGAAGCCGATGCAGATCAGCATGACCGTGAACGGCACCGACGTCACGAGCGAGATTGAGCCCCGGGTGCTCCTGGTCCACTACATCCGCGAGGTCCTGGGCCTCACCGGTACGCACTGGGGGTGCGACACAAGCAACTGCGGGACGTGCGTGGTCCTGATGGACGGACAGCCCGTGAAGTCCTGCACCGTCCTGGCCGCCATGGCCGCGGGGCACGACATCCGCACCGTCGAGGGGCTGGCCAGCGGCGGCACCCTCGACCCCGTCCAGCAGGGTTTCATGGAAGAGCACGGGCTGCAGTGTGGCTTCTGCACCCCGGGGATGATGCTCACGGCCCGCGCGCTGCTGGATAGGAATCCGCACCCGGACGACGCCGAGATCCGGCAGGCCATTTCCGGGCAGATCTGCCGGTGCACGGGCTACGCCACGATTGTCCGCTCGGTGCAGTGGGCCGCCGCCCATCCGGCCGGCTCCGGCCTGGCCGACACGGACACCGCCGACACCGCCGTCCCGGATGTCGCGGCGGAGACAGAAGACACGGAGGTGAAGGCATGACCGTCATCCGTGACCGGCAGTCAAACCCGGCCGCCGGCGACGAGGACCGCCCGATCGGCTATGGCCGCATCCAGCGGAAGGAAGACCCGCGCTTCGTGCGCGGCAAGGGCCACTACCTGGATGACATCGTGTTGCCGGGAATGCTGCACGGCGCCATCCTGCGGGCTCCGGTGGCGCACGCCCGGCTCGTGTCCATCGACACCACTAACGCCCTCGCGCATCCGAAAGTGGTCGCAGTCATCACCGGCAAGGACCTGCTGGGCCTGAAGCTCGCGTGGGCGCCGACGCTGTCGGCGGATGTCCAGGCCGTGCTGGTGACCGACAAAGTCCGGTTCCAGGGGCAGGAAGTCGCGTTTGTCGTGGCCGAGGACCGTTACGCCGCCCGGGACGCCCTGGAGCTGATCGACGTCGAATACGATGTCCTTCCCCCGCTGGTGGACGCCCGCAAGGCACTGGACGCGGACGCCCCGGTGATCCGCGATGAGATCGAGGGCCGGACGGACAACCGGATCTTCGACTGGGAGATGGGCGACAAGGCCGAAACGGATGCGGTGTTCGCCGCCGCGGATGTTGTGGTCAGCCAGGAGGTCGTCTACCCGCGGGTCCACCCCGCCCCGATGGAGACGTGCGGCGCCGTCGCCGATTTCGACGCCGTCAACGGCAAGCTGACGCTCTACGAGACCACCCAGGCACCGCACGCGCACCGGACCCTGTTCGCGATCGTCGCCGGCATCCCCGAGCACAAGATTCGGATCGTCTCCCCCGATATTGGCGGCGGTTTCGGCAACAAGGTCGGGATCTATCCCGGCTACATCCTCGCCGTCGTCGGTTCGATCGTCTCCGGCCGCCCGGTCAAATGGGTGGAGGACCGCTCCGAAAACCTGATGTCGACCTCGTTCGCCCGGGACTACATCATGCAGGGCGAAATCGCGGCGACCAGGGACGGCAAGATCCTCGCCCTGCGCACCCACGTGCTGGCCGACCACGGCGCGTTCAACGCCACCGCCCAGCCCACCAAGAACCCGGCCGGATTCTTCTCCATCTTCACCGGCAGCTACGACCTCGCGGCCGCCCACTGCTCCGTCACCGGCGTCTATACCAACAAGGCGCCCGGCGGGGTCGCGTACGCGTGCTCGTTCCGGGTCACCGAGGCCGTGTACCTCGTGGAGCGGATGGTCGACATCCTGGCCCGCAAGCTGGACATGGACCCGGCGGAGCTGCGGCTCAAGAACTTCATCAAGCCGGAACAATTCCCCTATGCCAACAAGACCGGCTGGGTCTACGACTCGGGCAACTACGAGGCCGCCATGCGCCTCTCGATGCAGCTCGCCGGATACGAGGACCTCCGCCGCGAGCAGGCCGAGAAACGCGAACGCGGGGAACTCATGGGCATCGGGGTTTCCTTCTTCACGGAAGTCGTCGGAGCCGGGCCCAGGAAACACTTCGACATTGTCGGCCTCGGCATGGCCGACGGCGCCGAACTGCGCGTCCACCCCACGGGCAAGGCCGTGGTGCGCATCTCGGTGCAGAGCCAGGGCCAGGGCCACGAGACCACCTTCGCCCAGATCGTGGCGGAAGAACTCGGCATCCCGCCGGAGGACATCGAGGTGGTGCACGGGGACACCGACCAGACCCCGTTCGGGTTGGGCACGTACGGCAGCCGTTCGACGCCGGTCAGCGGCGGCGCCGTGGCCCTTGTAGCCCGGAAGGTGCGCGAGAAGGCGAAACTGATCGCCGGGGCGATGCTGGAGACCCGCCCCGAGGACCTCGAATGGGAAAAGGGCCGCTGGTTCGTCAAAGGCGACCCGAGCGTCGGCAAGACCATGGCCGAGATCGCCATGGGCGCCCACGGCACCATTGCCTTGCCTGAGGGCGTGGACGGAAACCTCGACGCCGAGGTCACCTACGACCCGCCGAACCTGACCTTCCCGTTCGGCGCCTACATCTGCGTCGTCGACATCGATCCCGGCACCGGGCAGGTCAAAGTGCGGCGCTTCATCGCGGTGGATGACTGCGGCACGAGGATCAACCCGATGATCATCGAAGGCCAGGTGCATGGCGGGCTGACGGACGGTGTGGGCATGGCCCTGATGGAGATCATCGAGTTCGACGAGGACGGCAACTGCCTCGCCGGGTCCTTCATGGACTACCTGATCCCCACGGCCATGGAGGTGCCGGACTGGGAAACCGGATTCACTGTCACGCCCTCCCCGCACCACCCGATCGGGGCGAAGGGCATCGGCGAGTCCGCCACAGTCGGCTCACCGCCGGCGATCGTCAACGCCGTCGTCGATGCCCTGGCGCCGTTCGGCGTCACGCATATGGACATGCCCTGCACCCCGGCCCGCGTCTGGGCTGCCATGCAGGGCCGGGCCCGGCCGCCGATCTGATGGCCTCCACCGCAGGATCCCTGGCCGCCAGGGCCGATGAACTTGCCAGCCGCCGCGAGCCGTTCGTCCATGCCACGGTGGTCCGCGCCCAGCATCCGACGAGCGCCCACGCCGGGGACACCGCCCTGGTGCTGCCCAGCGGAGAGATCCACGGCTTTGTGGGCGGAAACTGCGTGGAGGAGTCGGTGCGCGAGTACAGCCGGCAGGTCCTGGCCTCCCAGGAACCCCTCCTGCTGCGGGTGCTGCCCGGAGAACCGTCCCGCACCGCGGAGGAAGGCGCCGTCGAGGTCACCAACCCGTGCCTAAGCGGCGGGGCGATCGAGATCTTCCTCCAGCCGCGGATTCCGGCGCCCCGGGTCGTGGTGGTGGGCACGACGCCGGTGGCGCAGGCCCTGGAAACGCTCGGCTCCGGCGTCGGCCTCGAAGTCGAACTGACGGACGGCGAATCCGCCGATCCCCGCGGGGATGACGCGGCCTTGATTGTCGCCTCGCACGGAAAAGCGGAAGAGCGCGCCCTGGAAGCGGCCCTGCGGGCCGGCGTCCCCTACGTTGCCCTCGTGGCCAGTCGAACCCGCGGCGCCGCCGTCCTGGAATCCCTCGACGTCGACGACGCCCTGCGGCGGCGGGTTTTCACACCGGCCGGGCTGCAGCTGGGCGCCCGGACCCCCGGGGAGATTGCCTTGTCCATCCTCGCCCAGCTGGTCGGTGAACGGTCCAGGGCGCGGCGCGCCGCCCCGCCCCTTGCATCGTCCGCTGCCGCGGCGGCCACGAGCTTCGGCACGGAGCCCGTACCATCGGAGCCCGCGCCATCCGAGCCCGCACCATCGGGGCCGGCGAGCGCGGTCGACCCGGTGTGCGGCATGTCCGTCCCGGCCCTCGAATCGTCCCTGCACCTGGTTCACGAAGGGGCCGCCGTCTACTTCTGCTCGCCCGGCTGCCGGGCCGCCTTCCGCAAAGATCCGGAACGCTATGCCGTTACGACCTGACCCGTTGCGGGCGGCAGGAAGCCCCGGACCCCGGACCGCCGGCATCATCCTGGCCGCGGGCGGTTCCCGGCGCCTGGGCCTGCCGAAGCAGTTGCTGCCCTACGGCGGGGGCGTGCTGCTCGATGCCGTCCTGGCGACTGCCCGGGACTGCGCCTTCGGCCAGACGGTGCTGGCCCTGGGCGGCGCAGCGGCCGAGGTGGAGCGCACCGTGGACACCAGCGGCTGCGATGTGGTGCTCAACCCGGACTTCGGCGAAGGGTGCGCGTCCTCGATCGCCACGGCGCTCGCCGTCCTCCATCCGGACACCAGCGCCGTCGTCCTGCTGCTCGGCGATCAGCCCGGTGTCCGGGCCGCGAGCGTCCGGGCCGTGCTTGGCGCCCTGCAGCCCACTTCTGCGCGCGCTGCCGGCATCGCGGTGTGCCGCTACGACGACGGCGTGGGCCACCCGATGGCGTTTGCCCGGCGCCTGCTGCCGGACCTGGCCGCCCTGCACGGGGACAAAGCCGTTTGGAAGCTCCTGGCACAGCGGGCGGACGACGTCGTCGAGGTCCGTACATCCGGCCCCGTCCCCCCGGACGTCGACACCGAAGACGACTACCGGCGTCTCCTTGCCGGGCTGCTGGGGGCCCTATGACGGCGGCGGCGCGGGCCGGCGCGGAGGAGGACGTGCGGCGCCGGGTCCCGGATGTCGGATCGCTGATGGCCGCGCTGGACCGGACCAACTACCTGGCTGACGTCGGACTGGCGACGGCGCTGTTCCTGGCTGTCCGTCTGCCGCAGCCCATCCTGCTCGAGGGCGAGGCGGGGGTCGGGAAGACGGAGGCCGCGAAGGCGCTGGCCGAGCTCCTCGACACCCCGCTGTACCGGCTGCAGTGCTACGAGGGAATCGACGCCGGTGAGGCCCTCTATGAGTGGAACCACCAGCGCCAGCTGCTCGGCATCCGGCTGGCCGAAGTCCGCGACACCGAGGTCACGGAAACGGACCTGTTTGCCTCCCAGTACCTGCTGCGGCGCCCGCTCCTGCAGGCGCTGGAACATCCCGGCCCGCGGCCTGCCGTGCTGCTCCTGGACGAGATCGACCGCGCCGACGCCGAATTCGAGGCCTTCACTTTTGAACTGCTGGCCGAATCCGCCGTCACCATCCCGGAGCTGGGCACAATCCGCGCCACCCATCCCCCCATTGTGATCCTGACCTCCAACCGGACCCGGGACCTTCACGACGCCCTGACCCGCCGCTGCCTGTATCACTGGATCGACTACCCGGGACCCGCCCGGATCGCCGAGATCGTGCGCCGCCGGGTTCCTGCCAGCAGCGGCCCGCTGGCCCTCCAGGCCGCTGCCGTCATCACCCGGCTGCGCACCCTGGACCTCGCCAAGCCGCCCGGGATCTCCGAGGCAATCGACTGGGTCTCGGCCCTGGCTGTGCTGGGGGTGGAGCGGATCGACCCCGGCACCACCGAGCAGACGTGGGGCTCCATCGTCAAGAACCGCGATGACCTCGAACTCGTCGGCTCCCGCGGCGCGGCCTGGCTCGTGGACGGCACCGATGGCTGAAGACAACGGCCCCGCGCAAAACAACAGTGCCACCGATCAGCCGCCGCAGCCGCCACTGGTCGAGGCGGCCGCCTTGTCCGCCGCGTTCGTCACGGCCATCCGGAGTGCCGGCCTGGCCACCTCGCCGGACCGGGCGGCGCGGCTGGCTGAGGCGCTCCACCTGATCCCCCCGGCCCGGCTTGAGCAGCTCTACTGGACCTGCCGCGTGGTGCTCGTGTCCGCCCGCGAACAGGTGCCCGTGTTCGATGCCGTCTTTGCGGCCGTGTTCCGCGGGAACGCCGYCCCCGCCCATCCGGGCAGCGTGCCCGGCGCGGCAGCGGCGCCGCCCGCACCGGCGCTCCGGACCAGGCCCGCAGCGCCAGGGAGCCAGACGCCGGGCCCGGCCCCCGGCACGCCGCAGCGGCCGCGCCCGGCCTTCCCCGGCCGGGACGGCTCCGCGGAGGACGGCCGCACGGACCGGGAGGCCGTCCTTGCCATGGTTTCCGCGGACGAACACCTGCAGGTGACATCCTTTGCCGAGCTTTCCGCCGAGGAAGTAGCGGAGGTACGGCGGCTGGCGGCGGCGCTGCAGCCCGCGACGCCGCTGCGGCTGAGCCGGCGCACGCGCACGTCGGCCCACAGCACGGCGAGCCTGGACGTCCGGGCGACAGTGCGTGCCGCCCGCCGGTCCGGGACCGACGCCCCGCTGCTGCTGTATGCCCGCCGGCGCGAGCAGCGCCGCAAACTGGTGTTGCTCTGCGATGTTTCGGGATCGATGGAACCCTACTCCCGGGTCTTCGTATCCTTCCTGCAGGGCGCCGTGACCCGGGCCGGGGCGGAAGCCTTTGTCTTCTCCACCAGGCTGACCAGGCTGACACGGCAACTGGCCCTGCGTGATCCGGACCAGGCCCTGGCCCGCGCCGCTGTCTCCGCGCCGGACTGGGCCGGCGGAACCCGGATCGCCGAATGCCTCCGGCGCTTCGTCGACGAGCACGGCCGCCGCGGACTGGCGCGGGGCGCTGTGGTGGTGGTGTTTTCGGACGGCTGGGCCTACGAGGATCCGGAACAGGTCGCGGCGCAGATGGCCCGCCTGCGCCGGCTCGCCCACCGGATCATCTGGGTGAATCCGCGCAAGGCAGCCCCGCAGTACCGGCCCCTCGTGGGCGGCATGGCGGCGGCCCTGCCCTACTGCGACGCCTTCGTCAGCGGCCACAGCTACAGGGCCTTGGCGCAGGTGGCTGCCGCCATTCGCGGCGAGGGGCCGCCTTCACGGGACACGCACGAACGAGCGAGAGGCAAGGAACCAGCCCATGCACATTGACAGCACGTTCTCGGTGGTCGCACCGATAAGCCAGGTGTGGGACACGCTGATGGACTTTGAACGGGTGGCCGGCTGCCTTCCGGGGGCCAGGATCCTGAACAAGCTCTCGGACGACGCCTACCAAGTGGGCATGACGGTAAAGCTCGGCCCGGTCACGATGCAATACAAGGGCCTGCTGAACGTCATTGAACGAAACGCCCCGGAACATCGTGCGGTCCTTGGCGGCAAGGCCCAGGAGACGCGCGGACAAGGCACCGCCGAGGCCACCGTCACCCTGGTGCTGGCCGAAGACGGAGCGGCCACACGGGGTTCCGTCAGCGCAGACCTGGCGCTGTCCGGCAAGGCAGCGGCCATGGGCAAGGGGGTGATTGGCAGCGTCACGGAGCAGATGATGTCGCTCTTCGCGAAGAATCTGCAGGCCATGCTCACTGAGGGAGCACCCCCTGCGCAGGAAGCCCCTGCCGGACCGACCCCGGCTCGGGTCCCCGCGTCGGCGGCGGAACCGATCCCTGTGCCTGTCTCGGCGGCGGCCGCGCCGGAACCGGTCCCTGTGCCTGGCTCGGCGGCTGCGCCGGACGGCAGCCTGGATGCGCTGAGCCTCGCCAAGTCAATCGCGGCGGAGCAATTGTCCAGTCCGGTGAAGGTTCTGGGCGTTATCGCCATCGTGGCGTGCATCGCGTACTGGGCCGGCCGGCGTTCGGCGTTCCGGCTGCTCCGGCTGTGCGGCAGGCTCTGAGGAGAGCACCGATGCGTGATGTCCTGGCGGCGATGTTGCCCGACTGGCGAAGCGGTGCCACGGCAGGCCTGGCCACCGTCGTGAGCACATTCAGATCTGCGCCCCGGCTCCCGGGGGCGGCGATGCTGGTGACGGCCAGCGGCGAGGCCGTGGGATCCGTCTCCGGCGGCTGCGTCGAGGGGGCCGTGTACGAGCTCGCCACCCAGGTCAAGGACGACGGCGAGCCGACCCTGGTGCGCTACGGGATCAGCGATGACGATGCCTTTGCCGTGGGCCTGACCTGCGGTGGAATCATCGACATCTTCGTCGAACCTGTTTCCCGGCGCCGCTTTGCCGAACTCGACGCCGTCGCGCAGGACATCACCGCCGGGCGCCGCGTGGGCGTCGCCACGATCATCGAACACCCGGATGCCGGCCGCGTGGGGCGGCACCTGGTTGTCAGGCCGGAAAATTGCGAGGGTGACCTGGGCTCGGACCGGACCAACCGCGCCGTCGGCGACGACACCCAGGGTCTTCTCGCCGCCGGCCGGACGGGCATCCTGAACTACGGCGTGGACGGCGAGCGGCTGGACACCGGCATGCGCGTCTTCTTTGCCAGCTATGCGCCGCCGCCGCGCATGCTCGTCTTCGGCGCCATTGACTTCGCCGCGGCGCTGGCGCGGCTGGGCGCGTTCCTGGGCTACCGGGTGACCGTCTGTGATGCGCGGTCCGTATTCGCGACGCCGGCGCGATTCCCCGAAGCCGCCGAGGTGGTCAACGCGTGGCCACACCGGTACCTGAGCGAGCAGTTTGCCCAAGGCCTGCTGGATTCCAGGGCTGTGCTCTGCGTCCTGACCCACGACCCGAAGTTCGACATCCCCGTCCTTGAGGTGGCCCTGCGCGGCAGCCCCGTGGCCTTTGTCGGCGCCATGGGATCCCGGCGCACGCACGAGGACAGGATGGCACGGCTTCGGCAGACGGGACTGACTGAGGCCGAGTTGTCCAGGCTTCACAGCCCTGTCGGCCTGGACCTGGGCGCCCGCACCCCGGAGGAAACGGCGGTGTCCATCGCGGCAGAGTTCATCGCCCAGCAGTGGAGCGGCAGCGGGGAGCCGTTGCGGCAGCTCGGCGAACGGATCCACCACGACGAGCAGTTGTGACTGTGTGGCCATGACGGCGGGCAGCGCCCTGCGCTGGACGCTGGCGGTGCTGCTGCTGGCGGCAACGGGCTACTCGGTCGGCCAAAGCTTACGCGGAGCCGGGCCGGCGGGTCGGGTCGGCTCCGCTGCCCAGGCCGCCTGACCGCCGCTCCCCCCGGCGCGTCGGATCCGACGCACCGGATTCCGGCTACCGCGCGGAGACCGACGCGGGAGCCAGCAGTTCGCGGTACCGGGCGGCGTGCCGGCCGAGTTCGTCGGCGTCCACCCGGGGTGCCGAATGCAGGACGAGTGGCTGGGCCATCTCCAGGCCGCACAAGTGCGCGGTAGCGTCGAGGGGGCGCAGGAGCTCCTCCATCGTGAAGCGGTTGTGTCCTGCCGGCGCGTAGGACGATTCAGGACCGCCGGTCGACAGCACCAGCTGGAGCCGCTTTCCGTGGAGGGCGTCGCCTCCTGCCCCGTACGCGAAGCCGTACGTGAGCACCTGGTCCATCCACTCCTTCAGGACCCCCGGGACGGAGTACCAGTGCCACGGGAACTGCCAGACGATGGTGTCGTGCCCGCGCAGCAACTCCTGTTCCCGGGCGGTGTCGAACCGCCGGTGCGAGTGGGCCGCGGAGAGGTCATGCACTGTCACGTTCTCCAAGTCCATGATGGCTGCGGTGAGGTGCGCGGTGATCCGCGAGCTTTCCAGGTCGGGGTGGGCAACAAGGACGAGCGTGCGCTGTGGGGTCATGGAAGGTTCGTGCTTCTTTCTGAGTCGGATTCGAGGCCGACCAGAGCCGAGCTGACCTGCCAGAGGCGGTCAATATCGGACTGGCTGTAGCTGCGTTTTGATGATTTCTTGGGGGTGCTGTTGGCAAAGTACTGGCCGGTGACGTTTTCGAGCTCCGGCGCCGAGGCAAGGTAGATGGAGGTCCGGGCGCCCTGCTCCGGGGTTTTCATCCACCGCTGAACCAGCGGTGTCAGGAACTCTTGCAGCCGGCCCGGATCTTCGGCTCCGAACGCCGTCGCCACGACTCCGGGGTGGAGCACATTTGCGGTGACGCGGGTGCCGGAGAGACGTGCGGCGAGTCCGTAAGTGAACAAGACGTTGGCCAATTTCGACTGGTTGTACGCCCGCTGCCCCGAGTAGGACCGTTCGGCCAGCAGGTCCGCGAAGTCCATCCGGGCCATGGCTTGGGCGCCGGACGAGACCGTTACGATCCGCGCCGGTCCGCTCTCCTTCAACCGCTTAAGGACAAGGTTGGTGAGCAGGAAAGGAGCAAGGTGGTTGAGGGCGAAGGTGTACTCAAGTCCATCCACGGTGACACGGCGGGTGTTCCAGAATCCGCCCACATTGTTGACCAGCACATCGAGGCGGTCCAAGGTATTCAGCACCTCGTCGGCCAGCCTGCGGACTTCCCGCTGGGAGGAGAGATCGGCGGTGAACACCTCTACGGGGGCCGACGCCACAGCCCGGATCTCCTCAGCTGCCCGCGATGCCCTGTCAGCATTGCGTCCAGTGATGGCAACCCGCGCACCCAGGGCGGCCAGACCCAGAGCCGTGGCCTTGCCGATCCCGCCGGTGCCTCCGGTGATCAGAACTGTCTTTCCTGCCATTGACAGCATTCGGTTCTCGCTCTCGGTGTTCGTTTGCCGCAAAGCTGCATGAGTGGGGTGTAGACAGGTTTGTCTATACCGGGAACGAAGGTATCAGACAGAACTGTCTGTGCACAAGCAGCGGCCGGCCCCGTTCCGCCGCGGGAGATTCGGGTCGGCTGACGGGCTCCGCTGTCGCCGTCCGGGCGGCCGCCGGGCGTATGCTCTTGGCATGGCGAGATACTTCGATGTGCACCCCGAGAACCCCCAGCCACGTTCGATCCTCCAGGCGGTGGACATCGTGCGCTCAGGGGGCCTGATCGCTTACCCCACGGATTCCTGCTACGCGCTGGGCGCTCAGCTGGGTAACCGGGAGGCCCTGGACCGGATCCGGACCATCCGGCAGTTGGACGGCAAACATCATTTCACCCTCGTCTGCAAGGACTTCGCCCAGTTGGGCCAGTTCGTCCAGATCGACAACGATGTGTTCCGCA
Organism: Arthrobacter sp. P1_D12; assembly: GCF_056406175.1. Classification (NCBI taxonomy): domain Bacteria; kingdom Bacillati; phylum Actinomycetota; class Actinomycetes; order Micrococcales; family Micrococcaceae; genus Arthrobacter; species Arthrobacter sp. P1_D12. The sequence goes on from NZ_JBFUAR010000001.1 coordinate 412,281, forward strand.
GCATCAAGGCCGTCACGCCCGGCAGCTATACCTTCATCCTGCCGGCGACCAGGGAGGTCCCGAAACGGCTGCTGCACCCGAAGAAAAAGACTGTTGGCGTGCGCATTCCGGACAACCACGTCGTGCAGGCGCTGCTCGCTGAGCTTGGCGAGCCGTTGCTGTCGAGCACTTTGCTGCTTCCCGATGAGGAAGAGCCACTCACTCAGGGGTGGGAGATCAAGGAACGCCTGGACCACGTGGTGGACGCCGTGATCGATTCCGGCGACTGTGGTGCCGAGCCAACCACGGTGATCGACTACTCCAGCGGCGTCGCGGAAATCGTCCGGCGCGGCATGGGTGATCCGTCGCGCTTCGAGTAACAGTCGCGCTTCGGTTAGCAGAGAACGCCGGCAACGGCATCGCGCCGGCCGGCTGACAGTGCGCCGGGGCGGACCAGGCGGGACGGACTAGGCGGATTCCGCCGTGGCCGCCTGCCGGTTCCGCAGCCACCGGCGCACGAGGTCGATGGCGGCGAGAAGTCCGGCCAGGGGCGAGAGCACCGCTGCGGCGTAGACGAACATCATCCACGTCAGAGTGGTCACCGGGCTTTGGCGGGTGCTCAGGAGGGACAGTCCGCCGAAGAGGCCCAGGACCCAGAACAGGATGACTCCGGACAGCACAGCGGCTGCGGGGAAGTACTCGTTCGTGATGACTTTCTTCAAGGTTTCCATGGGCCCTCCTCACGCCCGGCGGTGGGACTGCCCGCCGGGGATATTCCCAGTATGGGGCCCGGTGCGGCGGAATTCCCGAAGAATCCCGGCCACGTGACGAAGCTAACGCCCGCGTCCCGGTGGCGGCCCTCCCGCTCATCAATTTGGCGCCGCCACTCCACCGGTGGCGCCCCCGCGGGGGTCAGACCGCGGCCCGTACGCGCTGGAGGAAGGAATCAAGCACCCGCCCGGCGTTCTCATGCATGCGCCGGGACTCCGCCGCCGGCAGCTGCCGGCTCTTGGGCCCGTTCAACCGCTCGCCCAGATAGAGCAGCGCCGCCAGTACCTCGGAGAGTTCTGAGTTGCTCTCCGCACGCTGCCGCAGGAGCCGCAGATGAGCCTCCTGCAGGGCCGGACCGGGGCTGCAGCCGAGGTCGCGGTCGAAGAGGCGCCGGCAGCGGTCATACGCCGCGAGGCCCTCCGCCGGCAGGCCTGCCTGTTCATAGGCTGTCACCAGCACCGTCCAGGCCCGCTCGTTCAGGGGCTCCGCTCGAATGGCAGCCTGGACCAGGTTGACGGCATCGTCTGGTTTGCCCAGCAGAGCCGCCGTTTCTGCCGCCAGGATCTGCAGCGCCACCTTCTCGGCTGCATGGCGTGCGCGCGCCTCTTCCGCCCAGTCGGAGGCAAGTTCGAACCCGAGCAGCGGCTCGGCGGAAAGCACCAAGGCCTCGAGCATCAGGGGGTAGGCCTCCTCCGGGGGCAGCTCACCCGCGTCGCGGACCAGGTCATGGAACCGGAACAGATCGAGGTCCACGAGCGTAGGGTCCAGGACGTAGCCACTGTTGGCCGTGCGGAGCGGGCCGGTCTTGGTCTGCCCCGGCTGGATGGCACGGCGGATACCGCTGATATAGCTCTCGAGGGTCGCTACCGAGCCGTCACTGGCTCCTGCGCCCCAGACAAGATCGATCAGGCGGGTCTTGGACACGGGCGTGCCAAGGTTCAGGAGAAGGATTTCCAGTATGTGCCGGGGCTTGCATCCGCCCATGTCGGCGGCGGTGAGCGCCACGCCGTCCCGGCGCACTTCGAATGATCCGAAGAGGCGGACCGAAATGGAAGGTGTTGTTTCCTTTGGGCTATCCACGATGTTCTCCGATTTCCCCAGGTAAAACGAACTCAATCGTCTATGGAGAGCCGGATCAACATCGAAACCAGGCCGTACTGAGGCTCTGTTCCCTCCGGCTTTCCAATGACACCGTGACACGCCCGGCGGGGCGCAACAAGGCATGCCGCTACCCGATCTTTCGCCCAAAGAAAGACGCGTACAGGGGTCAGTACCGCTGAGTAAGCGCGCGGAGCGGAGGGCAGGTGATTGCGGCGCCAACCAAGTAATTCCGCGGGCCGCCGCCATGCGGACCCAAGTAGTTTAGCCGCGCAAGGATTTGGCCCCGGTGGGCAAATTCCAGCGGTTTGAAACCGCCGGTCCGGACCCGGTTCCCTACTGGTTATCGGTCATCTCGGCGGGCACAGCCACCAGTAGCAGGTCCGCGCCGTCCCGGAGCACGGCAAGGTCCAGCGGCTCCCCGATCGCTTCGGCGAACAGCAGTTTCTGCAGGCTCTCGGCGTTGGACACATACATGTGTCCAACCTTCAGGAGGATGTCGCCGGCCCGTAGCCCGGCCCGCTCGGCGGGGGAATCCGGGAGGACTTCGACCACGAGCAGGCCCTCCCTGCGGCCCGTCCGGACGACGGCGCTCGGCTGCAACTGGATCGGTGTGTTGACCAGGCCCAGGTAGGCCCGGCGGACGCGGCCGTCCTTGAGCAGCGACGCGATGATCCGCCGGGACGTCGCGTTGATGGGAACGGCCAGCCCGAGCCCAACACCGGCCACGGCCGTATTGATGCCGACGATCCGCCCGCGGGCGTCTGCCAGCGCCCCGCCGGAGCTGCCGGGGTTGAGGGCCGCGTCGGTCTGGATGACGTCCTCGATCACGCGGCGGCTCCGTCCGGACCAGACGGGGATCGAACGGCCCAGCCCGCTGACCACCCCGGCGGTGACGGAGCCGGCGAGCCCGAGCGGATTGCCCACGGCGATGACCAGCTGGCCGACCCGGAGGGACTCGGCGTCGCCGAGTTCAGCCGGTGCCGCGGTGGGTGCCCTGCCGTGGACCACGGCAAGATCGGAGAGCGGGTCGGCGCCCACCACGTCAACAGCCGTGCTGGTGCCGTCGGCGAAGACTGCGCGGCCGGACTGGGCGCCGCCCACCACGTGGGCATTCGTCAGCAGATATCCGTCCGTGGTGAACAGCACGGCCGAGCCCGCACCGACCCTCACCCTGCCGTTGCGCCCGTTGCCGGTCACCTCGAGCGCGGCGACGTGCTGGGTGACCGCCTCGGCCACGCGGATGACCGTTGCGGAATAGGAATCCAGCGGGTCTTCGGACACATCGGATCCGGAAACCCTGCTGATGGACGCGGCCACGGTGCACCTCCTGCTAAACGGTACTCATCCAAGTCAACCACCGCCGTCCCGGGAGTAGTCCTGGCGGGCCTACGCCGTCAGAGAAATACGCAGGATGAAGCGGCGGTGGTTCAACAGTTCAGCCCGGCGCGGATCCGCGGCTAGGCTCGGACGTAGATCCGCCCGACAGCCCAGGAGAACCCACGTGACACCAACGTCCGCCTCCCCCGCCCCGCTGCCCCTGCCGGGTCTGACCTGGGGCATCAAACGCAGCTTTATGGATTACATTTCGGGACTCCCGGACGGCGCTGTTTCCGCGGCCGACGGCGCCACGGTCACTGCGTCCGGAGAGTTCTGTTTCGCTCCCGCCGGCTCCGAGTACGATCCCGCCAGCGGCACCGGAGTGCTGCGGTTCCGCGGCGATGTCCGCGTCGCCGGTCACCACGGAATGATGTTCGTCCGTCTGCTGGATCCATGGGTCGAGTTCGCGGCCGGGCACGGGGTCCTGTCCATCAGCACGGGCGACGGCGGCGGGACGGACCGCTCGGATGTCGGCACCCTGCGCACTGCCGCGCCCCGCAACATGGAAGGGTTTCTCGTCTGGGAGCGCGTCGAGGTCGCCGTCTCCCAGGCCGGTTCGGAACTGTTCGACGGCCAGTACGCCGACGGCCAGGCGATGGACCCCCTCGTCATCCGGGTGCCGGCTTAGTCAGGACGGCCCACGGCGCGGACGCTAGCGTGGACGCACCGGACGCACCCTCACCGGCGCGATGATCCCGATCAGGGCCACGGCGGTCATGGAACCTGCCGCCATGATCGAGGCGAGCACGACGATCTGGAAGCGGCCCGCTTCCAAGGGTGAAAGGCCGCCGAAGATCGCACCCACAAACGCCCCGGGCAGGGTGACAAGTCCCGTCGTCTTAGTCTGGTCGGTCGAAGGAATGAGGGCTGAATAGACGGCGCGACGGGCCAGCTCCAACGTTGACTGACGCCGCGTCGCCCCCAAAGCCAGCCACGCTTCAACTTCATCCCAACGCTCATTCACCGACTCGGCAAAGTGCCGGCCGGCCAGGGTGGCGATGGTCATCGCATTGCCGATCACGATCCCGCCAATTGCCAGCGCGTAGCGGGGCGTCAGGGCTATGGCGCCCGTGCCGAAAACGATCGCCAGGGTCACCAGGATGCCGGCCGCCATCGAGCCGCCCACTACCGCCAGGCGTCCCCAACTCCACCCCAGACGTCGCGCGGCCGTCACTGCGGCCACCGAAAACATCACGAGAAGTGCGGCACCGACCCAGACCGGACTGGTGATGACAGTGCCCAGTATGAGGCTGATGACAGCCAGTTGCACAGCCCCGCGCAGGATGGCCAGCGCCGGCGCGGTTGGGTGCGGGATCCGGAAAACAGCAAGCAACCCCACGGTGACCAGCATCAGGAGCCCGACGCCCAGCAACGTGGGCAGGAGATCAGTCAGAGCGGTCATCACGCCAGCCTATAGACCTTCCCGGCAGCACCATTGGCGGCATCGGATGCCGGCTGCCTTTCCTCGCCGGACACGGCTGCCGTGCTGGGCACCCGCGCGTCCTTCTGCAAGGATGTGAACGGTCCTCGCGCCGTCGGGGACTGAAACTGGTCAAAGGAGATGCTCCATGGTTGAACCCGCCCTTGTAGCCGACGGTGTCGACAGCGAGGCCCGCCGGCATGTGCTCCGGGCCTTGGCGGCGGGCACGGGCATCGGGTGGGACGGCGCGGACCGGGCCGTCTTCGAAGAGCGCTTCGACCGTCATTTCCCGGCCTTGTTCCGGCTGTTCCACGATCTCTACGGCGCACGGCCGGATTGGCTGGATCAGCTCACCGACCTTGTGATGCAGTCTGCCCGCTCGTGGGCCGAGAGGCCTGCCGCGCTCAAGGGCCTCGACGCCGAACGGGAACACAACAGCGGCTGGTTCCAGTCCAACACCATGCTCGGCGGCGTATGCTACGTCGACAGATACGCCATGGACCTCGAAGGCGTCCGCGCCCGGATCCCCTATTTCAAGGAACTGGGCCTGACCTACCTGCACCTGATGCCGCTTTTCCTGGCCCCCGAACCGCACTCCGACGGCGGCTACGCCGTTTCCAGTTACCGGGACGTCAATCCCAGGCTGGGCACCACGGAGCAGCTGCGTGACCTCGCCGCCGAGCTGCGGGCGAACGGCATCAGCCTCGTGGTCGACTTCATCTTCAACCACACCTCCGACGAGCACGAATGGGCCCGGAAGGCGGCCGCGGGCGAGCCGGCCTACAGCGACTACTACTGGATCTTCCCGGACAGGTCCATGCCGGACGCGTTCGAGCAAACCGTGCGCGAAATCTTCCCGGACGACCACCCCGGCTCATTTGTCGACTTGCCGGACGGACGGTGGGTCTGGACCACGTTCCACACCTTCCAGTGGGACCTGAACTACTCCAACCCGGACGTCTTCCGGGCCATGGCGGGCGAGATGCTGTTCCTGGCCAACCAGGGCGTGGACATTCTCCGGATGGACGCCGTCGCCTTCATTTGGAAGCAGCTCGGCACGCCCTGTGAGAACCTTCCCGAAGCCCACACGCTGCTGCAGGCGTTCAATGCCGTGTGCCGGCTGGCGGCGCCGTCGCTGCTGTTCAAGTCCGAGGCGATCGTCCACCCCGACGAGGTGGCCCGCTACATTGACCCCGCCGAGTGCCAGCTCTCCTACAACCCCCTGCAGATGGCGCTGATCTGGGAGGCGCTGGCCACCCGCGACGTGTCCCTGCTCACCCAGGCCCTGGAGCGGCGCCACAATATTCCGGACGGCACGGCGTGGGTGAACTACGTCCGCAGCCATGACGACATCGGCTGGACGTTTGCGGATGAGGACGCTGCCGAGCTTGGCATCAATGCCTTCGAGCACCGGCGGTTCCTCAATTCCTTCTACGTCAACCGTTTCCCTGGCAGCTTCGCCCGCGGCGTGCCTTTTCAGGACAACCCCCGCACCGGCGACTGTCGGATTTCCGGCACCACGGCGTCGCTCTGCGGGCTGGAGGGCGGAACCGCTGCGGCAGTGGACCGGATCCTGCTGGCCCACTCGGTGGCCTTCAGCACCGGGGGCATCCCGCTGCTCTATCTCGGTGACGAGGTCGGCCAGTTCAACGACTACGGGTACGTCGCCGAGGAAGGCCACGGAACGGACAGCCGCTGGGTGCACCGGCCGCACTACCCGGCCGCAGAGTACGCGCGGCGCGCGGAGCCGGAAACCCCCGCCGGGGCGGTCTTTGCCGGGCTGCGCCGGATGGTGTCCGTACGGTCCGCGACGCCGGAACTGGCCGGGACCAGGCTGGTCGGGTTCGCCACGAACAACCCGGGAGTCCTGGGGTACCAGCGTCCCGGAAATGGAACGCTGATCCTCGCCCTGGCCAACTTCAGCGACGGCCCCCAGAAGGTAACGGCGTTGACGCTCTCCGGCTTCGCGGCCGGCGCCGTCGACGTCCTGACCGGCGCCCATGTGTGCCTCGACGCGGGACTGGTCCTGGACGCCCGGCAGTTCGTCTGGCTCCGGGTGACGCCCCGGCCCTGAGGCGCTGGCCCGCGACTCATCGGCATGGAGTATCGGAAGCGGCTGTTGTCGGCGCCCGCTGCGCCGCTTCGCCCGGGTGCCGTGTCCGGCCGCACACTGGTTGAGGAGAGCGTGCGGCCGGAATCTGTGGACGAACGGCCCATTGGCGGCCGGCGGCCGGTCTTCTGCGGCCTATTTCCACTCTCCCCCATCCCGCTGAGAAGAGACTGAGAGCAGTCTCTCTCCGTGGGGACGGGCGCGCATGCAGGAGCGCTCCGGCCACCGTCGGGGTGCCGGCCGGGCGGGCGGCGTCGGCAATGCGGCCGCGGTGGTTGTCCCGAACCGCGCATTGACGCATTCTTGGAGCATGGCACTGGGCAAACGGGCCCCCTCCGGCACCGGCACGGGCGAGATTCGATGGGGCGTGCGGAAGCGCTCGACGGCGGTCGCCGTCGGCGTCGTAGCCGTGGCGCTGCTGCTCGGCGGCCTTGTCCTTCTGGTCCTGCTGCAGGCGTCCCTGGCGCGGTCGAGCGACGCAGCAGCCCAGCAGAAGGCCCTGGACGTGATCGCCGAGATGGAGGACATGGACATCGAGGATGCCCGCGCCTACATCATCGACACCGCGCATGCGGGCCAGTTCGTCCAGGTGCTGGATGCCGCAGGGTACGTCCTGGCCAGCTCGGACCCCGAGGTCGCCAACGCCCCGCTGTCAGCCCAGCGACCCAGCCAGGGCCAGACCATGACCCAGGACGTCTCGAGCCTTCCGAGCATCGGAGACACCGACGACTACCACATCGTCACCGTGGGAGCACGGACCGGCACGTTGAGCTACACCGTGGTGGTGGCCCAGGCCTCACAGATACAGGCGGACACCATTTCCACCGTCGCGTGGTTCATGCTGGGAGCCACGCCGCTGCTGCTCGGGACCGTGGCCGTGTCCGTATGGCTCCTGGTGGGGCGTTCCCTCCGCCAGGTTGAGCGGATCCGTGGCCAGGTGGCCCGGATCAACGCCGAGCGGCTGGACGGGCGCGTCGACGTCCCGCCCACCAACGACGAAATCCACGCCCTGGCGCTGACGATGAACACCATGCTGGACCGGCTGCAGGCCTCGGACACCGAACAGCGCAGATTCGTCTCGGACGCCAGCCACGAGCTGCGCAGCCCGCTGGCCACGCTGAGGGCCGGAATCGAGATCGCGGCAGCGGACCCGACCGGGGCGATGTGGCTTCAGATGAAGGACGTCCTCTCCGAGGAGACGGCCCGCATGAGCTTCCTCGTGGAGGACCTGCTGACACTGGCCAAAGCCAATGACGGCGGCCTGCGCGTGGAGCAGAAGGACGTCGATCTTGACGACGTGCTGGACCAGGAGATCCGCCGGCTGCGGTCCACCAGCCGGAACCAGATCTCGGTGGAGCTCGTTCCGACCCGGATCCGCGGCGACGCCCGGCGGCTGGCGCAGGTCCTCCGGAACGTCCTGGACAACGCCGACCGCCACGCCCTGTCCCGGATCGCCGTGGATCTGCACACCGCCGGGGACCGGGTCATCCTCACTGTCGACAACGACGGCGACCCCATCCCGGAGGCGGACCGGGAACGGATCTTCGAACGGTTCGTCCGGCTCGATGGCAGCCGTTCCCGGGAAGGCGGCGGCAGCGGACTGGGCCTGGCCATCGCGGCGGGAATTGTGGCCGCCCATCATGGGAGCATCCGTCCGACGGACGGACCGGCGGGTCACTGCCGCTTTGAGATCACGCTTCCCCTTCCGAAACCTGTGGAGCCGGCCGACGTCACTCCTCGCGGCTCCCGGCAGCACGGGGTTCAGGGGTCGGGTCGGCGCTGAGCAGATAGCCCATGCCGCGCACCGTGGTCAGGCTGTGGATCCCGAACGGGACATCAATCTTGCGCCGAAGGTAGCCGATGTACACCTCAACGACGTTGTTCGCGCCCTCGAATGCCGGATCCCAGACGTTTTGCAGGATTTCCGCCTTTGAGACGATCTGGTCATGCCGGCGCATCAGATAATGCAGGAGCCCGTACTCCCTGGCCGTGAGGCTGATGAGGGTGTCGCCGCGGCGCACACTGTGGCTGACGGGGTCCAGGGACAGCGTGCCAAGCGTCATGATGACAGGCCTGGCTGGCGCTCCGCGCCGGATCAACGCCCTGATCCGGGCCACCAGCACCAGGAAGCTGAACGGCTTGGTGAGGTAGTCATCAGCGCCCAGGTCGAAGGCATCGGTCTGGTCGTATTCGCCGTCCTTGGCCGTGAGCATCAGCACCGGAGTCCACACCTTGCGTTGCCGCAATTCCTTCAAGACGTCGTAGCCGTTCATCCGCGGCAGCATGAGGTCCAGCAGGATGGCATCGTACGCGTTCTCCAGCGCCGCCGCGAGTCCCCGCACGCCGTCGTGGGCGACGTCGACGACGAACCCCTCGTTCCTCAGCCCGCGGCGGACTGTTTCCGCCAGGGCGTCCTCATCCTCCACCATCAGGATCCGCAATCCAGCCCCCTCCCTTTGGGCCAGTATGGCCCTTCCGGGGCCGGGCTGGAAGGAACCTCGCCGGTCCAGTGGGAGGGGATGCCCGTCGCAGTTCGGTCAGGCCTGTTGGGGAGGACCGAACAGCCACCCCGAAACGTCGCTGCGCAGGACCACGTGCGGTCCGCCGGTGGAACTGACGCTCCCGTTGGGGACGTAGTAGCCGCGCCCGGCTCCAGGGCCGCCGGCGGCGCGGTCGATGGCGTCGGTCAGGCGACGGGTCAGGTGCCCGCTGGGGCCCAGGGACCGCAGTTCATTGAGTTCGTCCTGCGTGAGCCGTCCCAGCACTGCAGCAATATCGGCCATGGTGAATCCTCCCGACGGATGGTGCGGATGGTGCGGATGGTGCCCAAGGTGGATGGTGCCTAAAGAATCAGGCTAGGGCAGCCAAATTAACGGCACGTGACGCCCCGGTGACCAGTGGCGAACAAAGCAGGAAGGCCGGCCTCGCGGGCGTCCGCTTCCGGGTGTCATGAGCGTCACTGCCGCGACTGCCCCGGTCCCCAGCATTTACACGGCGTCATGCTGTACGGTTCAATCCCGGAGATCCGGAGATACAGAGATCCGTAGATCCGGAGAGACTCCGAATCACACGCCCAGCAACTGAAATGAGTATCACCAGGTGGCAACCGATTATGACGAAGTACGCTCCGACGTCGCGGAATCCCGCAACGCTTCCCTGGAGGCGCTCCGTTCGGCGAATGCGCCTGACGCGCGAAGCGTTGTCCGCGAACTAGACGAGGCCGATACCTCCGAAGGCGTGGAACTGCCGGGGGCAGACCTGTCCGGCGAGGAACTGACCGTCACGGTCATCCCGCAAAAAGAAGACGAATTCACGTGCTATTCCTGTTTCCTGGTGCGGCACCGGTCCCAGCTGGCCAAGGAGAAGGCCGGCCACGCCTACTGCGCAGACTGCCTCAGCTAGAGCCCCCGGCAGGACCGGCTCAGCCGGTCCGGAAACGTACAGCCCGGCAGGTGTGGTTCCGGGACCGGACGCTACCCGCCGGGCCGCCCGTCGAATACACTTCTGTCACATGCTTCACAATAGTGTCGGGAGGCGGCAGGACATGACCAGCCGGGGCACGTTCGGCTACGCTCCTGTTTGACGATGCGGCGACGGCCGGCACACGGCCGGAGGCTGATCATGCGTAAATCCACCAGCAGCTTGGCTGACCCTGCTGCTGCTGCGCCGCCGTCGGCCGCCGACGCCAACGACGCCAATGGACCCGAACGATCCGACGGGCCGGCCATGCCGGCTGAAGGGCCAGCGGCCACCCGGACCCCCGGCACCGGCAAACCCGCCCGCGCAGGGAGCCTGCAGCGCGAATGGTCCAGGGCCTTCATCCTGGTGCTCCTTGCCCTGCTCGCCGGGGCCGCGGTAACCCTGGTCGGCGTCCGTTTTGTCACGGACCAAATCCAGCACGCCGCCGCACAGCACCGCGTCGAGTCGGAGGCCATCGCCGAGCTCCGGACCGGCATCGAGACCCACGAACAAGCCGGACTCCAGCTGTTGTCCGCACCCGCAGATCCGGCCGCCTTTTTGCTGCAACAAAAGGACATCTCCGCCCAGTTCGATGCCACCGCCCGTATCCTGCCGGAGGCGTACGGCATGCGGGCCACAGTCCGCGAGGCCCGGGCCGCGTGGCAGGAGGGACTGTCCGCACACAATCTCTGGGGAAGCCAGGTGGCCACTCTCCACGGCAACCGGGTGGCTGAGGCGCCGGCGTTCGCCGCGTCCAGCGCCAAGGCCCGCGCCCTGCTCGCCGACGTCCGTCGCGCTTCGCTCGACGCGCTGGACGACGGCGTCGCCCGTGGGGCCGGGCTTCAGCAGATGGTATCGACCGTCCGAACGGCCCTCTTTGCGCTGGCGGCAGGCGGGGTTTTCTTTTTCCGCCGGCGGATGACCAAGTACCTGATGCGCCCCGTGGAGGGTCTGTACCGCGGGGTCGTGAAGCTGCAGTCCGGTGATTACAGCCACCGGATCAGCGTTGTCCGCAATGACGAACTTGGCCAGCTGGCCGAGGCCTTCAATTCCATGGCCGCCACCGTGCACGACAACCACCTGGAACTGACCTTCCGCGCCACCCACGACCCGCTCACGGGACTGGCCAACCGGGCAGTCCTCACCGAACGCCTCACGGCCGCGTTCGACTCCGGGGCAAAGAACCCGGAAGCAGCTGGCACCGAGGTCTGCGACGGGCAGGAAGGCCTGCTGGTCATCGACGTCGACGACTTCAAAGACGTCAACGACTCGCTGGGCCATGAGGGCGGCGACGCGTTGCTCATCCAGCTGGCCCAACGGCTGCGGGGCTGCGTGCGCGGGCATGACCTCGTCGCCCGGCTGGGCGGCGACGAATTCGCGATCGTCGTGACGGATGAGGGCGGCACGGCGACGGACGACGTCGCACGGCGCATCCAGGACACGCTGCGGGACCCTTTCTGCATCGACGACGTCCGGCTGAAGGTAACCGTCAGCATGGGCGCCGCCCAGCGCAACGCCGGCACTGCAGATCCGGCCGAGCTGATGCGGCAGGCGGACTTCGCCATGTACATGGCCAAGCACGGCGGCAAAGGCCGCTACCAGCTCTTCGATGCCCGGGGATATGACGAAATGACCTACCGGGCCGCTCTCCGGTCGGACCTCGCCACAGCCGTGCAGGGCGGGCAGTTGCGCCTCGACTACCAGCCCGTGGTGAATCTCGGCACCGGTGAGATCGCCGGGGTGGAGGCCCTGGTCCGCTGGGAGCACCCGACCCTGGGCCGGCTGGGACCGGCCGATTTCATCTCCTTGGCCGAGGAAACCGGCGAGATTGGCCCCATCGGCTGCTGGGTACTGGACACCGCAAGCCGTCACGTCGCCGGCTGGCGCCGGTCCCCGGGCACAGCCGAAGACTTCTGGGTCTCGGTCAATCTTTCCACTCTTCAGCTTTCGAGTGACCGGAACCTGGCAGCCCTGGAGCGCATCCTGGCCCACCCCGCCTCGCAGGCCGACAAGGTGATCCTCGAGGTCACCGAATCGGCCCTGGCCACGAGCGCCGACGGCGGGGTCGCTGCCCTGAACCGGCTGAAGAGCTTCGGCGTCCGCATCGCAATCGACGACTTCGGGACCGGTTTCTCCTCGCTCAGCACGCTCGCTGCGCTGCCCGCGGACATTCTCAAGATCGACCGTGCCTTCCTGTCCGGGCTGCCTGGGGACGCCCCGGCCGCGGCGATGCTCGAGGGCATTCTGGAAGTGGCCCGGAAACTGGACCTGGCCGTCATCGCCGAGGGCATCGAGCACACCGGGCAGCTGGATCTCCTGCGCTCGCTCGGCTGCGACATGGGCCAGGGCTTCCTTCTGGCCAGTCCCAGCCCGTCCCCCGTTCTCGAGGCGCTGCTGGCCTCCGGGGCCCGCCTGCAGCCGCCGGCCGGCATGGACGCGAGGGCGGGCGGCGCCTGAGCCAGCCGAAGGAACGGACAGGCGGCCGGCGTTGTGCTCAACCGGCGGGGAAGTCCAACGAGGGCTCGTCCGCGGTGGCGAGTGTCAGCACGGCCTCTTCCACCGTGTCGTGGTCCTCAAGTTCGCGTTCAACGCGGCGTAGGGCCACGGCGACGTCGTGTTCCCGGAGATCTCCCTGTATGTCCACGGCCGCCACGACGTAGAGCTTGCGCGGGCCGACGTATTCGAGATGCAGGTACGTGATGCGTTCGATCTCTGGGTGTTCGAGGAGGCGGCGGGCCATGGAACCCTCGATATCGCCGGTCACGGCTTGTCCCACCAGGAAGCGCCGGTTCCGCTCGATCAGTACGACGGCAACCACGGCCAGGAGGATGCCCACCAGAATGGACCCCACGGCGTCCGGCACGGAGGACCCCGTGACCTGGTGCAGGAATATCCCGGCGAAGGCGATGAGCAGGCCAACAAGCGCGGCCCCGTCCTCGGCGAAGACGGCGCGCAGCGTGGGGTCGGAGCCCTTGAGGACCTGCTCCAGGGTGTTCCGGTCCAGCTCTCGCGCCGCCTTCCGGTTTTGCCGGAACGCCTGGATGAAGGACACGCCTTCAAGGACGAACGCGATGGTCAGCACCAGGTAGGCGATCCCATAGTCACCTGGCGGTTCCGGGGTGATCAGCTGCTGGATGCCGTGCATCACCGACACCACCGCGCCGGCCGTAAACAGGCCAAAGGCGGCGATCATTGACCATACGTAGGCCTCGCGCCCGTAACCCATGGGGTGGGCTTTGTCGCGTTTCCGCGCGGCTTTCCGTTCGGCGATGAGCAGGAAGACCTGGTTGCCGGTATCGGCCCAGGAGTGGGCCGCCTCGGCAGTCATGGACGCCGAGCCAGAGATGAGCGCGGCCACTGTTTTGGCTGCCGCGACGAGGACGTTCGCTGCAAAGGCAATCAGCACTGTGAGCGATGCTGACCAGGACTTCTTACGCTTCACGCAATTTTCCCTCCCTCGGCTGCAGGATGCATGCCAGTGACTACGCTATCTCCCCGGGCTCTCCCGGACCGGCGTTCGACGCCGACTGGTTCCATTCGTGCCGGTCAGGCGCACAATATAGCTAGTACGTTCATCCGCTCGTTTCCTCAAGCCGCTCGGGGTGGTGCGCAATGAATGCTCGTCGGAAGCTGTCGGCGCTGTTGGTGCTCCTGATCTTGCTGGGCACCGGCGGGTGCGCCGGCGGCAGCGGATCGCCGGCGTCGACGTCGGCGCCCCCACCCGGCCCTGCCTACGGAGCCGGCCCGACGGCGGGCACCGCCGCCGCCACCGCCATCACCATCAAGGACTTCGCCTACGGCGACCCGCTCACCGTGGCCCCCGGCGCGGCGGTCACCGTAACCAACATGGATGCCGCGGCGCACACGGTCACGGCTGACGAAGGCTCAGCGTTCGATGTACAGGTCAATGGCGGCGGCACGGCCACTTTCACCGCGCCGACGAAACCCGGATCCTACGCGTATCACTGCACCTACCATCCGGGCATGCACGGGACGCTGGTGGTCAAATGAGCGCCCAGAGCCCCGGACGGACCGTGCGGGTCCATACGGCCGGCATGACACTGCGAATCCTCACCGCCGTTGCCCTGTTCATTGACGCCGCCGTCCACATCCACCTGGCCCCGGGCTACCAGGCGGGGAACTCCGCGGGAATCGGCCAAGGGAACCTGTTCCTGCTGGAATCGGCTGCCGCTGTGCTGGCCGGGTTGTATGTGCTGCTGCGCGGCAGCAGGGCGGCCTTCGCCGTCGCATTCGTCGTCGCGCTGAGCGCCTTCGTGGCCGTGGTGGCATACCGTTATGTGAATATTCCCGCGTTCGGGCCTTTCCCGGCCATGTACGAGCCCATCTGGTTCTTCGAGAAGTCCGTCAGCGCCGTGGCCGAAGGCGCCGGCGCCGTCCTGGCAGCCATCGGTTTCGTCCGGGCCGGACGGCGGACGAACGGGCAGGGCGCCCAGTCCAAGCACTGACCAACCCCGGGCCGCGGACTTGCTAGCATGTGGGCGGGGTGGTTCAGGCTGAAGTCGTTTGCAGAAGGCACGAAACAAGAGGACGCGGCGTCTACAGCAAACGTGCCCGGAAACCGGCCTGCAGAACCGACGACGGGCACCGCCGCCCCGGCGGCAGGGCAGACCGGTCCGGGATCGGCAGCCGCCCGCCGTGCCGTGGCGGATGCCGGCACCGCCGTCGGCGCCTATCTTGTGGTCTGGGCCTGGCTCGCCGCGGCGGTCCTCACGGATCCTGTTCCCTGGCTCCTGGCCCTGGCGGCGGGGGCCGCGGTGATCACCCGGGCCGCCGGCTCCGTTCTGCGACGGAAACCCCGTTTTTCCACCCCAGCGGACCGCGTCACCCTCGGCAGGGCGGGCATCGTGGCCTGCTGTGCCGCCGAAACGGTGGTGGGGTTGGTCGCCGGAGCCGGACCGAGCCTTCTGGTGGTGGTCCTGGGCACGGCCGCGTTCCTGCTCGATGCCGTGGACGGACGGGTGGCCAGGTTCACGGGCTGTGCCACGGCCGAGGGTTCGCGCCTGGATTCGGATACGGACGCCGCGCTGGTCCTGGTGCTGTCCTGCGCGGCGGCGGGAAAGTTCGGCCTGTGGCCCCTGGGCATCGGCCTGATGTACTACGCGTTCCTCGCAGCGGCCTGGTTCCGGCCGTCCCTGAAGAACCCGCTGCCGTCCAGCACCGTCCGCAGGGTCATCGGAGCCACCCAGCCGGCGGCCCTGCTGTTCGCCCTGTTGCCGGGGGTGCCTCCGGCGCTGGGAGCCATGGTGCTCGGGCTGGCGCTTGGGCTGTTGGCCTTTTCATTCGGGCGGGACGTGGTCAAGCTGGAACGGCTCCGGGCCAGCCGCGCTTCGGCCGCCGGCTCCCCCGCCACACGGGCCGGTTCACCCGCAGGAACCTAACGCGGTGCGGGTCTCGGTGCCAGGTCCATCGTCGCCGGACCCTGGATGACGGCGCCGTCGGCGGCAAACCGCGAGCCGTGACAGGGGCAGTCCCACGTCGAATCGTCCGCGTTGAACGCGACCGTGCAGCCCAGATGCGTGCAGATGGCCGAGACGGCGAGGAGGTCCCCGGCAGCGCCAGCGTAGACGGCGGTCATTTCGCCGTCGATCTCCACGACGGTGCCTTCGCCGGGTCGCAGCCCGGCGACGGCCGGTTGATCCGGCAGCCGGTGTGGGGGCGGCTGGTCCGGTTGCTGCCGCACCCCGCCTGCCTGGCCGGCGGAAGGGCGGTTGGTATCGAAAACCGCGGCCCAGGGGTTGTGCCGGCCCGACAGGGTGTCGGCCAGGATCAAGGCCGCAGCGGTGCCGTTGGTCAGGCCCCATTTTCGCAGGCCGGTGATCACATGAAGGTGCGCCGCCGTCGGAGTCAAAGTCCCGGCGTAGGGCAACCCGTCGACGGGCATGTTGTCCTGCGTGGACCAGCGGAAGCTGGTCTCCCCGGCGCCGAGGCGTTCCCGGGAGAAAACCGCGAGCCGGCGGTACCGCTCGGCGGCATCGCTGGCCTCGGCGGCACGGTGCCCCTCGCCGCCGGTGAGAACGAACCGGGAGCCCTCAATGTCGATCGCCAGGATGGAGCGCATCGGCTCGTCGACGCTGATGAAGGTCCCGTCCAGGGGCACGGCAGGTGCCCGGCTGGCAACGACGTAGGAACGGTGCAGGTAGCAGCGCTCGGCAAACAGGCCGGCGTCACCAACGGGGACGTTGGTGGCAATGATCACCTCGCGGGCCCGGACGGTGCCGCTCCCGGTCCCGACGACGGCGGGCACCCCGTCGCGGACCGAGGTGACGCGCGAGTCCTCCAGCACATGGCTTCCGCTCCCGTCCACGGCGCGGGCGAGTCCTTGGAGGTACTTGACCGCGTGAAGTTGCGCCTGGCCGTCGAACCGGACTGCGCCCCGGGCACCGAACGGCAGCGGCACCTCGGAGGTAAAGACCGCTGGCAGGCCGAGCCGCCCGGCCAGGGCCGCCTCGCCGCGGACCCGGCCGAGGGCGTCGTCGGATTCGGCGTAGGTGTAATTGGATACCCTGCGGAAGTCGCAGTCGATGCCCTCCTCCGCGACGACACGCGCAATGTGCTCGATGGCGGCCTGGTTGGCCTGCCCGTACGTGCCCGCGACGTCCGGTCCGTGCCGGTCCGCGAGTTCGGTGTAAGCCAGCCGGTGCAGGGAGGTGACCTTGCCGGTGGTGTGCCCCGTGACGCCGGTGCCAATCCGGGCTGCCTCCAGGACCGCGACGGTGCTGCCGGCGCGCTTGAGGGCCAGCGCCGCCGTCAGGCCGGCGATCCCTCCCCCGACGACGGCGACGTCGACCTCAAGATCCGTGTCCAGGGAGGGATAGCGGGTGGTACCGGATGTGGCGATCCAGAGCGAAACCTGCCGTCCTTCGAGCCGTTCACCCACGGCGCAGCCATCCGATGAGCATTCGGACTCAGAGGCCCTCAGTGGCTTCCAGCCGCCCCGAGCGAACCGCATCGGCGAAGGCCTCGTAGTCCTTTTCGTTCTGGTCCGCGTACCGCTCGGAGAAGTCGGTGATGGAGCGTTCGAACTTGTCACTCTTACCGAGGTAGGACGCGATCGCGATGGGGTCGCCGGACCGGGCGTGGGCCCGCGCCAGCGTCCAGCCGCAGGCGTCGGCATAGAAGGTCATGCCGAGCGGCTTCATCCCTTCCACAATGGCTGAGCCCTTCATGTCACGCAGTTGGCGCCAATACAGGTACCGGTTGTCCTGTACCCCCTTGGTCCATCCCAGGAAGATGTCACTCGCGGCCTGCATCATCCGCTGCCCCTGCACCACGCGCTCGCCCGGCTGCTTGAACTTGCTCTTCGGCAAATGGTCCTCGAGCACCGACCTCGTCGCCTCCTTGACCTGCAGAAACAGCGGATCCTGCTCATCGCGGCCCTGGAGCAAGGCGATGAACGCCCGCGTGCCGACACTGCCGACGCCCACCACCTTGCGTGCAACGTCGATGACTTCGAAGCGCTCCAGCAAGATCCGTCGGTCGTCTGGCAGCGTGGCCCGGTAGGAACGGAGCTGCTCACGAACCGCTTTCTGGATCCCATCCGCAGACATGCCGAATGATTCACCCAGCTCCCGTGAGGGAATGACGATCGGCGGCTGGCTGACGATCCGGTACTCCCCGTCCACCCGCTCGGCGAGCTTGGAGAGTGCCTGCAGGCTGTCGCGGGTGTGGGCCTTGGCGACGTTCTGTTTCGCCGTCTTTTCCATGCCGTGGGCTGCCTTCTTGAGGGCCTTGCCCTTTTGAGTTGCCACGGCCAGCTCAATGGTTTCCATCAGCTGTTCCTCGGACAGACGGGCGTACCAGATGTCCAGGGTGCCCATCTGTGCGAACTCTGCCATCGCCTCGCGGTAAGCCCGAACGGCGGTGAGTGTCGCGTCGCGCGTTTCTTCCTTGGTGAACGCGTTGTTCCGCGCCGCGATGGTGAAGCTCGCGGCCATGCGTTTGACGTCGTACTCGAATGGGCCGGGCAGAGTTTCGTCGAAATCGTTGAGATCGAACAACAGGGTTCGCTCTGGTGAGGCGAAGACGCCAAAGTTGGATAGATGGGCGTCCCCGCACAGTTGGGACACCAGGCCGGCCCGGGGAGTGTCTTTCAGATCGGTTGCCATGATCTTGGCGGCCCCCCGGTAGAACGTGAAAGGTGAGACCAGCATCCGGCCGTGCCTCACCGGAACGAGGTCCTGTTCGCGGGTGAGGTTCTGTTCCTCGAGCAGCGCGACCGGATCCGGGCGGTCGGACGCGGGAACCCAGCCTGTGTGGCTGGAGACGGGCGTCTTTTCCCGGCGCCCCTTGCCCTTCGCAGCACGCTCCTCGACGCTCGGATGCTTGACTTTTTTGGTCTCGGCCATGATCGGCGACCTCCCTATTAGGTCCGGAACCGCCACCGGCACTGCTTGCCTGGGTCAGTCCCCGCCGAGCGCGCCAATGCGTCCCGGCTCAAGCTACTGCGATTCTGGCCCCGAACCGGCCCATCGTCAACGCATCGCTGATGGATCCCGCAGCGCAGGCTTAAAACGCCATCTGTTCCGCAGCCGGGCGACTGACCAATCGATTCATGCGGTTCGGGTGATGCCACCCCTGGTCGTGGCGGGTTACGTTCATGACGAGTCGGGCCGATCCGCTCACGTCGCGTCACTCGGCGCACAACACTGAAACCAGATGGAGACATAACCATGGCCGAAGAAGAAGCACCTGTTCTCGCCGTCCTCGCCGACATCACCGCCGTTTCGCTCGAACGCTCCACCCTTGAGCCTCGCGAACTGATGCTGGCCCGGATTGCGGCGCTCGCGGCGGTCGACGCCCCGGGCGCCTCCTACCTGTTCAACGCCGGTACCGCCGTGGACGTAGGCATCACCTTGGAGGATGTCCGCGGCGTCCTGATCGCCGTTGCACCCATCGTCGGCACTCCCCGGATCGTGGCGGCGACCACCAATCTCGTCCAGGCGCTGGGCTTTGCCCTCGAAATGGCGGAGGAAGAACTCGAAGCAGGGACCCGGGACTAGTACCCTTACTTACGAACCGCACGTCACGGCGTCGGCAGTTCCTCGTTGCATCTGCCACGATGCCCTGATTAAAGGCGGCCCATGAACAAGAACCGGCTGGAGGCCTTCAGCGACGGGGTGCTGGCGATCGTCATCACCATCATGGTGCTGGAGCTTCACGTCCCCGCCGAACCGACCTGGCCAGCCCTGCTTCACGAGCTTCCGACGCTGCTCAGCTACCTGCTGAGCTTCATCTATGTCGGGATCTACTGGAACAACCACCACCACATGCTGCATCTGGCCGGGCGGATCAACGGTGGGGTGCTCTGGGCAAACCTGCATCTGCTGTTCTGGCTCTCCCTCATTCCCTTCACTACCCGGTGGATAAATGACACGGGCCTGGCGGAGGTACCCGTCCTCGTCTATGGGCTGGACCTGCTGTTCGCCGCCATTGCCTACTACATCCTGAAAACAACCCTGATCCGCCAGCAGGGACGCGGCGGCGCGCTGGACCGGGCCATGGGGCAGGACTGGAAGGGCAAGGGATCGCCCGCGCTCTACATCGCCGGGATGGGGCTCAGCCTGGTGAACCCGCTCTTGGGGATCGCCGCCTATTCGGTGGTCGCCGCGATCTGGCTCATCCCGGACCGGCGTGTGGAGCGGTTCATCGCGCACACGTGAGTCCATAGGCGCATGTGTCCCGGGGCGGCTACTGCCGGACGCGTTGAGCCAGCGAGGCGCTCAGGAACCGCAGATGCGCCGGGGCCGGCGGTACCACGTGGGCCGCGTAGCCGGGGTGCTTGCTTAGGTACTTCTTGATGTAGGGACACACCGGAACGATCGTGAGGCCCGCGGCGATAGTCTCATCGAGTGCCTGCGTGGCCAGCACCCCGGCCAGCCCGCGGCCGCCATATTCCTCGTTGATCTCCGTGTGGTAGAAAATCCGCTGGCCCGCCCCGAGGTCGTCCACGTAAGCGGCCTGGCCGATCACGGTGCCGGCGTCGAGTACTTCGAAACGGCTGCGCTGCGGGTTGCTACTGATGGTGATCGTGGTCAATATGGTCTCCTTGAGCGGGCCGGATTGGCCCGGCAGTCGGGCTTACGGGTGCAGGGCCGGCGGGGCTTGCCAGTATGGGCCTGCCGGAATGGACAGGTCAGCCGCGGGGCCGGATGCGGGCATTCGGCAGGGCCGGGGCCGGGAGAGCGGCGGGGCCGCCGGGCGGGAACGGACCGAACCGCAGGTCGGATGCTCGGCCGCCGGCGTCCCCAGTGCCGGCGTCCGCGCCGATCTCGGACTGCCACTGGGTCCTGTACGCAACGATCTCCTCATGGCTGCGGCCGACGAAGTTCCACCACATCACGATTTTTTCGCCCAGCGGCTCTCCGCCGATCAGGAGAACGCGGGCTCCCTCGCTGCCCGCGACCAGGGTCAGGGACCCGTGGCCTACGGGCAGGTACGCGAGGTTGTCCTTCGGGACCGGCTGCCCGTCCAGGGCAAGGTTGCCCGAGTCCACGAGCAGGCCGTGTTCGAAGGACGCATCTGTTGCGAGCGTCAGCTCCGTCCCCGCTTCGAGCAGGAGCTCGGCACCGAGCAGGGGTGTGTGGGTGGTGACGGGCGAGACGGACCCGGCGAGCGAGCCCAGGAAGACGCGCACGGTCCAGCCGTTTCCGCTGACCGGCTCCGGACGGTAGTGCTCAAAGGTGGGGGCCATGTGGCGTGCCGTGTCCGGCAGCGCCACCCACAGCTGCGCGCCGTGCAGGACGGTGGTGTCCGGGGTGGAAAATTCCGAGTGGCTGATGCCGCGGCCGGCGGTCATGAGGTTCACTTCACCGGGCCGCACCGCTGCGTGGAAGCCGGCCGAATCCCGGTGTTCGATCTCGCCTGTGAACAGCCAGCTGACGGTTTGAAGCCCGGTGTGCGGGTGGCGCGGGACTTTCATGCCGCCGGAATCGCCGACCTGGTCCGGGCCGTAGTGGTCCAGGAAGCACCACGCCCCAATGAGGCTGCGCTGGCGCTGCGGAAGGGTGCGCCGCACATCCATCGCGCGCGGGCCGCCCAGCGGGACCTGCCGCGGAACCAGGAGTTCGACGCCGGCGAAGGTCCCGTCCGTTTCGCAGAGGATTTCCTGGGGCGCGACTTCGGTATTGCTCATGATGACAGCCTAGCTTCGCGCGGTCCGCGGGTCAGCCTTCGGCACACGGCCTGAACTTCCAGGACCGGGCCTCACATCCAGGCCGAACGGCGCAATGGGGGTTCCGCGCCGCCCGGGCGCTGGACCAGGATCTGGTTCACGCCCGTGATGCCGGCCTCGAAGCCGAGAGCGCTCGCGGCCATGTAGAGCCGCCACACCCGGGCCCTTCCCAGCCCGGCCAAGCGCACGGCCTCGTCCCAGTGCTCCTCCAGGTTCCGCACCCACGCCCTGAGCGTCAGGGCATAGTGGGGCCGCAACGCCTCGACGTCCATGATCTCCAGGCCCGCCGATTCGAGTGCCGCGACCATCTCAGAGAGGCTGAGCATCTCGCCGTCCGGGAATACATAACGGGGAATGAAGGAGTCAGGGTCCGGCGGGGTCGCGCCGGCGTTCCAGGAAATCGCGTGGTTGAGCAGCCGTCCTCCCGGCCGGAGCAGGCCTTGCAGGTGGGAAGAATAGTGCTGGATCTGCTCGCGCCCTACATGCTCTGACATGCCGATGGAGCTGATCGCGTCGAACGGCCCGTCGTCCACGTCGCGGTAGTCCTGCACCCGGATGTCCACCCGGTCCGTGAGTCCGGCGTCCGCCGCCCGCTTGCGGGCCAGGGCCGCCTGTTCGACCGAGAGCGTCACGCCGACGACGTCGGCCCCATAGTGTTGCGCGGCATGCAGCGCCAGGCTGCCCCAACCGCATCCCACATCCAGAACCCGCATGCCCGGCCGGAGCCCCAACTTGCGGCAGACCAGATCGAGCTTGGCGCTCTGGGCGGCGTCAAGCCCGGTCTCCTCCGACTCCCAGACCGCGCACGAGTACGCCATGGAAGGGCCCAGGACGAGGGCGTAAAAGTCGTTCCCGACGTCGTAATGGTGGGAAATGGCCGCGGCATCGCGCCCCTTGGAATGCCGCCGCCCGTGCCTGCTCACGCGCGCTTCTTCCGGCGGCGGTGCCGGGTTCGTTCCGAGCGCGCCGAGCCGGACGGCTGTTTTGACCAGCGCGAACACCTCGCCGGGTGTCGGCGGCCGGAACGGGCCGGGCTCGGCGAACTTTCCCGCCGCGCTGATGGCCGCGAAGGCGGCGAAGATGTCGCCGGGTGCCTCGATATCGCCGGCCACGTACGCGCGGCTCAGTCCGAGCTGCCCTGGGGACCACAGCATCCGTCGAAGTGCCCGCCGGGAGCGGAAAACGACGACTGGAGCGTCTTCCGGTCCCGCTTCCGAGCCGTCCCAGGCTTTCAGCCGCAGGGGGATGGCGTCGGTGCCAAGGATGATCGCCAGCGCGTCGGCCAGCCGTGAAGCCGCATTCGTGGATGCCGTCATGTCCAGTGCCTCAATTCCAGTGCCTCGTCTCCGGTGGTGCGGGCTGAGCCGCGCCAGTTCCAAATCTAAGGGCATGACATGCCCGGCAACCAGAGCTTTGGTTCCGATTCCTTTCCCCGTCCCCTCCCCTCCTCCCTGCACACCACGCCTTCCCAAAGCATCAGCGGCGAACGGCTCTGGCGCGTGGCGGTGCTGTTGCCTATGGTGTGTCCTATGTCTGAGTCTTTCTCGTCCCTCGTGGACACGTTCAAGAATGTCGGTGTGTCCCGGGCCTACGGGCCCGCCGTGAACATCGCAGGAGAAGAGATCGTCCCGGTAGCGGTGGTGTCCTTCGGCTTCGGCGGAGGCAGCAGCCCGGAAGACGCCCAGCCCGGCATCGGCGGAAGTGGAGGCGGGGGCGGCGGCTTCGTCTTGCCCCTGGGCGTCTACGCCAAGGGCTCCTCGGGCCGCATGACGTTCCGGCCCAACACCGTCGTCGTTCTGGTGGCGCTGGCCCCTCTGGTGTGCGCCGTTGGCGTGTCGATCCGCGGCATACTTCGCGCCGTCCGTTCCCACCGCTAGACCCGCGGCCGCAGGGCCAAGGATTCCCCAAGCCCGTCCGGGCATCGTTGTCTCTGGCAGCCTGGGTCTCGGGCAGCCCTGTGCTCGTGCGTCGGACGGACGTGATCGACGATGAACTTATTCAGAACTGC
This sequence comes from Arthrobacter sp. P1_D12, assembly GCF_056406175.1. NCBI lineage: Bacteria > Bacillati > Actinomycetota > Actinomycetes > Micrococcales > Micrococcaceae > Arthrobacter > Arthrobacter sp. P1_D12. Next base: position 435,697 of record NZ_JBFUAR010000001.1, read on the forward strand.
ATGTGCAGCAAGCTTGGGTGCGGCGCTCCTGATGACGGGTTGCGGCGCTCCCCCGGCCATACCGGGCCCCACAACCACGGTGACGGCGACGGCCCCGCCGTCGGTAGTGGTCTTCGATCCGCAGACCAGCGGCAAGGTTCTGGCAGAACGGATCAAGGCCCGCGCCAAACCCACGGACCCCGGGGTCACGATTTCCGAAGTGGAGTGCAAAAACTTCCCGGACATCAGGGTCAACACGCATACGGATTGCCAGATGGTGGTTAACGGGGTCAAACGCGGGTACCGGGCGACGTTCACCGAGCGGGACGGCCACTACGAAATAAAGGCCCAGGAGCTTACCTGGTAGGGGGCGCGGCGTAGGACATGGCGGGTTCGCGGTCGTCGTCGGCGTCGACCCAGGCCGCGAAGTCCTTCAGCGACATGAAGCAGTAGTAGTCGCAATACCGCAGGTTCTTCTTCTCCGCCTTGCTCATGCACGTAATTCGAGGCGGGCGCGGCCACGGATGGGCCTGCGGCGGTTGCCCGTCCGCGCTATCAGCTTCAGCCGCTGTTGCGCGCCCGGCTGGGCTGCACCCGCGGCGGTTCCCCCGGCATCTTCGGGAAGTCCGGCGGGAACGGCAGCTCCCCCAACCCGGCCTCGAGGTCCCTGTTCCACCATTCCAGCAGAAGATCGACGGAGCCCGCGCCGCCGGCGTGCATGTACTCCCAGGGATCGCCGGAGGCTTTGAGCCGCTCCGGAACGGTGGCGATCGTAAAGTCAGCCGGATCGACGGATCCGAGCTCCTCCCAGCGAACCGGGCACGACACTGTCGCGTTGGCGAGTGCGCGCGGGCTGTAGGCCCCCGCGATCGTGCGGTCGCGGTTCGCCTGGTTGAAGTCGACGAAGATGCGGGCGCCGCGTTCCTCTTTCCACCACGCGGTGGTGACCTGCGTGGGCATGCGACGTTCGAGTTCGCGGGCTGCCGCGATGACGGCGTGCCGCACGTCCAGGAACTCCCGGGTCGGCTCGATGGGGGCAAAGACGTGAAGTCCCCGGTTCCCCGAGGTCTTGATGAAGGCCTCCAGCCCGGCCTCCGCGAGTACGCGCCGCAGCTCCCGTGCAACCGGAACGGCCTCGGCGAAGCCGGTACCGGGCTGCGGGTCGAGGTCGATCCGCAACTCGTCCGGATAATCCGGTTTGCCGGCCCGGGAGGCCCAGGGGTGGAAGACCACCGTATTCATCTGCACCGCCCACACCGCGGCGGCGATTTCGTCAATGACCAGCTGGGGGTGCGTGCGTCCGCTGGGATAGACGACGTCGACCGCGCGGATGAAGTCCGGGGCACCCCTGGGCGGGTTCTTGGAGAAGAACTGCTCGCCGTCCACCGTGTCCTTGAACCGCTGGAGCGTTACCGGCCGGTCCCCGTTCGCGGCCAGGAAGGCGTCCCCGACGTCCACCATGTACCGGGCCAGGTCCAGCTTGGTCAGTCCCGGGCCGGGCCAGACGACCCTCGCCGGGCTCGACACCCGCAACTCCCGGTCGCCGTGCGGACCGCTGACGGTGAGGTGGACTTCTTCCTTGGCCATGGGGACAACCTACCCCGGCGGCGTGAACAGTTGAAGAGCGGAACAGCCGTTCTACCCGGCATGATGGACACATGACAACGCCCGAGTTCCCGATCACCCTTGAAGTCGGCGACGCCGCAGTGTCGGGCGTCTTCGCCGGCCCCGAGGACTCCTCCGCGACCCTGGTTGTTGCCCACGGCGCCGGGGCGGGAATGGACCATCCGTTCCTTGTGGGCTTCACCCGCGCCCTGAACGAGCTCGGCGTGGCCACCCTGCGCTTCAACTTCCCCTACCGCGAGGCAGGACGAAAATTCCCGGACCGGCCGCCGGCCGCCATCGCTACGTGGCGGGCGGCCATGGACGCCGCCGCATCCCGTTCCGCCGGCCGGCCGGTGTGGGCCGCCGGGAAGTCGTTCGGCGGACGGATGGCCTCAATGGCCGTCGCAGAAGGCATGCCTGCCGCCGGGTTGGTCTATCTGGGCTACCCGCTGCACCCGCCGGGGAAACCGGAAAAGCTCCGCGACGAGCACCTCTACGGGCTGACACTGCCGATGCTCTTCCTGCAGGGTACGCGCGACACGTTCGCCACCCCGGAACTGCTGGAGGCCGTGGCGGCCAAAATCGGCCCGTCCGCGACCGTGGAGTGGCGCGAGGGCGGGGACCACTCCTTTGCCGTTGCCGGCGCGAAGCGCAGTGCCGACGAGGCGGGGGCGTCACTGGCGGCGACGGTCGCCGACTTCCTGAAGACACACGGCGATAATCCCGCGGCCGCGCTCCCCTGACCGGTCTGGCGTCACGGCCCGGCCTAACCGACGTCGCCGAACCGGCCCGCCCCGTGCTGCACACGCGCCTCGATGGCGTCGGCGGCAGCCACGGCTCCTCCCGCGTTGCGGACTACGTCGCGCATCGCGGCCAGGTTGTGCCGGACCTGCGCATCCGTATGGACCGCGGTGACCGCGGCCCGGAGCTCGTCGGACCCGACGTCCTCCGGCGCAAGGCGCATGCCGAGACCCAGTTCTTCCAGCCGGCGGGCGGTGGCCGCCTGTTCCGGCTGCTGCGGCACGGCCACCATCGGGACGGCGTAATACAGCGCTTCCATGGTCGAATTCATGCCGGCGTGGGTGATGAAGACGGCGGTCTGGCGCAGTACCTGCACCTGCGGGAAGAACGGCCGGACCCGGACGTTCGGCGCAATCGTTCCGAGATCGGCCAGGCTGGTCTGGTCCCCGACGGCCATCGCGACGTCCCACTCGCTTCCGCCGAAGGCATCAAGGCACATCCGGAAGAAGTCCGGCCGACGGTTCAGCGGGGTGGTGCCCAGCGAAATGAACAACAGCGGTCCCGTTCCCTCACGCTCCCATTCGCCGTCGCTGTCCCGGCCGCCGACGCTGGGACCCACAAACCGGAACCGGTCATCGAAGGTCGCCCCCATGGGCTGGAATTCGCGGGGTAGGAACACGATGTTGAACGGCGCAGGCGGACCATCGAACATCCGCGGTGTCCGCACGCCCTGCCCGGCCGCGAACTCCGCCAGCAATCGGCCCATGGCCAGCGCAACCTTGGCCATCTCATCGGCGCCGTCCGGTGGCGGGGCAGGCATCAGCGATCTCAGCGAGAAGTGCTCGTTGGTGGCATAGGTGGGCATGAGGGCAATGGCCGGGGCGCCGATCTTTTCCGCCGCCATGCTGCCGCTGAGCGTCATCGCGTCAAAGCAGATAGCGTCCGGCGGGTCCTGGCGGAGTTGATCCACCAGCGCCGGAAAGCTGGTTCTGAGGTCCTCGAAGACGCGGTGCATGATCGGCAGCATGAGGTGCGCCTGCGCCCTCTGCCCGGGCCCCAGTGCGGGCATCGATGCCATCCAGTTCCCGCCGGACGCGTGAAAGTCCGCGCCGGCCTTGCGGATCAGCGGTCCGAAGTCGGCGGACGTGAAGTATGTGACCCTGCGCCCCCGGGCCACGAGCTCCGCCACCAGCGGCAGGGTCGGGTTCACGTGTCCGTAGGCGGGAATGGAGACGAACGCAAGGTGCATGGCCATCACTCTTCATCGCGTGGCTGATTTTCTATTTGACGGGCAGGTTTGACCGGCCCGGTTGACCGGCGCCCCGGGCCAGGAGGCCCGGCGGCGTCGTGCTCCTTCATCATGCCCCTGTTGCCCGGGCGGCGCGAGTGGTCAGTTGGCAGCGCCGGGCTGCTGGTCCGGCGTCAGTTCCGCGGCTTGGTCCGGGCGGTCGCGGGCGCGGTCCACGGGTCTTCAGGCCACGGATGCCGCGGATAGCGGCCGCGCATTTCGGCCCGGACCTGGGCGTAGGGCCCAGACCAGAAGGATGCGAGATCGTCTGTCACGGCCAGGGGCCGGCGGGCCGGCGAGAGCAGGTGGAACAGCACCGGCACCCGCCCGTCGGCCAGCCGCGGCGTCTCGGCCCAGCCAAAGCACTCCTGCAGCTTGACGGCCACTACGGGCCGGCCGGTGGCGTCTGCCGCGTCCGGGTAGTCGATCCGGATCCGGGATCCGCTGGGGACCGCCAGCGACTCGGGTGCCAGTTCGTCCAGCCGGGCCGCCTCGGGCCACGGCAGGAGCCGGCTCAGCGGGCCGGCGAGGTCGATCCCGCCCGTGGATGCCCCGCCCGCCAACGCCGCGAGCTCCGGGGCCAGCCAGTCCTGGAGCCGGGCGAGCAGCGCCGGCTCGGAAACGTCGGGCCATGCCCCGCCCAGCTCCCGGTGCAGCAGGGCAAGACGGCGGCGCAGGCCGTCCGCCGCGTTCGACCATCCGATAGTGGCCAGCCCCTCACTGGCCAGGGCGCGGGCCACAGCGGCGCGGCCCTCTTCCGCGGGAGGCCGTACCGGGGTGGACGAGAGCACGATCGCGCCCAGGCGGCGCTCCCGCCGGGCCGAGACCCGGCCCTGGCTAAAGCGCGCCTGCAGCGTGTCACTCAGGAGATTGCCGGCGGCGGCCTCTGCGCTGTCCGCGGTCAGCGGCGCCGCCGAGCGGATGACGGCACCGGTCCCCGCGGCGTCGCGCCCTTGTGCGCGGGACACTTCGGCCACTCCCAGCCATTCGTGCCCGGACAGCGGGCTGCCGGCCGGCAACCCGGCCCGGGTTCCAGAGGTCAGCAGGTATTGTGCCGGCCCCTGGCCCGGAACGCGGCGCGCCACCCGGTCCGGAAAAGCCAGGGCGACGACGAACCCGACGGCCTCCGCGGCACCAACGGCCCTAGCAGACGCAACCGGCGCGGCGCCGGATGGCTCCTGGTGGCCGACACCAGTGGATTCCTGGCGGGCGATTGACTCCATCCGCCGGACGTCCTCCGCCCAGCGCCGGGATCCGGGATCACGGCCCGTCCGCAGCGCGGCAAGCAGCCTGGTGAGGTCTGCGCCCGGTGCGCGCTGGTCCCCCGAGACCAGGGCGACGGCCTCGGCCGCCGTGCGGTAGCCCACCGTGGCGGCGCCGTCCAGCAGGGCGCGGGCCAGCCGGGGGTCAGTCGGGACCCGGGCCAGGGTCTTGCCCACCCCGGTTGCGTGACCGTCCGCGGTGACGGCGCCGAGTTCCCGCAGCACTTCGACGGCTTCGTCCATCGCGGCCCGGGGCGGCGCGTCCGGCAGTGCCAGTCCCCGGCCGCCGGGGGCTCCCCAGCAGGCCAGGACCAGGGCGGCGCCGGTCAGGTCAGCTGCTGCGATCTCCGGCGTCGGGTGCGCCGGGGCGGCACCAAAGGCCCTCTGGTCATAGCAGCGGATCACCGTGCCCGGGCCCTGGCGTGCGGCACGGCCGGCACGCTGGTCCGCGGACGCCCGGGAGCAGGACACCGTCACGAGGCCGGACATTCCGCGGCCGGAATCGCGCCGCGGCTCGCGGGACAGCCCGGAATCGATGACCAGCCGGACGCCCGGAACAGTGAGGGAGGACTCGGCGAGTGCGGTGGAAACGATGATCCGGGCAGTCCCGCCCGGCTCACGCCCGGAGACGGCGCGGTCCTGCTCCGCCGGCGGGGCCTGGCCGTGGAGTTCCAGAATCTCGGCGCGGCTCCGGCCGCGGAGCCGCGCGGCCACGTAGGAAACCTCCCACGCGCCGGGAACGAACACCAGGGCGTCCAGGTCCCGTCCGCCCGCCAGCGCGGCCGTGTGGCCGGCCGCTGCCGTGTCGGCCACGTGGTCCAGGAAGGCCCGGGCCACGCCCCGCTCATCCAGCCGCGGCGCCGACGCGGGTGCCCACTCCACGTCCAGCGGAAACAGCGCGGACGGACAGTCGACGACCGGTGCCGGGCGGCCGCCGTCGGCGTTTCCGTCCGCCGCCCCACCGATCAGCGCGTCTCCGATCAAGGCGGCGAAGCGGGGGGCATCGAGGGTGGCCGACATGGCGATCAGGGCGAGGTCGCCGCGCAACTGGCGGACTTCGGCGAGCATGCCAACGAGGAGGTCGGTCTCCAGCCCGCGTTCGTGGACCTCATCGAGGATCACGGCGTCCGTGCCCTCGAGCCCCGGGTCCGCGAGGAGGCGGCGCAGCAGGATGCCGGGGGTAACGAACTCGATCACGGTACCGGGGCCGGTCTGGCGTTCCCCGCGGACCGTGTAGCCCACGCGGTCGCCGAGCCGGGTGCCGTCCAGGGCGGCCAGGCGCCGGGCGGCCGCACGGGCAGCGACGCGGCGCGGCTGGGTGACCACGATCCGCGGGCGCCCGCCCCTCCCGCCGGCGGCGATGTTGGCGAGCAGCGGCGGCACCAGTGTTGTCTTGCCTGTGCCGGGAGGCGCCTGCACCACCGCGGACGCCCCCGCACCACCGGCGTGCAATGCCGCCGCGAGGGCTCCCAGCGATTCCGCAAAAGCCAGGCCAGCCCCGATGGCGTCGAGGTCGAAGAGCCCCTTCGCGCAGGCTGGGTCCAGGGGTGCGGTCGCGGAAGTCACGCCTCCATTGTCCCTGCAATGGAGTCCTGGCCATCCATCCGGCGCCGCGCCGCCGATCCGCCCGCCGGCGCCCTGCCGGCCCGGGCACGGGTGCGGCCGCGTTCGTGCACGCGGGTGTGCCGGCGCTACGGGTGCGCGGCCAGGAGCGTCTTGCCACTCGCGACGGCACGGATTTCAATGCTGCGGATATCGGCTCTCGGGACAACTGTGGTGGCCGTCGGTGTCGCCACTGTCCCCGGCGTTGCCGTCCAGGTGGCCACCTGGGTCGTGGCGCCGCGGGAGTCGACAACCACCAATCCGTACTCCTCCGGCGCGCGGAGACCGCCCGGCAGAGCGTAGTCGGCCGGGGACGGCGTGTACGTGCACTGCCAGTCGATCTGCGTTCCCCACGGCTGCGTGGTCACGGATCCGGTGGCCACCATGGCACTGTCGGCGACCGGGGTGAAGTTCAGGGCCGTCGCGGATGCGGCCTGGATCTGGGCAGCCGGGGGCGGGGAGGCCGTGACCTCAACGTAAACCGCGCCCGCGGCGGCAGCGGCGCCCAGCATGATCCCGGCGACAGCCAGGCGGGTGCGCCGGCGGCCGCGCTGGACCTTGCGCGCCAGTCCGGGCTGCAACGTCGGTGTCCGCCGTTCGCCGTCAGTCCGCCCGAGGGACTGGGCTTCCTCGGGTGAGAGTGCTGCCAGCAGCGACGGCAGTCCGGCAAGTTCGGCGACGGCGGCCCTGCAGCTAGCGCAGCCGGACAGGTGCTCCTCGAACTCGTGCCGCTCAGAAGAGACGAGGGATCCCAGCACGTACGCAGCATCCCAGCGCCGGTACTCATCGGTTCCGTTCCGGTTCATGGCGTCACGCCTCCCTCCTGCAGGGCCAGCCTCATCGCCCTTAGCGCGTAGTGCAGGCGCGACTTCACTGTTCCCTCGGCCAGTTGAAGATTTTGCGCGATCTCGGCGGTCGTCTCCCGCAAATAGTACGAATGAATGACGACGGCCCGGTGCTCGGCGGACAGCCCAGCGAGCGCATCCGAGACAAGCCACCCGTCCAGGATCCTGTCGACCCGGTCCGCCTCCGGAATCTCTGGCAGCTGGTCGGTTGCCGTTTCGTGCCGGCGGCGGGCGCTGCGCCGGTCATCGATGACGAGGTTGCGGGCGACCGTGTAAAGCCAGGCCCGCACCGCCGTCTCCGGGCGCTGCAGAATCGCCGGGTGTTTCCACGCGCGGATCAGCGTCTCCTGCACGACGTCGTCCGCCAGGGCGCTGTCACGCGTCATTCCCATGACGAACCGCCATAGCGCCGGGCCGTAAGCCTCCTGCAGCGATCGCAGTAATTCGGCCTCCTGATCGGACATTTCCGCCTCCTTGGAGGTAGGACGACGCCGGGCGGCAAACAGTTCACTTGCGCCCGGCGCGGTCAATGGCCGCAGCCCGTGTTGAACCTGCAGGCTGCCGGAACCGTTGTAGGGACAGGTCCGGCCGCCCCTGGCCGGCCATCCCTAAGGAGAGCACAATGAGGATTCTTCGCCCGGCGACTGCCGCCGCGGCGTTGGGCGCCATCCTGCTGCTGGGGGCCTGCTTCGGCGGGCACACAGCGACGCCGGCACCGGCCCCCTACACAGTCCCGTCAGTTCCTGCGACGGGGAACCCCCCACCGTCGCCCAAGGACCCCGCCAGCAACGCGGCTCCGCCGTCGACCGTTGCCCCGCCCATTGCGCCGGCCCCACCACGGTACGCTGCCCCGCCCATTGCGCCGGCCCCACCACGGTACGCTGCCCCGCCCATTGCGCCGGCGCCCATGATCCGGCCGCCGGCGCCCGCCCCGCGGCGCGTCGCTCCACCGGCGCCGCGGCCCATGGTTCCGCCGCCGCCCGCCAGGGTGCCTGCCGGAAACGATCATGATGCCGACAACAACGGAGGACCGGACGACGGTGACGGCAACAGGTAGCAGCCACGGGGCGCTTGGGCCGGGCCCCGGCAGGGGGCTCCTGTTCGGGGTGCCGGCGGCGCTAGCGGCCTTGGCCCTCAGCGCGTGCGGCAGTCCGGCCGGGAACCAGACGGCGGCGCCTGCCTCCGGCCCCACCCCGTTCGCGTGGTTCCGTTCCGGACCGGCCCCGGCAGGATGGCAGCCGCTGGAGCTTCCGGACACGACAGCCGTGCTGGCCATCCCACCTGATGCCGCTCCCGTACCGGGCGACCCCGGCAGCGTGTCCGCGACCGTCACCGCACCCGACGGGGACCTTCATATCTATCTCAATGCCACGCCGCAACAGGGCGACGAGTCGCTGGCCAACTGGCCCGAATTCCGGCTGGCCCATCTCAGAGGCGAGAACGCCGCATCCGCGAGCCGGCTGCAGTACCGCGCCGGAATGGGGTTCCGGGGAGGCACCGGTTCCTGCGTGGAAGACACCTATGTAACGCGGATCGGTGCCCACAAATACCGTGAAATAGCCTGCTTCGTTGCAGGAACCCGGGGAAGCAGCGTCCTGGTTGTGGCCACGCCGGCCGATTCCTGGGACCGCTTCAGCCCCGTGCTGCAGCAGGCGGTGGACGCGTATGCCCCCGAATAGGGGTACGCCCCCATCCCGATCGAGCAGGGTGGCCTGAACCGATGGAGGAAGCCGGCTGGCCGTGGCCGGTTGGTTTAGTCAGAGCGAAGGCGGGAGACTGGATCAACTCGATCACGAAAGTGGGAACCACATGATCAATCTCAAGCAAGACGCCGAGGGGTTCATCCGCATGAACCGGCACTTCCCGGAAAAGTCGCTCATCAGCATCACGTTCACGGACGGCTCAGAACACGTCTATTCCGGGCACCGCCTCAACGGGATCTACGACGAGGCCCTGGCGGAGTACCGGGCGCAGAACCACCTGGATGCCAAGGGGTTCTCGCGGGCCCCCAAGAAAACGGTCCAGCCAGCGAACAAGATCGAGTTCGTTCCGGTGCACGCCGGAATGGACCCGTAGCGGCGCCCCTGGCCACCCAACGTCCGCCTGGGCCGGTCTGCCGCGGCCGGGTCGCCGTGCGCCCTGCCGGATCAGCCGACGCCTACCGCGCCCGGCCCGTGCGCCGGGCGGCGGAGGGCCCGGGCGCGGATCCGGAGGTCGTTGTCGTGCACCCGCCGGTCGACGCCGGGCACCGGCGTCGGAGTGCTTCTCGGCCGCGGTGCCGCCGGACTTGCCGGCGGCTCCGGGCACAGATCACTGATCAGCCCCATGCCGGCATACTCGCGCACCGCGGTGATGCCGGCAACCGCTGCCGGCTTGTCCGCGAAGCCCTTTGACACGGCCAGTACTGCCCCGTCCGGTGCCCTGAGCCGAAACCTGAAGCAGGCATCAGCGTCAACGAAGAGTTCAAATGTGCCGGCCATGACGATCCTCCCGATTCGCGGGCTCCCCGTCCGGGCATCATTGCCACCGGGTGAAGGGGAAAGCGTCGCTGCTGCCCGCTGGTTTGGTTTGTCCCTGAGGCTGAACGGATGACGTCAGCCCGTCATTAAAGTCTCGCTGCGGCCGTGGAACGCCCACAAGGCACGTCATGTAAATCCCAGGTAAATAGAAGCCAACAGCCGTGCGCCGGCAACCGCCGTCTGGGTCCTCCGCGGGCAGGAACACTGCCGCCTCAGCGGTACCCCTACAGGGGCGGCCAATGGTCGCGGCAGTAGTCACCGCGGCTGACGCCGGGAGATCCTTGCTGGATGACGCGGTCCCAGGAGGGGCCGACGGCCTCGCTCCGCTCTGAAGGCTCGGCTGCCGCGGTGCGGCCTGCGTCACCGGGAAGCCAGGTCATGACTGAATCGTTGGACAACGTACCCCCCCATTGTTCTTGGCTGGAGGCGCACCGGCTCGCATTACGGACCGCCATGCGCCTCACGCAAGACTAGCCGGGAGCACTGACACCAAAACAGGGACTTTGGACCGTATCGGCGAAAGGCCGCGGACGCCTACCCGTGACCCCCGCGGGCCGCCGCCAACGGCTTCCCGGCGCCCAACAGCCCGGAGCGACGGGCAGAAGTGTTTCATCCATTGGAAATGGAGGTCGCCGCGGCGGAGAATCAGGGGCAGTCTTGGGGGCAGCCCGCGCTCCACAGACAGGAAAGAAGGATGCGATGTCCCTCAGTGTTGAGGAAATGAACAAAGAGCTCCCGTTGGCGAATGTGCTGCCGGGCGACGCCGTCCCGTACTACATGGCGTCGGGCGAAGGCGCCCGCTATGAGATCAACGGCCAGTTGGTCACGGTGATCGCCCGGGCGGCAGATACTGGCGGCATTTTCAGCGCCGCGTACATCTCCGGCGGCATGGGGGCCGAATCACCGTTTGTGAGCCACGCGGTGGAACACAAAACGCTGTACGTCTTCGACGGCATCCTGCACGTCTGGCTGCTGGGCGAAAGCCGCATCCTGACTCCCGGGGATTCCGTGGTGATCCCGCCGGGAACCCCGCACGCGTACCGGATGGCAAGCCACTACACCCGGTTCCTGAACTGGATGACACCGGGCGGCGCCGAGGCCTACTACGAACGCGTCGGCACACCCATCGATTCGCACGTCCCGCCTGTCACCCCGGGCAGGAAGCCCAGCCTGCAGGAGTGCGCGGCGGTGGGCGCCGAATTCGGCATCACGTTCCCCGACGTCGAACGGGTGGCACCGTCTTTCCGGCAGGACGCCGGGCTGCCGGCGGTTCAGAGCCCGTACTTCCTCAGTGCGGGCGAGGGCGAGCGGATGGTCAGCTACCAGACCATGTTCACGTACCTCTCCCGGCCGGCGAACACGGGAGCGAACTACTTCGCCGTCCACACCAAGGGCGCCAAGTCCCCCTACATTCCGCTGCACTTCCACGAGCAGCACACGGAAAACTTCCTCTGCACCGAGGGCCGGATGTGGATCTACGCCAACGGCCGCGAAGTGCTGCTGACCAAGGGCGACTTCCTCCACGCCCCGGCCGGGACCATCCACTCCTTCGCCTTCGATTCCCACAACACCCAGATGGTCGGGTTCCTGACGCCGTCGGTCTTCAACGGCTTCTTCGAGTACTTCAACAAGCCCACGGAGGATTACATGTACACCGAGGGCGGCGAGCCCTACATGGACATGGAGGGCTTCGGCCGGGCCCAGGCCGAGATGGACCTGACCGTGGTGGGTCCCCCGCCGCAGCGCAGGGCTGCGCTGGACATCTAGGCGGACCTGGCATCTGGCCCGGTTTTCCGGTCCGGCTGCAGGTCCCACACGAATGGCCCGGAACCCCGCGGAGGGTTCCGGGCCATTCGCGTCGGTGGACGGCTTGTCAGCGGTTCATGACGCACGGCCGTTCAGAGCCTGGCACACCAGCTCGCGCCCGTAGTCGTTGCCGTTCGGGGTGCGCAGCACTGTGTGCATGTGGAACGGGGCCGGGGTGTCATTGCTGAGGAAGACGCCTGTGTGGTGGTCCAGTTCCATGACCAGCACGGGGCTCTGTAATCGGAAGTAGAAGGCGTCCTGCGCCTCCCATCCGCCGATCCAGCAAAACCAGGTTTCGTCCCAGTGGGCCGCGATTTCCCGCCGGCGGACGGTCCGCGGCCCGTCGGGGAGGAACGCGATGAAGTCTGCCACGAGCTGGTCCAGGATCGCGCGTGCCGCGGCGGGCATCGCGCTGACCGGGATTCCCTCGTAGGGAATCACGCGGTTGTCCTGGAAGCAGCCCGCCAGGTGACGTTCGTCCCCGGGGTGCAGCCTGCCCTCCGGCATGGCCGGGTCCTGCATGTCCGCGAAAAGCGTGGCCTCGTCCCGCAGCGGCCCGGGCAGGGCTTGCATGAGGCGCCGCGCCAAGGCGATCCGCTCCTTGAAAACGGCCACGCCCTGGTGCGGGCCGACGTCGATGACGTCCGGTTCGGCGCCGAGGAACACCGGCGAGACCACCAGCTGGGTCCCGGCCACCAGGACGTTGAGCGCCACGTGGTGGCCGAAGAGCTGCCAGCCCCACGGGGCCGTCTCCGACGGGTCACCGTAGAGGGCGAAGTTGTAGCTGAACTCGTTCATCAGCTCCGGCAGCTCCACCAGGCCGCCCAGGAATCCATTGATCCGCATCAGGTTACGGACCAGCCCGTAGCCGGCCGGACTCAGGCTCACCGCCACGACGGCCAGGATCTGTTCGCGCACGTCCGGGTCCAGCTCGTCCAGGCGCAGGCCCGTGTCATGTTGCAGGAATTCCGGGTTGGCCCAGCTCTGCCATTCGTGCGCGTCCACACCGTAGCGGAGCTGTTCGGCCTGGGCCGGCGTGAGTCGTTCCAGCAGGTCCCGGGCGGCGGCCGTCATGGCGGCAGCCGGCGCCTCCTCCCCCGCCGGCGCCGGCTCGAGGGGGTACAGCCCGTCCCGGCGGACCCCGTCGCTGGTCACCCCGGTGAAAGGCTCGGGGTATTGGACGGCCCAGCCTTGGATCATGGGACCCGCGAAGGGATCGGTCTTTGCCGCCTCGGCATAGCCGCGGGCATCCAGGCCACGGATCTGCGCCACCCGCGGGTGGTCGGGCGGGTAGAGATAGTCACGGAAGGACGGCACGGACACGTGTTCTCCTGTCGGGGTCTTCGGATGGTGTTGCCAGCGGCCAGCCGGCGGCCACGCCAATGGCCGCGGCGGCCCCCGCGAGGTCGGTCCCCCGCCAGGCGACGTGCTGGTCCGGGCGGACCAGCACCGCGGCGGCCTGCCAGTGCGTGGTCATCGGGGTTCCGTCCTGGTCGGGTCCGACGTCGACGACGGACAGCGGGATTTTGTGGATCGCGGCGGCGGCCACGACCGCCGCGTAGGCCTGCCCGGCGGCCGCGCCACCCAGGCTGTCGCGGTCCACCAGGAGGGTGAAGCCGCTGCCCAGCAGGTCATAGAGCGACGTTGTCGCGTCGAGCCAGGCGTGTGGCAGCAGCGATCCCGGGCTGGCGGAGGGGACGTAGCTGACGGGGTCCTCGGCGGGGACGGGCAGGCCGTCCGGGACCACCAGAGGCGAGGAGCCGTACGTGTAGCCCAGCACCAGTCCCAGCGAGTCGAACTCGCTTTGTTTGACGGCCAGCGCATCCTTGGCGGCCCGCCGGGCTGCCTCGCCGTCCGCATCCGCCCGGCCCAGGGCCGGGTCCGCGAAGTGGTAGGCCAGCGACTTGCCGTTGGCGGCGGCGTCGCGGATGGTCCGGGCCGCGACGGGCCGACGCTCCAGCTCATAGCTGCCGGGCAGGGCCGGGCCGGCCCAGCCCTCCAGGGCGGCGGCGATCTTCCAGGCCAGGTTGGCGGCGTCGCCGATGCACGTGTTGAAGCCGTGCCCGCCCCAGGGCGGATTGAGGTGCGCCGCGTCCCCGATCAGGAACACGCCGTCGTGCCCGTAGCCCGGGGCGAGCAGCATGCGCGCCGTCCAGGGGTCGGTGGCGATGACCTCGACGTCGACGTCGGCCCCGACGAGCGAACGGACCAGGCGTCCGGCGTCGGGTGATCCGCTGCCGTCCACGCCCTGGATGATGGCCCACCAGGTGCTGCCGAGGTCCAGCCGCCCCACCATGCCCGAAACCTCGGGTCCCAGGACCCAGTACTGGACGGCCGGGTCCAGGGTGATCGCGGCGGCGAGGGTGTCGGAACGGAACAGGACACTGATGTTGGAGAGCTCGGCGGAGCCCCCGGCGAGGCGGATGTTCAGCCGGCGGCGGACGGTGGAGGACCCGCCGTCGGCCGCGGCTACGAAGTTGCAGTCCACGGCCTTGCGCCGCCCGGTTGCGTCGGACACCGCCACGCGCGAGCCGAAGCGCGGCCGGCCTGGGCCCGGCGTGCCGCCGCCCTGGTTGATGTCCAGGTCTTCCACGCTCAGGCCGGTCAGCAGCGTGATAAGCGGTGATTCGGCGGCGGCCTCCCGGAGCACGGACTCCATGACGGGCTGCGGGACCTGCTGCCCGCATTCCGGCTGGGGGACATACCGGCCCCGGACGAGCTGGAAGGCCTGGCGAAACCGGGTGACTTCGTGGCCGGTGAGGGCGGAGCAGAAAATGACGTCCTGGGCGTAGGCGACCGGCAGCGGCGCGGCGTCGCGGAGTTTGTCGGCAAGCCCGAGCCGGCGCAGGTGCGTCATGGTGCGGGCGTTCGTGGTCTTGGCGCGCGGCCGGTCCTGGTCAATGGTGGTCCTCGGCTCGATGACGAGGCTGCGGATGCCGCGGTGCGCGAGGTCCAGGGCCAGGAAGAGCCCGCTGGGTCCTCCGCCCGCGATCAGCACCGGCACCCGCTCCGGGAGGTCGCCGAGGGCCGCGTTGTTGACGGCGGTCATCAGGCCCGGGCCCGCAGTGACGGCCCGCCGACGGGCGTGGTGAGCGTTCCCAGGGTGTCGATTTCCACTTCGACCGTGTCGCCGGGCTGCAGGAGCCACGGCGGGGTCCGGACGTAGCCGACCCCTTCCGGGGTTCCCGTGGCGATGACGTCACCGGGATGCAGGGTCATCGTCTGGCTGATCAGGGCGATGATGGCCGGGACGGAGAAGATCATGTCCCGGGTGTTGCCGTTCTGGACCTCGGTGCCGTTGACCCGGGTCCGGACCTGCAATCCCTCGCGAAGGTCCCCGGCCTCGTCGCGGCTGACCAGCGGGCCGAGGGGGCCGCTGAAGTCGCCGTTCTTGCCCAGGGTCCATTGGGCGGTGAGCTTTTGGGCCCGCCGCGCGGTGAGGTCGTTGAAGGTGGAGTAGCCGAAGACGGCTTCCGCGGCGGTGGCCTCGTCCGCGGATTCGACCCGCCGGCCCACGTAGGCGGCGACTTCGCCTTCCCAGTCCAGTCCGGCCTCGCCGGCGGGCACCGGCGCGGGGACGTTGCCGACCGACAGGGACGCGGTCCACCGGCCGAACAGCGTGGGGTGGGGAGGCAGATCCTGGTCCTTGTAGCTGCCTTCCGCGGCGTGGGCCTTGTAGTTCAGGCCGACGCAGATCACCCGCGCCGACGCGGGCACGAGCGGCACCTCGGTGACGTCGCCGCGGTCCACGGCGTCAACGTTGCGAGAGTCGGCTAAAAGGGAGTGCGCTTTCTCCTGCCAACCGGCGGCATCGGCCCAGAAATCCGCAACGGGGGCCAGCGAAACCACCCTTGAGCCGAGAAGGGCCGCCGCCCATGCGCCGCCGTCGTGATTGATTCCTATGTACTGCATTTAGTGGGGCCTTTCTGGTGCCGCCCGGAGAGCGGGGTTTGGTAGGTGGGCGCGGCAGTTAGAGGCCCCGCAGTTGGAGAACCTGCGTAGATGTGTTGGGGGCCGACTACTGGAGTGCGGTTGTGAAGTGGCCGGTCAGGTGGCCGGTCAGGTGGCCTGGGCGTCCGGGGGCCGGGATTGCCGTAGGAAGAAGGAGACGGTTGCTGCCATCGCCTTTTCGGCCGCGGCCTGGCTGTGGTCCGGGAGGATCCACATGTGGTCCGCTTCCTCAATCAGGAGAAGTTCGACGGCGGCGCCGGCACCTTCCAGCGCGGCAGCCAGCGAGGCTGACTGGGCGGGCGGAACGAAGCGGTCGGCGGTTCCGTGGGCCAGGAAGAACGGCGGTGCCGTCCGGCTGGCGTAGCTGATGGGGCTCGCCGCAGACGCCTTCGCCGGCTCGTCGGCCAGCACGGCACCGACAAGGAGTTCCTCCCTGGATCCGGGATCGTCGGCCCTGGCAACGGCGCCCGGCAGGCTCTGTTCGGCCATCCCGCCCAGGTCCGTGGGCGGGTACCAGGCTGCCACCGCGGCGACGGCATCGCCGGCATTGACGCCGTCGGCATTGGTGGTGAGACCCACCAGGCTGGCGAGATGGCCGCCCGCGGAGTCGCCCCACGCGTAGATCCGCTCCGGGTCCACGTTGTAGTCGGCGGCATGGTTCCGCAGCCAGCGGACGGCGGCTTTCGCGTCGTGCAGCTGGGCCGGGAAATGCGCCTCTTGGCTAAGCCGGTAGTCCGCCGATGCCACCACGAATCCTGTGTCAGTGAACGTTTGGAAGGCGCTGTTGCCGAATCCGTCCAGGACCGGGCCCAGGGAAGACCGCTCCCCCATGCGCCAGCCGCCCCCGTGGAAATGGACCACCGCCGGCCGGGGAGCCGCCCCGCCCTCAGGACCGGGAAGGTAGAGGTCCAGCAGCAGCGGGCGGGAACCGTCGTCACCCGCGCGGGCGAATTCGATGCCGCTCAGCACGCGACCTTCCGTCATCGTCGACTCCATCCGTTTTCCTGCGCCGCTTGGCTTGTGCACCGGTTCCGTGATGCCCGGCGTCTCCCCTAAGACTGTCGGATCACCGGACCGGCGCAAACCGCGGATTTCAATCATTGAAAGGGCTTTGCCGAGGCCAGTTCCGCCGCAAGGAATGCCAGCCCCTGCTGCACGATCCCCAGCGCCGCCGAGTGGTTGAGGTACCCGTGCGTCGCCCCCGCTTCCAGCCGGAAGGACACCTCGACGCCGGCCGCGCGGAGCGATTCCCGGAAGAGCTCAGCCGACGGACGCAGGTCATCGTATTCGCAGGCGATGACCGCCACCGGGGGGAGCCCCGAAGGATCGGCACGGCCGGGCAGGGCATACGAGGACGCCATCCCGGCGGGGCCGCCGATGTAGTTCTCCACCATTGCCTGGCAGTCGTCCTCGGTGAAGCGCAGGATCCGCGGCAGGCTGGAAAGCACCCTGCCGTCGGACACCGCGGCCGGCTTCAGAGGGGGAAGCGCGGCGTGCAGGAACGGGTACGCCAGCAGCAGCTTGGCGGGCAGTGCGAGTCCGGCGTCCTTGAGATACATGGCGGCGCCGACGGCGAGGTTCCCGCCGGCGCTGGCCCCGCCAAGGCACAGGTTTCCCGGGGCCACGCCAAGGCCCTCGGCGTGGGCTGCCGCCCAGATCCACGCCGCGAGCGCGTCTTCGTGCGGGACCGGGAAGTGGACGCCGTCGCCGGCCAGCCGGTAGTCGACGGAGAACACCAGGCCGCCGGTCCGGTCAGCTAGTTCCCGGGCGACCTGGTCGGACTCCCGCATGTCCAGCGTCCCTCCGGCGAACCCGCCGCCATGCAGCCACACCAGGCCGGGCAGGGCGGCCCCGGACGCATTCCCCGCCGCGGAACCCCGGTCACCGTCCAGCCGAAGGATGCCGGGGCCGTAGATCCGGACGGGCACGGGTCCGTTGGGCCCCGGCGCCTCCACCGAGCGGATCGGTACGGCAGGGGCCGTGTAGGGCAGATCCGCGCCGCTGAACGCCGCCAGCCGCTGCATCCCGGCAGGATCGGCGAGGAGATCGGCGAAGGAGCCGGCTTCAGCCACGTGGTGCATGAGGCCGGCCAGCTCCACATCCAGGCTCATGGCTGAAACACCGGCTCGCGGGCGCCCTCGGTTGCGGCTTCAGGAACTGCACAGCTGAACGAATGCGTCCCGGAACCGACCTCGACGCCGGTGGTCCCGCCGTCGGGCAGGTACACCGCGGCGGTGCAGCCGGCCGGGACCGACACGGACAGCAAGAACACGTCGCCGTCCAGCTCCCACCGGACCACAGCCTCGCCGTAAGGGGTCTCGTGCCGGGCAGCGGCCCACGCCAGCCCCCCGCCGGGCCTAGGCCGGATGGCGAGTTTCCGGTACCCGGGTTCAGCTGGTGCCAGGCCGGCCACAGTGCGGTGCATCCAATCGGCCACGGCACCCAGGGCGTAATGGTTGAAAGAAGTCATTTCGCCCTCATTGATGCTGCCGTCAGGGAGCATGGAGTCCCAGCGTTCCCAAATGGTGGTGGCGCCCATTGTCACGGGGTAGAGCCAGGACGGGCACTCGGTCTGGAGGAGCAGGCGGTATGCCGCCGTCGTGTGGCCTTCATCGCTGAGCGCGTCGCAGACCAGCGGAGTTCCCACGAACCCGGTGGCGATGCGGTAGCCGTCGGCTTCCACGATGTCGGCCAACCGGGCGGCCGCGGCAGGGTGTTCGGCCGGTTCGAGGAGTCCGAAGCGCAGTGCCACCGCGTAGGCCGTCTGCGTGGATGGCCGGAGCCGGCCGTCGTCATCAAGGTAGCGTTCCCGGAACACCGCCCGGGACCGGGCGGACAGCTCGCGCAACCGTTCCGATTCCGTGTCGTGGCCCAGCAGTCCGGCAGCCTCGCCCGCCACCGACCCCGAGTATGCCAGGTAGGCCTGCGCCACGAGCTGCCAGGGGGTGCGGGCGTCGCCGGGCGAGTCCGGCGGTGCGGCCGGGTCCAGCCAGTCGCCGAACTGGAAGCCGTGCTCAAAGCGCAGCTCCGGGCCGGCGGCCTGGGCCACGGCTTCCAGCCAGGCGATCATTCCCGGCAGCTGCCGGCGGAGGTACTCGAGGTCCCCCGTCCACTGGTACAGCACCCAGGGAACAAGCACGGCTGCATCACCCCACGCGGCCATCACCGGGCGGTCCGGGAATGGCGGCTTTTCGGCCACCACTTCCGGGACCACCAGCGGCGGCGGCCCGTCAGTCCCCTGCTCTGCGGCGAGGTCCTTGAGCCAGGACGTGGTGAAGCCGGGGATCCGGTACAGGAAGGACGCGGTGGCGGCGAAGATCTGGAAGTCGCCGGTCCAGCCGAGGCGCTCGTTGCGCTGCGGGCAGTCCGTGGGCACGTCGACAAAGTTCCCCCGCATCCCCCACACCACGTTCGAGTGGAGCTGGTTCAGCATCGGATCGGAGCATTCGAACGTGCCCGTTCGCCGCAGGTCCGAGTGGATCACGACGGCGGTGAACGCGTCCGGATCCACAACACCTGGCCAGCCGCTCACCTCCACGTAGCGGAATCCGTGGATGGTGAACTCCGGCTCCCACTGCTCGTCCCCGCCGCCGCGCAGGATGTAGCTGTCGGTCTGCTTGGCGACGCGCAGCGGCCTGACGCCGAGTTCGCCGTGCTCCAGAACCTCGGCGTGCCGCAGCACCACCTCGGTGCCGGCCGCACCGCTCACATTGAAACGCACCCGGCCCACCAGATTCTGGCCAAAGTCCAGAATGGTCTTTCCGGACGGCGTTCCCAGCACAGCTTTGACCGGCAGCTCGTCGGTGGCCCGGACGGGCGGGCCGTCGGGTGCGACCAGGACTGCAGGATCGAAGCCGCCAACTACGACGGCGGGCTGCAGCGAGTCGGTACCCGCACCGGTTTCCGCTCCGATCTCAGCCCAGCCACGGCTCCGGAGCCGCGCATCAAAAATTTCGCCATCGTACAGGTCTGCCGACAGCACCGGCCCCCGCCCCGCCAGCCACGACGCATCCGAGCCAATCACGCAAACTGCCCCGCCGGCGTCGGTCATTTCCAGCTGGGCGATCACGGCGGTGCGGTTGCCGTACGTGTTGCGCTTCCCCTGGAAGCCCAGATTGCCGCGCCACCAGCCATCCGCGAACTCAAGGCCGATCACGTTAGTGCCTGGCCGGAGATACTCAGTGACGTCGTAGCTCTGGTAGCGCAGGCGGTGGTGGTAGCTGGTCCAGCCCGGGGTCAGGATGTCCCGGCCCACGCGGCGGCCGTTGATGTGCGCCACGTAGACGCCGTGGGCGCTGGCGTAGAGCCGGGCGGACGCCACGGGCCCGGCCACTTCGAACGTCCGGCTCAGGCGCGCAGCCGGCTCGTTGGCGTCGCTTGCCTCGTCCCAGGCCGGGCGGATCATGGCTGCCTGCCAATCGGACGCGTTCAATAATCCCGCCTCTACGTAGGCAACGGGGCTCCATTCGGAGGGCGCGCCGCCGCCGTTGCCCCAGACACGGACGCGGACGGCGACGCGCTGGCGGCTCTCCAGCGGCGGTGCGGGCCAGGGCTGCAGGAGCTGCTCCCTGGTCTCGGTGCGGCCGTAGCTTGTCAGGCTGGCCTCATCGGGGCCGAGCTGGAGTTCGTAGGCGGCCTGGACCCAGCCGGTCCGGTCGGTGGTGACCTGCCAGGAGAGCCTGGGCCGGTCTTCGCCGATACCGAAGGGCTCCTCGTGGTGTTCGAATCGGACGGCGGAGGGAACGGCGGTCCCCGCGCGGGCGTGGTCCTGGGACGGGAAACGCAGGATGTTGGGAGTCAACGTCGGCTCGATTCATCAGTTGGAGGAAGCTCTAGGGCTCTCCCCAGCGTCCCGGGAACGGCAATGCGCCCGCTAGCGAAGTTTCATTGACTGGAAACCCTGTGCATGGAGCGGCTTGTTGGGCTGCCCGGCTGCCGCCGCCGCCGGGCGTGGCGAGTTGTTTAGTCCACGCAGAGGCAAAAGGGGTGGCTGGCCGTGTCGAGGAATACCCGGAAGCTCGTGCCCGGCTGCGAGTCGGCCTTGGTGGCCCCTAGCTCGACGGCCACCTTCTCGCCCTCATCCAGGTCCTGCACCATCAGGTCCAGGTGCATTTGCTGTGGCACTTCCTGGCCAGGCCATTCCGGGGCACAGTAGCCGTCCACCTGCTGGAACGAAATGCAGTTGCTGCCGTCGTCAGGGCGGATTTCGGCCCAGTCACCGTCGACCTTCACCTGCCAGCCCAGCAGGGCGCCGTAAAAGCCCGCGAGGGCCCCGGCATCGGGGCAATCAATGACGAGACCTGGGAAGCGTGCGATAGCCATAGCGGAATGCTACCGCCGGAAATTGAGCTTGTCGCTAAAGCTCGTGGGCGAAATATGCCACCGCTGAGCCGAGGATCCGGTCCAGCTGGCCTTCGGCGCCGAAAAAGCAGTGGTCACCGCCCCGGATGGTGATGAGTTCGTTGCGGACGTTCGCGTCAACGAGCGCGGCGGCGAGCAGTTCGCTTTGGGAGAGCGGAACCAGGCCGTCGCTGTCGCCGTGGACCAGCAGGAACGACGGCGCGTCCGCGGTGACGTAGCCCAGCGGACTCGCTGAGGCCAGCAGGGCGGCGTCGGCGGTGCCGCCCACCAGCATGGAGCCGGGCTCGAGGGTCATGCCGTCCGGCACCGCCGCGCTCAACGGCCCGGTCATCATGCCCTGGGGAATGTTCATGGCCGGCATGTCCGGCAGCGAAGACACCCCGTAGAAGTCGACTACGGCGCTCACGGCGCTGGAGTGCCCTTGGACTCCGAGGCCACCCTCGAGGTCCTTCCTGGCGCCGGTCAGTCCCAGCAGGGCGGCAAGATGCCCGCCGGCCGACTCGCCCCACGCGCCGATCCGTCCGGCGTCGATCCCCAACATGTCTGCGTGTTCGCGGAGGTACCGGACGGCGGCCTTGAGGTCGTGCAGCTGCGCCGGGAACGGCGCCTCCAGGGCATGGCGGTAGTCCACGGTGGCGCACGCGATGCCGGCTTCGTTCAGCAGGCGGAACACTGAGTCCGGGGCGAAGGTAGGCGGCAGCTCGCGGCGGTCTCCCAGCTGGAACGCGCCGCCATGGATCCAGACAACCAGCGGCACCGGCGTCCCGGCAGCGTCGCGGGGCAGCCAGATATCCATGGCGAGCCGGCGGAAGCCGATAGCGATCGCGTAGCTGACTTCGCGGTGGACGGCAGAGTTTTCCGACACGACTTCGGCCGCGCCCGGGGGCAGGAACGCCGGGAAGGCCGGGGCCGGCAGCCCGGCCGGTGCCGCCTGACCTGTTTCGATGGGGGTGGTTTCCGTGGCTGTGGCGGCGTCCGGGGTCATGATGCACTCCTTGCAAGTTGGGGCTGGTGGTCATTGCCGCCGGCAGGGGCGGTGAAGGTATGGGTTCCGGGCCCGACGACGGCGTTCGGCCGGCCGGTGAGGCGGACTTCCGCTGTGGTGCCGGGCGGGACGGTCGCAATGAGGGTGATCTCGCCGTCGTCAATTGCCCAGCTGACCTCGATGGAGCCCTGCGGGCCCCGGTGCGACGTGGCCGCGGAGGTGATCCCGGCGCCGGGGCGGGGCTCGATGATGATCCGTTTGTAGGCCGCGTTCCCGGGTGCCTGGCGCAGGCCGGCGGTGTAGCGGTGCAGGAACGAGATCACGGCGCCCTTGCTGTAGTGGTTCAGCGACTGGCGCGTTGTTCCGTCCGCGCCTCTTCCGTCCCAGGCTTCCCACATGGTGGTGGCACCGCGGTCCACCATCACCAGCCAGGAGGGTTCGGAGTCCTGCATGAGCAGTTCATAGGCGAGGTCCGGCTGTCCGTTATCGGCGAGCACAGGCAGCAGGTAGGGGGTGGCCAGGAAGCCGGTGCCCAGGTGCGTGCCGGCGTCGCGAACGAGCGTGACCAACTGCTTGACCACCGCCGGCCGGCCGCCGTCCGGAACCAGGTCAAAGGCCAGCGCGCGCACGCAGTTGGCCTGCGTGCCACCGTCCACTGTTCCGTCGGCCCGCAGGTATTCCCGCTGCCACGCGCGGCGGACGTTACCGGAGAGCTCCCCAAGTTCCCGGGATTTGTCCCCCTTGCCCAGGACGGCGGCAATCCTGGCCATGATGGCGGAGGAGTGCCGGTAGTAGGCGGTGGCCACGATGCCGTTGTCGGCAGACCGAGAGGCGAATAGGTCCGGCGCCGGGCCACCCGGTTCCATCCATTCCCCGAAATGGAAGCCGGTGTCCCAGAGATACTGCTCATGCGGGGCCGGCATGGCGTGGGCCTCTGCCCTGGCCGGGTGCCGGTTGCCCTCCGCGGCGCTGCGGATGAAGCCGAGCCAGCGTTCCATCGCCTCCCAGTTCTGTTCCAGGATGCCGGTGTCACCGGTGGCGAGATGGATCTCCCAAGGCACCATGACCACCGCATCCCCCCACCCTGAGGACCCATTCGTAAAGGCCATGAATTCGGCACTGGTTACCTCCGGTCCCGGCGAGGGAGAGATGTTGACCACCACTCCGTTGTCCCACTGATCGGTCCTCACGTCCCTGAGCCACTTCGCCGTAAAACCTGCCACGTCGAAGAGGTAGGCGGCGGTGGGTACAAACAGCTGCCAGTCGCCGGTCCAGCCTGCCTTTTCCCGCTGCGGGCAGTCGGTGGGAACTTCACAGGCGTTGCCGCGGAAGCTCCACTCCACAATGTCGTGCAGCTTGTTGAGCCGGTCGTCGCTGCAGTTGAAAGTCCCCAGGCGTTCCAGCTGGGTCTGGACCATGCAGCCCACGATGTCCGCCGGTTCCAGGTCTGCGTCCAGGCCCTGCACGGCGACGTACTGGAAGCCGTGGGTGGTGTGGCGCGGCTCGAAGACCTCGCCCGGGGCGCCAGATGCCACCACGGAATCCACCTGTCCGGCGCCGAGGAACTGCCCCGGATTGCGGAAATCGTGGGGACGGAGGTGTTCCTGGGTGACGTCGCCGTCAGCGCCCAGGGCTTCGCCGTACACCATCGTGACAGTCTTCCCTGGGGCGCCAAGCCGGCTCAGGCGGATCCAGCCGTTGATGTTCTGGCCCAGGTCCACGATCTGGTTGCCGTTGGCCAGTCGCGTGATGGATACCGGGCTGAGTTCTTCCACGATGCGCGTGGGGGGCGCCACGGGGCCGGTGAGGGTGGTGAAGCTGCCGTCGCGGAGGACTGCGTGCCCGGTTGCCCCGTGGCCGCGGCGGAAATCTACTCGCTGGCCGGCCATGAGATCGGCGCTGACGATCTCCGTCGCGGAAACGTCCCACGAGCCGTCGGTGCCGACGACTGTCCGTTGTCCGCCGGACTCCAGCTCCAGCTGAGCCAGGAAGGCCGTCTGCGGTCCGTACATGTCGGCGTCGCGTGTGTACCCGAACGTGCCGCGGTACCAGCCGTCGGTGAGGACGGCCCGGATGGTGTTGGTACCGGGCCGGAGCATGCGGGCGATATCAAAGGCCTGGACCTGGAGCGTGCTGTGGTAACTCGTCGAGCCCGGTGTGAGCTGTTGGTCCCCCACCCGCACGCCGTTGATGAAGAGCTCGTAGATGCCGTGGGCTGTGGCGTAGGCGCGCGACTTTGCGGGGGCTGCGTCCAGCGTGAAGGTTTTTGACAGAGCATGTCCGGGACGCTCCCCCGGTTCCGGAACCGCCGGTTCGTCGGGGCCGATCCACTGCGCGGTCCAATCCTCCGGGTGCAGCAGGCCCAGTTCCACGGCCATCGGCTCGGACCAGGCGGACAGAACTTCGGTGCCGTCAGAGGCCACGTTCCAGGTCCGGACCGTCCAGTCGAAGCGGTCCCGGGAGCCGAGGGCGGGGCCGCCGTACGGCACGAAGCCGTGCGTGCCGCCGTCCACCCGGCCGGTGTCCCAGCCATTGCTGGCTGCCAGCTGGTAGGCAACCTGCCGGACCGTGCCCTGCGGCGGCGTCCAGCTGAATCCAGGCAGCGTATTGGTGATCCCGAAGGATTCGCTGAGGTGGTCCGTCCGAAGGTGCGTGGGGTGGTTCATGCGGGGAAGCTCCCTGAAGTTGGGCTCAACTTGTTTGAGGCGGACCTGACGCTGGGCTGCGCGGGGTCAGGCGTAGTGGCAGGCGACGTCGGCGGCGCCCACCCGCCGAAGGGCCGGACGCTCGGCGGTGCAGAGTTCGGTGGCGAGCGGGCACCGCTGGCTGAAGGGACAGCCTCCCGGCGACCCCGCCACTGCAGCGGCCGTGCGGACGCCAAGGGATTCGCGCAGCATCCTCCGCTCGGCCTGTTCCGCGGGCCTCGGCACGGGCGAAGCAGCCACGAGGGCCTGGGTGAACGGATGCTTGGGCGACTCCGTGACGGCTGCCGCCGGCCCGCTTTCCATCACCTGGCCGCGGTAGAGGACGACAACGCGCTGCGCCAGGAACTGGACCACCGAGATGTCGTGGGCGATGAACAGGTAGCTCAGGCCAAGCTCGTCGCGGAGGTCGGCCAGGAGGTTGAGCACCTGGGCCTGGGTGGAGAGATCCAGGGCACTGACCGCCTCATCGCACACCACGAGCTTCGGTTCGCAGATCAGGGCATGGGCGACGGCGATCCGCTGGCGCTGGCCGCCGGAGAACTGGCTGGGGTAGCGGTCCACGGCCTCACGGGGCAGCCCCACGCGTTCGAGCATGGCTTCGGCTTTTTCGCGCGCCACTGCGGCCGTAACCCCGCGGATCCGCAGCGGCTCCGCCAGCGAAGCACCGATGCTCTGGCGCGGGTTCAGCGAGGAGTTGGGGTCCTGGAAGACCGCCCGCAGTTCACCGCCGAGGGCGCGGCGCTCTGCAGCACCGGCATGGGTGATGTCCTTGCCCTGGTAGCTGATGGTGCCGCCGGCGCTCTTCTGGAGGCCAAGGATCGCCTTGCCGATGGTGGATTTTCCGGAGCCGGATTCCCCCACCAGGCCTACGGTCTCGCCGGGACGGATGGAGAAGCTGACGCCGTCCACCGCTGCCGGGGCTGCTGCAGCTTTCCGGCCGCGGCCGTACCGGACCAGCAGGTCCTTGACCTCCAGCATGGGCTGCTCCGGCCTAACTGGCGCCGTGTCCTGCCGTTCTGCCGTCTCGATGCTCATGCCAGGTCCTTTTCGACGATTTTCAGTACTCGGTGAGTGGGCACTTCGGTGGCAAGCCATTCCAGGCCCTCCACCGCCAGTTCGTCCGCCTTGACGCAGCGGACCAGTCCGTCTTCGGAGCCGGAAGGCAGCAGCGGCACCGGGGCGGCGCACGCGGAGCCGGCGAACTGGCAGCGCGCCATGAAGCGGCAGCCCGTGGGCCAGTCCTTTGGCTGCGGAACCTGGCCGCTGATGGTGGCCAGCCGTTCAGGCATGTCCGCCGCGGTGTTGGCGTGCGGGTCGGCGGCCAGAAGCGCCAAGGTGTAAGGGTGGCGGGGGTTGTCGAGAATATTGGCGGTCCGGCCGCTTTCCACCACCTGGCCGGCGTACATCACGGCGACGTTGTCGCAGATGTCCGCCACGACGCCGAGGTCGTGGGTGACCATCACCACGGACATCCCGGTGTCCTTCACCAGGGAGCGCAGCAGCGAGAGGATTTCGGCTTGCACGGTGACGTCCAGCGCTGTGGTGGGTTCGTCGGCCACCAGCAGCCTGGGCCGGCCGGACAGTGCCAGGGCGATGGCGACGCGCTGGGCCATGCCGCCGCTGATCTGGTGCGGGTAGGTCTTGAGGATGCGTTTGGCGTCCACAATGCCCACCTTTTCGAGCAAGCTGAGGGCTTCGGCATGTGCCTCGGCCTTGCCCACCTTCCGCAGCCGGCGGATGGCCGCGGTGAGCTGGTAGCCCACGGTGAACATGGGATCCAGGGCCCGCATGGGTTCCTGCGAGATCAGGGCGATGTCCCGGCCGCGGATGCCTTCCATCTCGCGCTCCGTGGCGGCGGCCAGGTTCTTGCCATTCCACAGGATCTGGCCGCCGGTGGCGGAGACCCCGGCGGGCAGCAGGCCCAGCAGCGACAGCGCGGTCATGGTCTTGCCGCAGCCGGATTCCCCCACCAGGCCCAACACGGTTCCCGGCCCGACGTCGAACGAGACGTCCGTGACCAGCGGAGTCCCGCCGTCGACCCCTGCAGAGAGTCCGCGGACGCTCAGGTGGCCTTTGGCCGGGATGGCTCCCGCCTCGGCCACCGAGGCCGCGGCGCCCGCTGCAACAGAACGCTGGCGGCGCGCCGCTGCCGACGGCAGGTGCGAGACGCCAGTGTTCGGCGCCTTCCCCAGGGCGTTGCCGATCGCGTTGGCGGCCAGGACGGTCAGGGCAAGGACCGCACCGGTGGGAACCATCAGCCACGGGGCATCGTAGACGTGCTGGGAAGCGCCCTGGATCATGCCGCCCCAGCTGGGTTGCGGGATGGGCGGGCCGAAGCCGATGAACGCCAGGCCGGCCTGGATCAGCATGCCGACAGCGAAGATGAGGGCGGACTGGACCACGATGGTGTTGGTCAGTCCGGGCAAAACGTGGCGGAGGCTGATCCCCAGGGTGCTGACGCCGTCCACCTTGGCCGCGTCCACGTACAGCTGGGACTGGAGCGACTTGGCCTGGCCCAGCATGACGCGGTAGATGCCGGCGGAAATGAGGACGCCCAAGATGGCCATGATCAGCGGGATGTTGGTTCCCACGGCACCGATAACTGCCAGGATGATGACGGTGCCGGGCAGCGACATCATGACCTCGGTGACGCGGCTGATCCCTCCTTCCGTCTGGCCTCTGCCGGCGGCCACCATGGCCAGGGCGGTTCCGAGCACGACGCCGACAATCACCGTGATCAGTGAGGTTCCCAGGGTGCCTGCGGCGGCAGCGAAGATGCGGCTGAGGAGGTCCCGGCCGAGTTCGTCGGTGCCGAGCCAGTGCGCGGCGGTGGGACCGGACAGGACAGCGGTGAAGTCCTGGTCCTCCGTTTTGTAGGGTAGCCACCACTGGGCAGTCAGCGAGGCAACCACCAGGGCTGCCAGCCATACGACGCCGGCCACGCCGCCGGGCGAGGCGAAGAGCCGGCTTGCGGAAATTTTGCTGAAGGCGGCCCGCTGGCCGGACTTGGGCTGCACAGCTGCGGCAGCCGTGGCTGGCGCACTGTCGGCAGGAGCGGGGGCGACGTTGGGGATCATGAGGCACGCAACTTCGGGTCGAGGAACTTGGTGGCGAGTTCCAGCACGAGATTCACGGCCACCACCACGACGGTGGCGATGACCACCACGCCCTGGACGGCGGGAGCGTCGTGGGTGCTGACGGAGGTCTGGACGGCCTGGCCCAGGCCGGGCATGGCGAAGAGCTGCTCCGCGATGACGGAGCCGCCGAACAGGCCGATGAACTGCAGCGCGATGCCGGCCACGATGGGGAGGCTGGCGTAGCGCAGGGCGTGGATGTAGAGGATTTTCCAGGTCGGTGTGGCCGTGGCACGCAGCGTCCGGATGTGCTCCTGCTGCAACGCCTCAAGCATCGAGGCCCTGGTCTGGCGGGCGATGAAGGCCGCGCCGCCTACGGCAAGCGTGATGACAGGAAGGGCCAGGGACATGCCCCAGTCCTGCGGTGAGACCTCGAACGGCACGTAGCCGGTGGCGGGAAAGACCGAGGACTGCACGGCGAACAGGTACACAAAGATGATGCCGATCCAGAAGGCAGGCAGGGCCACGGCCAGGCCGCAGATCCCGCCCACGATCCGGTCCACCAGGCCACCGCGGACCGCCGCGCTCACGCCCAGGCCGATCCCGAGGATCGCGCTCAGGACGGTGGCGCCAGCCGCGAGTGATGCCGTCACCGGAAGCCTGTTGCCCAGGTCCGGGCTAACCGAGCGGCCATCGATCAGGGACGTGCCGAGGTTGCCCTGGACGGCGTCGCCGAGCCAGCGGAAGAACTGGGCGAGGAGAGGATCGTTCCAGCCGAGCCGCCCGTTGACCTCGTCAATCGCTTCTTGGGAGGCACCGGCGCCGAGCGACACAGCGCCGGGGCTGCCGGGCATCGCGTGCACCAGCAGGAATGCCAGTACCGCGACCACAAGCACGGTGGCCAGCGCCATCAGCAGACGCTTGGTGATGAATAGTGCCATGGTGACCTCCATCGGTCAGGACCTGCCGGACGGCTGCCCGTTCCAGAGTCGGGGTGGCCGTCCGGCAGGTTCGGTGATCAGCTAGCCGGTGCGTAGGACGAGAGAAGCGGGTAGGCGTTCGAACCTGCGAACTTCACCTGCTGAACCTTCTTGGTGTTGTAACCCTGGTTGGTGAGTGACTCATAGAGCGGGATCATCCAGCCGGATTCCACCAGGCGGGTGTTGAGCTTGGTGAGGGCGGTCTTCTTGGCGGCGTCGTCCTTCGCGGCCGCGGCTTCGCCCGTAGCCGCAGTCAGCTGCTCATCGGAGGCCTTCTGCACATTGGTGAAACCGTTCAGGACCACCCCGTACATCAGCCCCACCGGGTTGTCCCAGCCGAGTGCGGCGTAGCCGAGGGGCGTGGTCGCGACTGCCGCGAAGGCTTCATCGGTGGAGGACGCCATCTTAATGTTCATCTTGATTCCGACGGCGGCCAGATCCTTCTGGACGGCCTGCAGGTCCGTCTGGGTTTCAGCGCTGCCAACAATGGTGAACTCGAAGCCGTTGCCGTAGCCGGCCTCGGCCAGCAGGCTCTTGGCCTTCGCCGGGTCGTAGGCGAACTTGGTGTTCAGCTCATGGGTGAAGCCCGCGGAATCCTTGGGAAGTGCATTCCAGGCCGCGATGTCACCCTTGTGCAGTGCGTCCACCAGTGACTGGCGGTTGATGGCGAACTGGAACGCCTGACGGACTTTCTCGCTGGCAAAGGCGGGAGCGGTCTTTCCGGTCTTGTCGAAGGAAACCATGGTGTGCAGCGTTCCACCGATCTGGGACACGCCGAGGCCCTTGGACTTTGCGAAGTCCACTGTGGGGGAAGTGAGCATGGCGACGTCGGCCTGGCCGGAGACGAGAGCGTTGGCGCGCGCCTGAGGATCTTGGATGACGCTGAAGGTGATCTTCTTGTAGGCGTAGTCTGCGGCGTCGGCGTTCTTGTCGTTCTTCACCATGACGTACTTGTTGCCCTTAACCGTGGAGGGGTCGAGCGTGTAGGGACCGGAGCCGTCCGGGGTTTTGCCGAGGCTGGCCGTATCGGCAACACCGCTCTTGCCGACAACCATGCCCATGGTGGAGGCGAGGTTCTTTTCGAACCCTGGCTGCGGCTTAGCGAACTTGATGGCCACCTGCGTGGGACTGACAACACTCACCGAAGTGATTTCCTGGGCTCCGCCCTTGGCGATTGCGGAGTAGGCACTGAGTGCGGGGTCGCTGCGGCGGTCCAGGTTTGCCTTCACCAGAGCCGCATCCAGGGTAGCGCCGTCCGTGAAGATGACGCCTTCCTTGAGGGTCAGCGTAAGGACCGTGTTGTCCGCGCTGTAGCTGAACTCCTTGGCCAAGCCCGGTCCAACGGAACCGTCCGGTTGCAGGGTCATGAGGTTTTCGTAGAGGCCTTCAAAAAACTGCCGCTGCGCGTCGGCGACACGCAGCGGATCGAAGCCGAAGGAAGCGCTGTCGCTGTCGACGGCGATGGTCAATGTGTCTTTGTTGACGGCGGTTGCCGCCTGGGTCCCGCCGCCACAGGCGGTGAGCGAACTCATGAGAAGCGCCCCGGCCAGAACGGCCGCGCTCCGTCGTGCGGTGGAGTTCAGAAGTTTCATGTAGTGCGCCTTCGCATTCTTTCTCAGCAAACGGGGGTCAACATCCGTGGGGAGCCTGGCGGCCTGTATACCGATCGTCCGTGACCAGCTTCCGGGCCGTTGCGCCGGTGCCCCTCTCGTCAGATGGGTCTCGGCGACCGGCTCACTCAAGGATCACGGCGACGCCTCAAACGGAAACACGAGAATGTCATTGATTGGAAAAGTATTGTGGTGAGGGTCACTCCGGACGGGTCTCGAATGGACGCGCAATGTCCGCGGGACCAGCGATGAGTCTTTCAACCAATGAAAACGGCCGCCCTCCCCTGGCATTGACCGCGGAGGATGGACAGTCAGCCCATGCACAGTCGCTTGGCGCTCAGATCGAAAGGAACCAGATGACCGACTCTTTTGCCTTCCCGCACGATTTCCTGTGGGGCCTCGCCACGGCAGCCCACCAGGTCGAGGGAAACAATGTCAACAGTGACTGCTGGTTCCTGGAGAGGCTCCCCGGAACGATCTTCGCCGAACCGTCCGGGGACGCCGTCGACCACTACCACCGGTACCGCGAGGACATTGCCCTGATCGCCGGCCTGGGGTTCACGAGTTACCGCTTCTCCTTGGAGTGGGCCCGCATCGAGCCCGAGGAAGGCTACTTCTCGGTGGCGGAACTCAACCATTACCGCCGCGTGCTGGAGGCCTGCCATGAGCACGAGCTCATCCCGGTAGTCACCTTCCATCACTTCACGTCACCCAGGTGGCTCCTGGCGGCCGGCGGCTGGGAGGACCCGCAGACCCCCGAACGGTTCGCCCGCTACTGCGACCGGGCCATGAGGCACCTCGGCGATCTCATCGGCGTCGCCTGCACCCTCAACGAGCCCAACCTCCCGTGGCTCCTCAAGGAACTTGGCCTGGGCGGCGAGGCCCCCGAACGCAGGGCAGAGGTGCCGCTATGGGCGGCCGCGGCAGACCGGCTCGGGATCGACGCAAGCCGCGTGGCACCCTTCCAGTTCACGGTCTCCGAGGCTGGCTTCGACATCAAGCTTGCTGCACACCGGCAGGGCCGGGCTGCCATCAAGGCGATCCGGCCGGAGCTCCCGGTCGGGTGGACCCTGGCCAACACCGACATCCAGGCAGCCGAAGGCGGCCAGGACCGGGCGGACAGGATCCGTCGAGAGGTCAACGAACGCTTCCTCGTGGCGTCCCGCGACGACGACTTCGTGGGGATCCAGACGTACGGCCGGACGGTCTTCGGTCCGGACGGGGTGATGCTGGCCCCCGAGGGAGCCGCGACGAACCAGATGGGCGAGGAAATTTACCCCGAGGCCCTCGAAGCGACCATTCGGGAGGCAGCCAGCGTCGCCGGCATCCCTGTCATCGTCACGGAGAACGGCCTGGCGACCGACGACGACTCTCAGCGACTGGCCTACCTCCGCACGGCGGTCGCCGGCGTGGCGTCCTGCCTGGCCGACGGCATCGATGTCCGCGGCTACATCGCCTGGACAGCCTTCGACAACTTCGAGTGGATCTTTGGCTACGGTCCGAAGTTTGGACTCATCGCGGTGGACCGGGCCACGCAGGAACGGACCCCGAAGGAGAGTGCCAAGTTCCTCGGCAGCCTTGCCGGGACGAGGGTGACTGCGTCCGTTTGAACCAGCGCCGGCGCAGTCGACGCCCCACCCCAACAGTGCCGCAGCCATGGAGTACCGGCTAGGAGTTTCATTGGGCGAAACACTACTGTGGTGGGGGTCACTGGCGACGAACTAGGAACGGTTTGAAATGACAGCAGCCCAGGAAAGGGATCCGGACAGCGCCGGGCCCGGAACCCCCGCTCCCGCGCGCGGCAAGCGGCCCAAACAGGGCGAACCGGTGATAGACCGGGCCCTGAGCCTGCTCGCCGTCTTCACGGACCGCCGCCGGGCGCTGACCCTGTCAGAGATGGCCCGTTTTGCGCAAATGCCCGCCCCGACGGCGTTGCGCCTCATTGCCCGGCTGGTCGCCTGGGGCGCTCTGGAACGGCTCGACGACGGACGCTACGTTGTGGGCGTCCGGCTGTGGGAAATAGCGTCCCTCTCCCCGAGGGGCCACGGGATCCGCGAAATCGCGTTGCCCTACCTTGAGGATCTCTTCGAGGTGACGCGCCATCACGTGTTGTTGGCCGTGCGGGATAAAGACCAGGCCGTCCTGATCGAACGGCTTTCCTCCAAGCAGGCCACGGAAGTCGCCTACCGGGTGGGCGGCCGGCTCCCCCTGCGCTCCACGGCCGTCGGCCTGGTCCTGATGGCCGGCTCGGACGCGGCATTCCAGGAAAAGATCCTCAGGGAACCCGCGGAAACTGAACCGGGCGTGGCTCCCATGCCGGAGGGCCAGCTGCGGCGCACCCTGTCCGACGTCCACCGGACGGGGATTGCCATGATCCGCCGGTCCGCGCCGTCCCTGACTGTTTCCGTGGCGGCGCCCGTCTTTGATGCCCAGGGCACGGTGGTGGCCGCACTGTCGATCGTGGTACCGGACGGGACCACCCCGCCCAACGTCCTGGCTCCGGCGGTGATGGCCACCGCGAGGGCAGTCTCACGAAGCCTTGGCTACCGGGCTGCCCTGGCCGAGGACGTCCGGACCCTGTCGGACGGCTGACCGCGGACCTGCCAACCGCCGGCCCTGCCAACCAGCGGAAAGGCCGCCGCGGCGTTGGGATCAAGGCTCATCATGTTGAGCCTGCGGGGCACGCGGGTCCCCGGACCCCCGCCTGCTTCCGCGAGCCCTTGACACACCCGGTGGCGGCGTCTAGGACTGGCCTTGTCCCGTCCAATCCACCAGCCTAGGAGTTGTTATGGCCACCACGCCCTACGGAATCGTGCACTTCTTCCCGGGAGGCACCAAGGAACAATAAGAGGCGTCGCTTGCAGCCGTCCATCCGGGCGCGGGGCTCCTGCCCGAGGGTCAGATCTTCCACGCCGGCGGGGCATCCGAGGGTGGCTGGACGGTCATGGCAGTCCACGAATCGAAAGAAAGCTGGGAAAAATTCCGGGACACGATCCTCCTGCCCCGGATGCAGGCGGGTATTGAGGGCGGCTTCGCCGCTCCGCCCGAAGAGACGGTGATCGACCTTTACAAGGTTCTGCCCTAGCAGCACGTAACCCACACAGCCGTCCTCGTCCCGCAATGCCAACAGGCGGGCACCCCAGCCTTCGGTCGCTACCGCGCGCGCTCTGCGGTAACGGCCTCGGGCGCGGCGTTGCTGAGATCCTGCAACACCTGCCACCGAAGTGAAGGATCTGAATCCATCAGCCAGTCCAGGACGGTCATACGCCGACGGTAGCCCTCCCGGCTCGCTGGCATCGGGTGCTCACCACCGAGCAGGCACGCGGCACTGCCGCCGGATGTCCGTGCCAGCGGCCCGGACGCTCAGGAAGCCTTCGGCCGGATCACCAGGACAGGGCACGGAGAGTGGCTGGCCACCTGGGCGGAGACCGACCCGATGTGCAGCCCGGCGAAACCGCCGTGGCCGCGGGAGCCGACGATCACCAGGTCGGCTTCCCGTGCGGCCTCAAGTATTGCCGAGGCCGCTGAGTCGTTTTTGATGGACCGCGTCACGACATTGACACCCACTGCGGATTTCGCCGCCTCGGCGCCCAGCGCTTCAGCCTGCTGCTCCGGTGAGTCCTCCGCCACGATTTCGCCTGCCGCCGTTTCCAGCATCGCCGGATACCACGCCATTGGCGCCTTGTTCCAGACGGTCAGGACCCGGAGCTCCGCATTGCGGTACCGGGCCTCTTCAACACCCCACGCCAGGGCCTCATGTGATTGCTTCGAGCCGTCAAATCCGATCACGATCACAAAGGGATCAACTTTTTTCATGGTTCCAGACTTTCACTGCCGGTTTGAGGCGGCTAGGGGCCTCTGACCCCATCCGGGACCGGTGCCTCACCGCGAAGACCATCAAGGCTGCCGCGGGGTTCAGAGGATGCCACGCTTGGCGGCCGTCTTGAGCGCGTCGCGCCTGCTTACCGCCCCGAGTTTGCGGTAAATGGACCGTTCGTGGGTCTTGACCGTGTTCACGGAAATGTACAACGCCTCGGCAATTTCAGCAGCGGTCATGATGGAGCGCATGTAGGAAAGGACTTCGCGTTCGCGCTCGGTCAGGTTCCAGTAGGACTGCGCCCGAAGGCGGGTCTCACCCTGTGCCTCGCGTGCCATCAGCGCTGCGATGAACGACTCGTGCGCTGTGCCCCACACAGCGTGCTCCACGAGCAGATCCGCCAATTCCTCTCTCCGTTCGGCGAAAGGACGCAGGACGGTTTCAGGCCCGGCACGGAGGACAGCATGTTCAATCCGCTCGTGTGCCGCCGCGGCATCGCCGGCTCCATGGGCCATGATCGCCTCGGTCAGGCTCAGGCAGGTGTCAATATATGAGCTGCCGCGGCGTTCGGCCAGTGACTCGGCACAGCGTTGCGAAGCGGCGGTGTCACCTTCGCGGCGCAGCAACTCCGCCAGCAGCGTATCCGCCAATGCGCCGTGCCCCCCGGCACCCAGTGGTTGGACGGTCCGCAAAGCTCCGTCCCGGTCGCCCCTGGCTTCGGCAATTTTCGCCACCGCGATGGTCTCCAGGGCATTCCATGACACGGCGTACCGTCCCCGCCCGTGAAAGGATTCCAGCGCCGCACCGGAGTCGGCCAGGCGGGGCAGGTCGCCGGCGGCGCAATCAACCAGGACCCGATAGATGGCGCTGAGCGGACCCGTCGGTAACAGCTCGCTGCCCAATCGCTGTGCTTTGGTAAGGCAGGTCCGCGCAGCCTTCAGATCATCATTCCAGTAGCACGCGATGCCCCGGGCCAGCCAGGCCGGAGCCATCCGTTGCCGCGAATTCCAACCCAGGGCCTCTCCCCGTTCCAACGCCGCCGTGCCAAGTTCGTCGGCGCTCACGAGGTTACCGGCGATGGCGTGAGCCAATGCGAGCTCGGCCTGGGCGCAGATTTCCACGGCTTCCAGCTGTTCCGGGTTGCCGGTGGCCGCCGTTGCCTGGAGCAGCGCCGTCGCAAGTTCGCCGGTGCGGTGCAGCCGGAACTCTGCCTGGGCCAGCAGGAAGAGTCCTGTCGAGAAGGAGCTGGAGCGGCCGTCTCCTGAAATGTCCGTCGTCGACTGGCCGTCGTCCGTCTCGGTGTGCGGGTCCAGGCGGCCGTCGGCAGGCAGCGGCTCGTAGAGCGCCCGGTAACTCTCCAGTCTCCGGCGTCGAATTGCGTCCAGCGCGAAGGTCCGCGACAGCGCCCGGTCGGTGAGCTCGGCTGCGGCGGTGCCGTCGCCGGAAAGGGCACGGCAGACCGAACGGATCATCAGGATCTCCGGATCCTCGCCCCACGGTGCGGGGAGATCCAGGCACAGCCGTTCAAGGGTCTGCACGTCGTTTCCGAGCAGGAATTCGAGCCAATGGGCGCCGAGGGAAATCACGGCTTGCCGGGGTGCGCTTCCTTGCAGCGCCTGGGCGACGCCTTCGACGACGTCGACGTCCTGGTAGTACCTCGCCGCCACGCGGTGCAGACGCTCGGCGAGCAGAGGGTCGCGCCGCTGCAGGATGCGCCGGCACTGCGCCGCGAAGAGGGAATGCCACCGGAACATCGATTCGCCCGCACGGTATTCGTGCTCCTCGATGAAGAGCCCGTTACGGAGGCATTCCTCAAGCAGCACGCCGCCGCGGGGACGGCCTTCGAGTTCGACGGCGAGCCGGCGGCCGAGCCAGTCACTGGTAGTGGCCCTGAGAATGAATTCGGCCAGCGACGGTTCGATCTGGTCGAGGATCTCTTCTGCGACGTAGTCGGCGAGCGGGACGTGCGTCGGCGCGGAGCCTGGCGTTGCAAGCGGCACGTTGCGCGCCTGCGCCAACGTGACCAGGCTGGCGTGGACTGCCACAGGCCAGCCGGCAGTCATCTTCCAGAGCGACCCGGCGTCGAACGTTTGATCCTGTCCCAGCGCACTGGCGAACTGGGCAACTTCCTCCCGCGTGAAGGCCAGTTCGGCGGCGCGAAGTTCACCCAGTCCCTCGCCGTACCGGAATCTTTCGAGCTGGATGGACGTATGGCCGCGTCCCGAGAGGACCAGCCGCAGTGAGGGGGGTGCCGATGCTGCGAGCACCCCGACGATTCCGTTCGCCAGCCCAGGTCCGGCCAAATGGACGTCATCGATCACCAGGACAATCGGTTCGGTGAGGTGCTCGAGTGCTCCGAGGAGAAGGTCGTAGGAAGCCGCCCGGTCATGGGCAAGGCTCGGGTCAAGAGCCAGGAGGGCGTCGGTTCCGGGCAACGGCAGTTTGCTCGCCGCGGACTGGATCGCCCCAACGACACCGTGAAACAGCCGCGCGGGCTGCGTGTCGAACCGGTCAAGGGACAGCCATGCGCACGGCAGAGCGCACTTGCGGACCCAATCACCCAGGAACGTGGACTTGCCGTAGCCGGCCGGGGCCGCAACGAGGGTCAGGCGGTGCGAATCTGCGGCCGCGGACAGGGCGCTTTCCAGACGTGGACGCTCCAGCGCTCCGAGACCGCGCACAGGCGGGCGGATCTTGAACTGTGGGCCCGGTACCCATTCGGCTTCTAGCCTATCTCTCACATTCCACATGCTAGGTGGGGGCAAAAGGGCACCAACAGGGCGCAAAGACCCCTTGTGCGCCGCTCCATAGCGCGACAATACGGCGATTTGGACGACCCGATTGCGGCACGGCACAAATTGGGTGCCCGGCTGTATCATCAGTCATGCCTATGAAGCACGGCAGCCCGACAGACCCGATTTTCCTTCATGACCTCGACAAGGCCGACCGCAGGCGGGTCATTATTTTCGCGATTGCACGTCTCATCGCATTTTCGGTTGTGGTCCTCGCCCTGTATTTCTTTATTCCCGTCGGGGGATTCAATGACGCCGATCCCGCGGCCGCCTGGATCCGTCTGGCGGGTGTCGTGCTGGTCTTTTTCGCAGTCTTGGCAATTCAATTGCGGCTGATACTCGTGGCGCATATTCCGAGGGTTCGGGCGGCCGCGGCTGTCGCCGAAACCCTGTTGATGTTTTTGTGTCTCTTCGCGCTCCTTTACACATCAATGTCGATCACATCTGCGGCGGCGTTTAGCGAGCCCCTGAGCCGAACCGATGCCCTTTACTTCACCACTTCCACGTTTGCCACCGTCGGGTTCGGGGATATCACGCCGGTAAGCCAGCTGGCGAGGGGTGTCGTGTCCGTCCAAATGATTGCCGATTTAGGTGCACTCCTATTGATCGCAAAAGTTGCGTTCTTCGCGGCCGGGCGGCGTCTGGGCGGCGAATCCTGAATCCGCCGCCGTCATCACCCAAAACGGATGACAGCGGGCCGGCTGGCTGAAATTTCGCGGGCAGTGCCGGGATTCGGTGCGCCACTCTGCACGTCCGACGCGCGGCGTCCAGCCCGTAGGGACGGCCGTGGCGGGCCCTTCCCCGGCGTGACAGATCACCCTGTGTGGGTGGGGCTGGACCGGCACGCCGAGTGAACAATGAAAATAGCCGTGAAATGCCCAGCCGCGGAACACAAGCTAAGGCGGATCCCCTCATGTCGCTGAACGATCAGCCCGCTGGCCCCGCTAGCCCGGAACAGGAAGAAATTCTGCGGTTACGGGCCGAAGTCGCCCGTCTCCAGCAGGAACGGGACACTGCCCGCAAGGCCCCGCCCAGGCCGGCCGTGCGGCATACGGGGCTGGCCCGGCGCATTGTGGCAATCGTGCTGGTGGTTATCACTGGCCTGTTGGCCTTCGCGACAGTTCCGGCCCTTTACCTGCGCAGCGAAGTCATCGACACCGATCGCTACGTCGCCACCGTCGCACCGTTGGCCTCGGACCCTGCGATCCAGGCCGAAATCGCCGACAAAGTCACCCAACAGATCACCGACGCAGTGGATTTCCAAACCATCACGCGCGATGCCCTGAACGAGCTCGCTAAAACGGCGCCCCGCGTGGCGGCAGTGCTCACCGGGCTGGCCCCGATGCTTGCGGAGCAGACTAAAACGCTCATCCATACCGCCGTTGCCAGATTCGTGGCGACACCGCAGTTCCAGGACCTTTGGATCCAGGTGAACCGGGTCGCGCACCAGGGGCTGGTCAACCTTGCCACGGGAAGTACGGGAGGCACGGTCAGTATTGATGAGAACGGCACGGTGTCGATTTCCACGAAAGAGATCATCGCCCGGGTCAAGACTCTCCTTGTCCAGCAAGGGGTGGATATCGCCTCGAGGATCCCGGAAGTTGACGCGCAGATCGCCCTGTTCCAGTCGCCTGAACTGGTCCGTGCCACGGAAACCATCCGGACCCTGGACCGGCTCGGCCCAATACTGGCGTGGTTGACGGTGCTCAGCGCCGTGGGCGCCATTGCCGTTGCCCCCCGGGGCCGGAGACGGAGCACGACGAGCGGCGTGGGGTTGGCCGTGGCGGTGTCGATGGCGGTGCTGGCGCTGTCCCTTGTGATCGGGCGAAGCTACGTCCTGAACTCGATTCCGACGAGTGCTGTCTCCCCTGCGGCGGCCGAAAGCCTGGTCGAGGCACTCTTGGTACCGCTGCGCACCAGCCTGCGCCTTGTCTTCGTCGTAGGACTTCTGATCGCCCTGGCAGCTTTTCTGGGCGGCCACTCGCGTCCCGCGGAGTATGTCCGGCACGGCCTGGCGACGACGGGCGACTACATCACCGGCAAGATCGGCGGTGGCCAGGCCAAGCCATGGCAGCTCTGGTTGGCCCGCTACCGGCGGATCATCGAAGCCACCGTCGTCGGCATCGCTGTGCTGGTGCTGATCTTTTGGCAGGACCCGACGGCGGCCGTCGCCATCTGGACGGCCGTCCTGGCCGTGCTGGTCATTCTCGTGGTCGAACTGCTGTGCCGGCCGGCCGTAGCCGGCGTGCCGGGCGCCGAGCCCGGAGTCGAGCCGGGCGTCGAGCCCGGCGGTGAGTCCGGCGGCGAGCCAGCCGGTGAGCCGGTCACGGCGGGCGGCCCTCCCGATGACACGTATCCCACGACTCCCATCCCCCGGGCGCCCGACGCCGGAGGAACCGGCGCGTGAAGGACCGGCGGGACCGGACCACCAGTTAGCGCCGCGCCAGCCGGTGCTGCGCGGCAGCGGCACCCGCCGCAGACCCTGAGGGGGCCGCAGCCGCCGGCACTAGGGGGCGGTCGGCGTGAACGGGAACAGGTCCTCGCCGGCGCCGTGCACCACCACGCAGGTGGCTTCGGGTACTTCCCGCCACGCCCCGCGGAGATCCCCCAGCGGTTCGGAGACGACCAGGCGCGCGTTGTCCGCCAGGTCATGAAGCAACGGGTTCTCCGGGTACTGGACGCGAAGGGTCGCGACGTCGGTGCTGTGGAACAGCGACCGGGACTGCCGTTCACTCGAGTAGCGGAACGCCCAGGTGGTGTCGCCGTCGGTCGTGGCCACTGTCATCTGGATTGGCTGCTCGATCCCGTGGCGCCGGCCGACGTCTTCAATCAGTCCAACCGCGGCAGCTACGGCCGCCCTCGGGTCCTGCTCCAGCCCGAAGGTCAGGGCGAGGAAGAAGAAGAGCTCTGAGTCCGTGGCTCCCTCGATCAGCGGAAAGAGCGATGGCTCAACGGCCATGGCCAAGTCGCGCTTCACCGTCGGGAACTCCCGGATGAGTCCGTTGTGCATCCACAGCCAGCTGCCGTGGCGGAATGGATGGCAGTTGGTCTGTTGGACCGCCGATCCGGTCGAGGCCCGAATGTGCGCGAAGACCCGGCCGGCCGACGCCTGGGCCGACAACTCGCGGAGGTTGCGGTCATTCCACGCGGGCTCCGTGCTGTGGAACAACCCGGGATACGGCGCGGATCCGTACCAGCCCACGCCGAAGCCGTCCCCGTTGGTGGTTTCAACGCCCATTCGAGCGTGCTTGCTCTGCATCACGAGCGAGTTGGTCGGTTTGTACAACAGCTCCTCCAGTTGCACCGGCGAACCCGAATACGCTAGCCAACGACACATGGCATCCTCCCTCAGTTGTGGACTGCAGTCCATCACGGCGACGGAGCGGGCACATCATCACCCCGGGGTGATTCGGGCCGCGGGGTGGGAGGTAATGGGGTCCCACCCGTGTTCGATAGTTCCGGCGTCGCGTCCCCGCTGGTCAGCGGCGTGCCTGGCATGGGGAGCGGCGTGAAAGGATCACCCGCGGCGGGTGACGCGCAAGCGGGCCCCTCACCCAACACTGGTGGTACCTGCCAGTGATTGGGCTGCCAGGCGAAAGCCCATGGAGAGGTGAGTCCAATGTCGACACCAAGACCAGTCCTCGCGCGAATGTCTGCGCTCGGGGCGGCGGTTGCGCTGCTCGCCGGCTGCGCCACCTCGGGACCCAGCAGCAGCCCCAGCGCGAGCCCGACGCCGAGCGTTTCACCGGTTTGCGCTGCGGCCACTGGCTTTTCAACAGCCCTGACGAATTTCAAGGACTCCCTCAAGCCAGGGGCCACGATCGGCCAGATCCAGGCGGCCCGGGATCAGGTTCGGAAGAGCTACGACGATCTGGTCAACGCTGCCAGCGACGCGGCCAAAGATCGGGTTGATGCCGTTAAAGCTGCCCAACAGAAGTTCACCTCCGCTGTGAACTCCGTTCCCGACGACGCCACCCTGACGCAGGCGGCCAACTCGCTCAAGGACGAAGCCGCGAACGTGCAGGCCGCCATCAGCGATCTCTCGAATGACGCCAAGTGCTAGCCCGAATCTTCCGGGATATCCGCGGTGAAACCCATTCCCATCCAAGGCTGCGTTCGTAGGCGACGCCGCACCAAGCGAAAGTAGGGAAGCCAAAATGAATTTCTTCGAGAACTTTTGGGATATTCTCTGGTGGTTGTTCATCTTCTATGCGATTATCGCCTTCCTGTATGCAGTGTTCATGGTGATCGGCGACCTCTTCCGCGACGACGAACTCAGTGGCTGGTGGAAAGCCGTCTGGATCGTCCTTCTGGTCTTCATACCGTTCCTGACCGTGCTGGCATACATGATTGCCCGGGGCAAGGGCATGGCGGAGCGGTCAATGGCGCGGGCCCGCAAATCCCAGCAGGAAACCGATGCCTACATCCGCAGTGTCGCCACGGCCAGCCCCACCGAGGAGATCGCCAAAGCCAAAGCACTCATGGACGCGGGAACCATCAGTGCAGAGGAGTTTGCCCAGATCAAGAGCAAGATCGTCGTCTGACTCCGGGTTGAGGCGCGAGGAGCAGGCCTGGCCAACTCGCTATTCATGAGGCCGTGAGGCTT
The DNA here is from genome assembly GCF_056406175.1 of Arthrobacter sp. P1_D12. Classification (NCBI taxonomy): domain Bacteria; kingdom Bacillati; phylum Actinomycetota; class Actinomycetes; order Micrococcales; family Micrococcaceae; genus Arthrobacter; species Arthrobacter sp. P1_D12. Next base: position 477,225 of record NZ_JBFUAR010000001.1, read on the forward strand.
CTAAGATATGGCTAGGCTGAACCAAGGAGGGCTCATGGAGCCGGAACCATCGGAATCCAATCCACGTTCGGCCCTCCCCCGCACCGTAATAATCCTGCTCGCCCTGGCCAGCGCGACGATTGCAGCGTTCGGCCTCGGCGCGATCCAGGGAATAGTCACCCCCGTCTTTTTTGCCTTCGTGCTGACGCTTTGTGTCCACCCGCTGCGCCGCTGGATGCAGGCACGGGGAATTTCCCGGGGCATCGCCACCGGGACCACCATCGCGGCTGTCTTCGGATTGCTGACCGCCTTCGCCGCAGTCCTGATTGCCTCACTCGCCCAGTTCTCCGCGCTGCTGCCGCAATACGCCCCCCAAATGGCCGAGTTCGGCGCAAGGATCTCCGCGATGCTGGAATCTGTAGGATTTGGCCCGGAGCAAACCCAGGCAGTCCTGAACGGGTTTACGCCGGGCCGCATCGTCGGGTTCCTCGGCGGCCTCCTGGGAAACGTCGCAAGCCTGGTGACCAGCCTCGTGATCATCCTGACGATGCTCATTCTTATGGCGATTGACGGCTCGCGCGTGCCGGCGCTCTTGATTCATCTGAACTATCACCGGCCGGCACTGGTTTCAGCGCTCAACGGCTTCGGAACCGGTGTGCGCCGCTACATGGTCGCCACCACGGTCCTCGGAATCGCGCAGGGGTTGTTCAACTGGCTGGTTCTGGTCATCCTGCAGATCCCCGGCGCCCTGCTCTGGGGGCTGCTGTCTTTCATCTGCAGCTTCATCCCCAACATCGGGTATTTCATCGCCATCATCCCGCCGTTGTTCTTCGGCTACCTCACCGGGGGCTGGCCGACCGTCGTGGCAGTCATCATCATCTATGGCGGAATCAACAGCATCATCCAGTCGATCATCCAGCCGAAATATGTGGGCAACGCGGTGTCGCTGAGTGAGACGTTGACCTTCTTCTCCGTCCTCTTCTGGGCAGTGGTCCTGGGTCCTGTCGGCGCCGTCCTCGCCGTCCCCCTGACGCTCTTGTTCCGAACCATCCTGCTCGATTCCGACCCGACACTTTCATGGTGGCGGCCGTTAACGGGCGACAATAAGGACCTCGAACTGCTCATCAAGGAAGAAGACAAGGCGATCCGGGCACGCCGCGGACGACTGAAGACGGGCCGCCCGGACACCGGAAGCGGGCCGAAGGCATGACATGCCGTCGGGGTGCTGCCGGGGGAAGGTGAGGGGAGCATGCTGAGCACTCTCAGCAGCCTGGCTCTCTTCGCCCTGGCCGGGGCTCTCAGCACAGTGCCTGTCAGCGTGACGATCATGATTCTGCTCTCGCCAAGTCCGCGCCGCGGCGCCCTTCCCTTCCTGATCGGCAGCCTCGCGGGTTCGATCGTGGTCGTGGGCCTGGCGGCGGTCGGCCTGCAATTCCTGCCCGTCAAGCCGCCGCGCCTGCGTAAGGACGAATGGGTGGCACAGTTTGCCATTGTGATCGGTGCGCTTCTGGTTGCGTACGCCGTGTACCTCCTCGTGAGCAAGGGCGGCCGGGACAACGCCATGCTTGGCAAGATGAAGTCGCGGTTCCGCTCGGCCCGGCCCTGGGAATTCGTCGTCCTGGGCCTGGGCTTTAACCTTCGCCCGAAGGCACTCCTGCTGGCCGTCACCGCCGGTGCCGTGATCGGTGTCCAGGAACTGCCGCCGCTGCCAAGCAGCCTGCTTGTCCTCGCCTACGCCGCCGTGGTCCAGTCAGCCGTCATCATTCCGGTCGCTGTGTGGCTGCGCTCCCCCGAACGGGCCCAAGTGCCTTTGACCGCCCTGTTCAACTGGCTGCAGCGCAATGGCCGCAGGATCGCAGCGATCGCGACGCTGACGATTGGGATCTTCCTCGTGGGCTACAGCCTTCTCCAGCTCTGATCGGACTACCCCGAAACCACGCGCCTCACGGATCCCGGGGAACTTCGCTGTCAGGGGTGCACCTGGACGCTCGCCGCTGTGGACTTCAGCCCAGGACGCTCCCCTCGCCGGTGCCGGCGGGCTTGGGGTCAGGGATCCGAATCATGCGGAACGAAGTACCCAGCCCGGCAAGGCCGGCAAGGATCGGGACGAACAGTGCAATCTGGAGGGCCAGGGGCCGTGCCTCCGTGTTGATGCGGATGATTTCGTTCTGGATGTCCTCCGGCTGGCCGGCGATCTGTTCCTGGAGTTGCGCGTCGCTCATCACCTGGGCGTCGTCTTCCAGTACCGTCGCGACCTGCTGCTTGTCGTCGGGCGGGAGGACCGTGCTGGCATCGGACAAGCCGATGAAGATGGTCGAGAGCGATGCCAGCATGATGCCGCCGGCGAACGCAAGTCCGAAGGACAAGCCGAACGATCCCGCGGCCGAGTTCACGCTGGCGGCCTCGCTGACCCGCTCGTCCGAAATCGGGGACAAGGTGTAGTTGTTGAGCTGGGATACCAGCAGGCCCAGGCCAAAGCCTGAAATGATCAGCGGGATCAGCAGCCACCAGCCGGAGTCAGCTCGCGGCACGATTGGGACCAGCACCAGCAAACCCGCGATCAGAAACAGAAAGCCCCAACGTATGAGGCTGGCCGGGCGCCGCCTCCCGGACCTCTTCCCGACGATCATGGCGACAGCGAACATGGTCAGCGAGAGCGGGGCGATGGACAGACCTGACTGCATCGCGTTGTATCCGAGCACCATCTGAAGGTAGATGGGCAGCACGATCATGGTGCCGCCCAGTGCGATCTGCTGGAGCATTTGTCCCGTGGCACCAAAGCGGAAGGCTTTTGCTTGGAACAGGTCCGGGTCCAGCAGCGTCGGCTTGTTGCGGCGTTTGCGCTGAAGGAGCCAGTAGACCAGGCCGCCCAGTCCGACGGCACCCACGGCCAGGAGTGCGCCCACTGCCTCGCCGCCTTCCTGCCAGACCAGGATTCCGAGCACGACGCCGCCCATGCCGACGATGGACAGAAGTGATCCGAAGATATCCAGTTCCCGGGGCCCGGTGTACGGCACGTCTTTGACGAGCTTGATTCCGGACAGGACGACCGCGATGATGAGGGCCTCGAGCAGGAAGGCGACGCGCCAGGACAGGAACGTGGTGAGGAAGCCCCCGAGCAGAGGCCCGACGGCGGCGGCGATCGCGGCCGACGCGCCGACCAGGGCGTAGACCCGGTGCTGGGCATCTCCCTCGAAATTTCCGTGGATGAGCGACTGCATGGCGGGAAGGAGCAGCGAGGCGCCAAGGCCGCCGATCAGGGCCCAGCAGATGATCACCGGGAGGAGAGTCTGGGCGAGCGTCATCGCCACGGCGCCGACGGCGTAGCAGGAAAGCCCAATGACGTAGGCGCGCTTGCGCCCGATCAGGTCGCCGATCTTGCCGCCGATCAGGATAAAGGCCGCGGATACCAGCGCCTCGAGGGCGATTGTCGACTGGAGGCCGCTGACGGTCGCGCCTATGTCGTCCACCACGGCGGAGATCGAGACGTTCATGATCGACGTGTCGACAACCAGCACGAACATCGCCATGGCCAGCAGCAGCGCCAGCCTTTGGTTGAACTCCACCGGCGGGGTCCCGGCGTCCTTCGGAGGGTTCATCGCGGTCCGCCTCCCACACTCGTTGGCTCGCTCGGGTCCACCACACAACCGGACATGTTGCCTCCTCTGGAGCAGACCGGGCAGTTCACGCATGAGCATGGTCCTGCAGGCACATCCCATCAGCGCCCACCGCAATGCGATGCTGATGCAAAGCTAGCTGTCCGGCCTCGAGACCGAATCATGCCCAGCGGGTGAGGTTGCTGCCCCCTTCCGCCGGCGACGAGCGGGGCTGCGCTCCAGTGTGCCCGTATTGGCCTAACGTAGAAGGCTGCCCGGGTTTCGTTCCCGGACAGAAATTCACCACCCACCGCCACAGACTGACGCCCGGAGGAAATCCCCGATGCTGGAACAACTGGCAGCCTTCGTGCTGACCTGCCTGGTCGTAGTGGTGGTGCCCGGACCTGACTTTGCACTTGTCCTCAGGAATGCGCCCCGCGGCACACGGGCGGCAACCACAGCCGCCGCCGGCATCATGGTTGGCAACACGATCCTTGCCGTGCTGGCGGTGCTCGGTGTCACGGCGCTGCTGGGGGCCTCGGAAGTCGTCGGGACCGGGATCAGAATTGCCGGGGCCGCCTACCTGCTCTACCTGGGCCTGCGCGCCTTCGCTGAGGCGTTCGCCAGAACACCCAAACCCAGCCAACCCCCGGCACCGGCAGCAGAACGCCAACGCGGCGGGAGCTCGCCTTTCGTGCAAGGAATGGTGAGCAACTTGCTCAACCCGAAAGTCGCCGTCTTCTACTTGTCGCTGTTCCCGCAGTTCACTGTCGCCCCGTTGCCGCCCCTCGCCCAGCACGCATTGATGGCGGGCATCTTCCTGCTGATCGCGTTGGCCTGGTACGTGCTGCTGCTCAGCGCGCTCAAGAAAGTGACCGGAGTCCTCGCCCGGCCCCGGACCGGCCGGATCGTTGTCGGGGGTTCAGGCGCGGTCCTGGTCGGGGTTGGCGGCACCATCCTGACTCAGACGCTGGCCTCCGCCTAGCTGCCCGGGCAGCTCCCGCGCAGCGTTCCCGGGTGTCTGAACTCCGGATCAACCCCGGGGGCGTTGATAAGCGCCCCCCCGGGCGGGATGATCAGCACATGCCGGCAACCGTCACCGAAGGAGCCCGACCGTGAGCGCCGCAATCACGACAACCGAGAAGCTGATCATCATCGGGTCCGGTCCCGCGGGGTACACCGCGGCGATCTACGCCGCCCGGGCCGGGCTCAAGCCGCTCGTCATCGCCGGTGCGGTCACTGCCGGGGGCGCTCTGATGAACACCACCGAGGTGGAAAACTTCCCCGGTTTCCCGGGCGGCATCCAGGGCCCCGAACTGATGGACGGGCTGCAGCAGCAGGCCGAAAAGTTTGGCGCGCAGGTGGTGTTCGACGACGTCACCGAGGTGCGGCTCGCCGGGCACCTGAAGCGTGTGGTCACCGCCGCCGGGGCGAGACATGAAGCGCCCGCCGTCATCCTCGCCACGGGCTCGGCGTATAAGGAACTGGGCCTGCCGGAGGAGAAGAAGTTCAGCGGCCACGGACTGTCCTGGTGCGCCACTTGCGACGGATTCTTCTTCCGCGACCAGGACATCATCGTGGTCGGCGGCGGCGACTCGGCGATGGAGGAGGCCACGTTCCTGACCCGCTTCGGCAAATCGGTGACCGTGGTGGTCCGCAAGGGCGAACTGCGCGCCTCCCGGATCATGGCCCAGCGGGCCAAGGACAACCCCAAGATCAGGTTCGCCTGGAACTCCGCCGTCACCGCGATCCACGGCAACGGCAAGGTCACCGGAGTGACCCTGACCGACACCCGCACCGGCGACACCCGGCAGCAGGCCGCCACGGGCATCTTCGTCGCGATCGGGCACGTGCCCCGGACCGAGCTTTTGGCCGGCCAGATAGACCTCGATGCCGACGGCTACATCCAGGTCGAGTCCCCTACGACGGTCACCAACCTGACTGGCGTCTTCGCCTGCGGCGACGCCGTGGACCACCGCTACCGCCAGGCCATCACCGCCGCCGGCACCGGCTGCGCCGCGGCCCTGGACGCCGAACGCTTCCTGTCCGCGCTCGAGGACGCCGACAGCATCGCCACCGCGCTGGTCGAAGAACCGACGCACTCCTAGGCGAGCCTAGGAGCGGCCCTTCCCGACGGCACCCCCGGCGTCGGCACTTCCGTCGTCGGCAGGCCCCTGCGGCAATTACTGGTCGGGCACCGCGCTGTCTGTTGCGGAAACTGGCCGGTTCGCAGGCTCAGCCGGCGATGGCGGCGGCCGGGCAGGCAGGTTCGCCTCAAGCTGGTCGGCATTGACGGCTGCGAGGTTACGGATCAGGATGATGAGCCAGGCGAAGATCAGCGACGCGGCGATCAGCTCCACCGCGGTCAGGTTGTAGTAGCCCACCGGGAACCACAGCACCGCGGCGACGACGATGACCGCCAGGAATAGCCACCCAAGCGCAGCGAAGGTGGCCGAGACGGACGGAACCAGCGTGCGGATGCGGACAATAAGGGACGCGAAGACCACCACCATGCCGGACGCGACCAGGGTGTGGAGCCCGAAGCGCTCATCGACGGGGAACAATCCCACGCAGGCGAGGAAGACGCCGATCAGGGCGATCCCGCCTTCGAGCAGCCTCACCCGATGCAGCGCGGACGGGGACTTCGCGGTCGCCGCGAGGGTCGCCGTCGCATATCCCGCCAGCGTGGAGATGACCACGCCGGCGACGATCAGGGTGAAGTTGAACGCCACTCCGGAGACGTCGGAGCTCATGCCGAGGGCACTGAGGTTCTCCTGCCACCACAGTGGATCCTGTGCGGTGAGCATGCTCGTGAGCAGGCCGGTGACCAGGAAGCCGGCGAGGAGGGCCGCGAGCCGGTAGGCGGTCATGCTAAGCGCGGACAGGTAGGCGATATAGGCGCTGATGGCTCCCGTGGTCCCGACCAGGACAGCGGCCGCGAACGGGTAGACGACCGCACCGATGAACGCCTGCTGGAACAGCGAAAAGAGCGCCAGCCAGCCGAGCAGGAAGATGCAGGCGTGCGCCAGCGCGAGTGCGGCGATATCGATGGACGTGCGGATCCGGCCTCCCCCGCGGGCCTCCGGTGCCACAGCCGGACGACGTTGCAGGCAACCGGCCACCACCGCCCCGGCGCCAAGCACTGCCGTGCCGATCGAGGCAATGTCACCGACTGAACCCCGTCCGGACAACGGGACCGGTTCCCGCCCGATCAGCAGAAAAGCGATGCCGCCCAGCACGAGGAAGGCGGCGCTGCCGACGAAGAGCGCCCGCGCCTCTGACGTGACGGCTGCTGGCTTGTTCGGGTCTACCATCACTCACTTCGATTCGCTGGCGTTGACGGCTCGTGCAGTTCCGCCGTCAGCGTCAGCCCCTTGTGCTCCAGCAATCTTTCGCATCCCGGGCGCTCGCACACCGGCGGTACTCCAACGCTATGGCCGCGGCGGCCCGGGGCCGTCACCCGGAACGGATGAACCCGCCCCGCCGGCCTCAGGTTTGTTGGCGCGCTGCTGGCCCGCTGTTGGGCCGCCGTCGGTGGACGGAACGCACGGCCGGCGCGTGCGTCACTGACCCGCGTGCGGAATGACCAGTACTGGCCTGCCCTGCAGACGGGTCAGGGAAACGCTGACCGAGCCCTCCAGGAGCCGGCCCATCTGGGCAATCCGCCCAGGCCGCTGCCCGCCGACAATCAGCGCAGCCGCGTCCGCGCTCTGCGCCAGCCGGTCCAGGGCGTGGGCAACTTCGCCGTTCAGCACCCGGAAGGACCATGCCCCGCCGGGAGGACCGAGAATGCCCTCAAGGCAGCTGAGCAGCTGTGAGGCCGGGTATTCGGCTTCGACATTCGGGGCAGGATCAAGTGAGGTGCCATCCAGGACTCCGGCGGGCTCCCACTCGGTGAGGTAGCTCGCCGGGTCCACGAACGCGCAAATCAGGTGCACTCCCATGATCGCGGCGAGCCCGGCGGCGGCCCGTACCAGGCGCTCGTCGAATTCCCACGGCACACCGAGAACCAGCGGGCCGTCCGACCATTCACCGGCCCCGGCCTGCTGAAAATCACCGGGAGTTTCCATGGGTCCTGTCAGTCGAGGCGCGCACCCGCAGGGTGTCTATGCCCTGCGGGCGCAGCGGGAATCCACGCCTTCATTATGCCCACTCCCGGCCTCCCGGTCTCGCTGCCTCCTTGGGCAGTGCGGATTAGCTCGCGGCCGCCGACGTCAGAGCCTGCAACAGCGGCGTCGTCGGCCGACCGATCAGCCGGGACAGCTCGCCAGTGACGGTGGCCAGCAGGCCCGCCTCGGTGTCCGCGTCCAGGGCGGCGAGGAATCCCGCGGTGCCCGCGTCGAGGCCGGCCGCGGTCAGGACCTCAACCAGTTCCGGGGCGGAGACGGGCTGGTAGACAACTTCCCGGCCCGTGATCCGGGTGATCGCCGTCGCCAGTTCCTTGAAGTCCCAGGCGTAGTCGCCGGAGAGTTCGTACGTGCGGCCCTCGTGCCCGGTGGAGCTGAGCACCGCCGCGGCCGCCGCGGCGTAGTCAGCCCGCGTCGCGCTGGCCACCCGGCCGTCACCGGCAGCGGCCACGACGGCGCCCGCCTGCTTGGCCGTTGCCACGGTCTGGGCGTAGTTTTCGGTGTACCAGCCGTTGCGCAGGATGGTGTTGTCGAGTCCCGACGCGCGGATGAGCTCCTCTGTTGCCTTGTGCTCGGGCGCCAGGATCAGTTCGGTGGTGTCCGCGGCCAGGACGGATGTGTAGGCGATGAACCCGACGCCGGCGGCCCTGGCCGCGTCGATGACGTTGCCGTGCTGCGCCACCCGGGAACCCACCTCGCTTCCGGAGACCAGCAGGAGCCTGTCAACGCCCGTGAGCGCAGCCTCGAGAGCCGCGGGATCGGAGTAGTCAGCGACGCGCACCTGGACGCCACGTGCAACCAGCTCCGCGGCTTTCGCGGCGTCGCGCACGATGGCCACCAGCGAATCCGGTTCCTGGCTGGTGAGCAGTTCATCGAGGACGAGCCTGCCCAGCTGTCCTGTCGCACCCGTTACTGCAATCGTCATGTTGCGCTCCTCATCAGTGGTCAAGCCACGTCACGTTCTGGTTCGCCGGCGATCCGGCGCTGGCGGGCATAACCGGACCCTGGTCCGGTTCATTCCCCGTGTTACGTTGTGCGACTGCTACGTCAGGGTCCACGACCGTTTGGACAACCCGAACCAGAACCCGTCGATTGCTGTCCTGGCCTGGATGTCTCCCGAGCCGTACGCAGCCCCGAGGGCAACATAGAGCGGAGCCCAGTGCTCACTGCGGGGGTGCGCTTCCCGGGCGGCGGGCGCCTTGTTCAGGAAGTCGAGGATGGAGTCGACATCGCCGCGGGCCATGGCCTCCTCCGCCCAGTGGTCGAATTCACTGGAGGCCGCGGGAGGGGCGGAGTCCGGTCCCCCGGCGGGATTGAACCAGCGCAGGTTGTGCGTCGTGAATCCCGATCCGACAATCAGCGTGCCCCGCTCCCGCAAGGGCCCCAGCGACATTCCGAGGTCGAACAACCCCTGCGGATCAAGCGTCGGCATGGACATCTGCACGACCGGCACGTCGGCGTCGGGGTACATCTCCTTCAGCGGAACGTAGGCGCCGTGGTCCAGCCCGCGGCTTTCATCGCGCTCCACGTGGTGGCCGTGGCCGGCGACGAGCTTCTCGACTTCGGCAGCCAACTCGGGTGCCTGCGGGGCGTCATAGGCCACCTCGTAGTACTTCTGCGGGAAGCCGCCGAAGTCGTAGACCAGGCCCGGATCCCGCCCGGTTGCACTGAGCGTCACGGGGGCGTTTTCCCAGTGGGCGGAGACCATGAGGATGTCCCGGGGCTTGCCGAAGGTGCCGGACCAGTCGTGGAGTTCGCGGGTCCACGTGGAGTCGTCGGCCAGCGGCGGTGCGCCATGGCTGAGGAAGAGAACCGGGGGGCGGTCAGTGGTCTGAGTCATGGGATCATCCTAATCCATTTTGATTGAAGCTTCAAGCTTTCAGCTAGAACGAGGGCACACTGAACCCAAGACCCAGGAGGCCCCGGCCCGCCTGCTCGAGAACCGGATCCCTCGTCAGCGCCGCATGGTTCATCAGGACATTGACGTCGCGCTGGATCCGCTGGAGCGGATGCGACAGCCGGTGCACACTCCCGCCGGATCCCAGCATGATCACCCGAACCGCCTCGGCCGACGCCTCGCCGCTCAGGGCGAGGGACAGCCGGTACTGCCCGCGGTCCGGCTCCGTCATGGTCGAAGGCCCGCGCGCATGGGCGGCAGAGACCACCCGGACCGCCTCCTGCCAGTGCAGCCGCGCGGTGGCCACCAGCCCGAAGGCGTGCGCATACCGGACTTGCGCGAGCGGGGAGTCCGCCTGGCGGTTCTCCACGGTGTGCTTGACCTTCCGGACCATGATCAGCTCGCGGAACAGGTCGAGCGCGTATTCGGCAGACCCCAGGGCAGCGGCCGGGGCCACCATGTTCAGCAGCGCGCCCATGGGGGTGTGGATCAGCGGATCCGCGTGGAGCAGGCTCCCCGGATTGGTTTCCGCGCCCAGGAGTTCCCAGTCCAGACTCCGATGCTCCGGGACGAACACGTCCCCCGCCCGAATGTCGTTGCTCCCGGTACCCCGCAGGCCGGCCGTCTGCCACACGTCGAGGAGCTCGACGTCGGCCAGCGGCACCAGGCACTGCAGGCGCACGTCGCCGTGCTGCGCGGCGAGCAGCGCCCACCGGGCATGCATGACCCCGGAGGCAAAGGTCCACCGGCCCGAGATGCAGTAGCCTCCGGGCACTTTCCTGGCCACTCCTGCCGGCGCCCCGGTAGCGGCCGCCAAGGGAGCCGGCCCGTTCGCGAAGACCTCGTCCTGCGCCTCCCGCGGCCACCGCGCGAGCATCCAGACATGTTCGATCAGATGGCCGGCGCTCCACGCCGTGGAGGCGCACCCCCGGGCAAGCCGGCGCACCACCTCCCCATAGGTTTCCAGCCCCATGCCGAATCCGCCCACCCCCTTCGGCGAGAGCAAGTGGAAGACTTCGGCCGCGTGCAGCTCCTCCATGGTGGCGTCCGGAATGCGCCGGAGCTCCTCGGTTTCCGCGGCCCGCTCGCGCAGGCCGGGCACGAGCCCCTGGACCCGGGCGAGCATGTCGTCATGGGTCGGGACGGCCGCCGCCGCCCGGGCCCCGGCCCGGGACGCAGCCCCGACGTCGCCAGGGGCACCGCCGGGGGCACCGCCAGGGGCAGCGCCGGGCGCACCGGCGACGGGTCCGGCGTCGGACGGGAGCACGAGCGTGTGGCCGGTATGGTCGCGTTTTGCGGCCAGGTACCGAAGATTGGCCGCCGAGGCATGGACGCCGGTGGCGACCTGCCCGGACACTTCGAGGCCGAGGCCGGTCAGCTGGGCTGCCTTGTCCGGGTTGTTGCTGAGCAGCCGCAGCGTGCCGGCACCCATTGCCTCCAGCATCTGGGCCGCCGCCGTGTAATCCCGCTCGTCTTCGCCGTGGCCCAGGGCCAGATTCGCGGCGTAGGTGTCCAGGCCGCCATCCTGCAGTGCGTAGGCGTCAAGCTTCGAATACAGGCCGATGCCACGGCCTTCCTGGCGGAGGTAGAGCAGGAAGCCTCCCTCGGCGGCAATCCGCTCCACGGCCTCCCGCAGCTGCGGGCCACAATCGCACCTCTGGCTCCCGAATACGTCCCCGGTAAGGCACTCGCTGTGCAGCCGCACCAGCGGTCCGGCACCGCCTTGCGCCGCGCCCTGCAGTGCAGCCTCCCACTCGCCGAGGGCCAGCAGCAGGTGCTCCTTGCCGTCGGTGAGCCCGCTGAAGCTCAGCACTTCGGCAACGGCTTCGAACCCGTCGGGGAAGCGCAGCGGCACGAAGACCCGGCTGCGCACGGCGGCCGAAGGTGCTGCGGCCTTCGGCGTTGCAGGGGTTTCTGGCGCAAGGGTCATCTCGGGTCCTCAGGTATGGGGCAACAGGTACTGACGTCGGCGGGGGCGGAGCCGTCAAGCCAGTCGGCTTCGAGCGGCACAGCCTTTCCGGCCAAGTTTACTTGAACCTTAAAGTTATAGGCCCGGGTGGCCGGTGATGCAAGCGATGACCCCGCATGACGGCCGGGCGGGCGCGTCGGCGCGCACCGGCCCGGATAGGCAACCAGCCGGTGCCATCATGAGGGCGTGACTATCCCGAAAACCATCCTGTTGTTCGTCCTCGCCGCCGTTGCCGAAATAGGTGGGGCCTGGCTCGTCTGGCAGTCCGTCCGTGAGGGCCGGGCCTGGTGGTGGGCCGGGCTGGGTGTCGTGGCGCTGGGCATCTACGGCTTTGCCGCGACATTGCAGCCGGACGCACACTTCGGGCGTATCCTCGCCGCGTACGGCGGCGTGTTCGTGGCCGGCTCACTGGCCTGGGGCATGATCTTCGACGGCTTCCAGCCCGACCGGTGGGACGTCCTGGGTTCGGTGATCTGCCTGTTCGGGGTCGCCGTCATCATGTTCGCGCCCCGCGAGGCCGGATGACCGCCGCTGTATCCAGGAAGGATCCAGTAACCATGACCCGATTCGTGATTGGCCCGGACGTTGCCCTTCATCTTGCCCTCGAAAGGCCGGCGGTTTCAGACGGTCACCAGCTGGTGGCGCCGACGCTCCTCCGCTCGCAGGTGCTCTCGCTCCTGTACCAGTCAGTCCGGCGCGGCGACGTGACGCGGGCCGATGCCAATCGTCAGCTCGACTACATCCGGGGCCTTCGCATCCGGCTCCTCGGCGACCGCGTCCTGCAACGCACTGCGTGGAGCCTCGCCGAGGAACTTGGCTGGGATGACACCCTCGACGCCGAATACGTGGCCCTGGCCCGGCTTCAGGCAGACGCCTTTGTGACGCTCAACGCCGGGCTCGCCCGCTCCGTGCAGGGCCTCGTGACGCTCGCGGCACCTGAGGCGCTGCTCACGCCGGCGTAGCGCGGCGGCGGCCGACTACCGCCCGGCGGTGCGCTCGAGCACCTGGCCGAGGATCCGCGCGCCTTCCCGGAAAGCGCCCGGATTGGGTCCGGCGAAGTTCAGCCGGATGAACGGTCCGGCCGGTTCGGCCGGGAACCACTCGGTACCGGCCGCGATGATGACCCCCGCGGCCTCGCAGTCCCCCACGAACTGGTCGACGTCGGTCCCGTCGGGAAGGCGGGCCCAGAGGTTGAGCCCGCCCGTGGGCACGTGCTCCACATGGGCCAGCGGGGCCAGTTCCCGCAGGCTGCTGAGCATGAGATCACGGCGGGACTGGAGCTGCAGCCGCAGTCCGCGCAGGTGCGTCTGCCATCCCGGCTGCGTTACGACGTCGAGGGCGGCCGCCTGGAGAACGCCGCTGACATACATGGACTCGGCGCCCCGGTCGGCCAGGATGCGATCACGTGCCGGGCCGCGCGCAATCACCGCGGCAATGCGTATGGCCGGGGACACGCTCTTGGTCAGCGAACGGAGATAAACGACATGGCCGGAATCGTCGAGGCTGGCGACGGGCGCCGAATCCGTGGTGATGCCGAAGTCATGGGCCCAGTCATCCTCCACCAGGAATGCACCGTGTTCGCGCACCACGTCGAGCACCTGCTCGCGCAGGCGGGCGGGCCATTGCGCCCCGGTGGGATTCGCATAGTTCGGCTGCGCGTAGAACAGCCGCGCGCCGGTCTCGTCAAAGGCGCGGGCCAGGTCCTCGGGGTCCGGGCCTTCGGGACCGCTGGGTACCGGAACAACCCGGACACCGGACTGCGCCGCGGCCTGGAGCGCCCCCCAGTATGTCGGGGATTCCACCAGCAGCGGCTGCCCGCTGCCGACCAGCGCCCGGAACACGGAACTGAGCCCGCCCTGGCTCCCCGGGAGTACGATCACGTCGCGCTGCGTTGGCGGGGCAACGCCGGCCCCGGTAGCACCCCGGAGCTCGTGCGCGAACCAGGATTGCAGGTCGGGCAGGCCCGCGGCAGGCGGACGTGACAGGGCAGCCTCACCCCGGGCAGCCCGGGTCAGGGCTGCCCTGACCAGCCGCTCGGGCAGCAGTTCCCGGTCCGGATAGCCTGAATGGAAGGCGATGACGTCGTTTGGGGCGCTGCGCATCGCAGTGGAGACGGGGCGGAGCGGCGCCCGGGGCGATCCCAGCGCCGTCGTCTGCCAGCCGTAGTCCGCCGGCCGCGCTGTTCGAACGGCCCGCACGAACGTCCCGACGCCGGGGCGGCTCTCGATCAGGCCCTGCGCGGAGAGGGTCCGCAGCACCTTTTGCACGGTCACGGGGCTGGCCTGGTACTCGGCGACCAGGGAACGCGTGGAAGGCAGCCGGGCGCCCGGCGCGGCGGCCGCAATCCATTCCCGGAGCCGCGCCGCCATCCGCGTGGTGCTATCGTAAGACATGAAAGACAATAGTAGCGCTACTCAGGGAATCAAACAACCGTTATCGTCCCGGCCGGCAACCGGACTGTGGTGGGGGTTCGTCGGCGTCGCCGCATTTTCCTTCACACTGCCGTTCACCCGGGTGGCGGTTGCGGGGTTGTCTCCGTTGTTCATCGGATCGGGCCGGGCTGTTGTTGCGACCGTTCTCGCCGCGTTCGCCCTCACTTTGACCCGGCAGCGCCTGCCCCGGGGCGCCCAGTGGGCGCGTATTGCGGTGGTCGCCGGCGGCGTGGTGGTCGGATTCCCGCTGCTGACCTCCTTCGCCCTCACCTCGGTTCCCGCCAGCCACGGCGCGGTTGTTATTGCGCTACTCCCCGCGGCGACCGCAACGATGGCGGTGATCCGCGGCCACGAACGGCCCTCCAGGTCTTTCTGGATGATCACCGGCGCGGGCGCAGTGGCGGCGATTGGTTTCGCCTCTGCGCAGTCCGGCGGCATCGGGCAACTGCAGTTGGCCGACCTGCTGCTGTTCGGCGCCGTCCTGTCGGCGGCAATCGGCTACGCCGAAGGCGGCCTGCTGGCCCGCGAACTCGGCTCGTGGCAGACCGTCTCCTGGGCCCTCGTTCTGTCCTCGCCGCTCATGGCCGGCATCGCGGCCTTTTCTATGGCCAGCCAGCCTCCCTCCGCTACTCCCGTGCAGTGGGCGGCCTTCGCATACCTGGGCGTCGTGAGCATGTTTTTCGGCTTCTTCGCCTGGTACCGCGGCCTGGCCATCGGACCCATGGCGCAGGTCAGCCAGATCCAACTCGTCCAGCCGGTCTTGAGCATCTGCTGGGCCGGGCTCATACTGGGCGAAGACTTGACCTGGGCGACCATCATCGGCGGCACAGCGGTCATCCTCTGCGCCGGCCTGGCCGTCCGCTCCCGGCCACGTGCGGCGAGGGCGGCGGGAAGCAATGCGGACGTGCTGGACAGCCCCAGCCCCCAGGACAGCCCGAGGAACAACGCGAAGGACACCGTGACAGTGAAACAATCGGGCTGATCTGATCACCTGCCCCGCCCCCGAAGCCGCCCAGCCCCAGACCGACCCGCAATCCGAATGGAAGTTCCGTGTACATCCCCGCACATTTCGCCGCCGGCCCCGATGCAGTCCGGCATCTGCTGACGCGCCCGTCCGCGGCCAACCTGGTCACCGCCACCGCGAAGGGCATGCTTGCCACGCTGCTGCCCTTCGTCTTCGACCCCGCGGCCGGTGAGCACGGTGCCCTGCACGCGCATCTGGCCCGCAACAACCCCCAATGGTCTGAACCCGCCCTCGGCGAATCGCTCGCCATTATCCAGGGCGCGGACGCCTACATCTCGCCGCGGTGGTACGCGTCCAAGGCGGAGCACGGACGCGTGGTTCCCACGTGGAACTACTCCACGGCCCACGTGTACGGCACCCTGGTCATCCACGACGATCCCGCCTGGCTCGCCAGCCATGTGAGGCGGCTGAGCAACCACAACGAGGCCGGCTCCGAGCAGCCCTGGACTGTCGAGGATGCCCCGGAGCGCTACATTGCCGGCCAGCTGCGCGCGATCGTCGGCGTCGAGCTTCTCATCACGAGGATTGAGGCGAAGCACAAGCTCAGCCAGAACCGGCCCGGTGCCGATGTTGACGGTGTGGTGGCCGGGCTGCGGGCCCGCGGTGACCTGGAAAGCGCCGCGGACGTCGAGAACGCACGACAGGGCCGCGAGCAGATCCGCTGCCCGCACTCCGACTCCCCGGCCGGGCCCCCGGCTACGCCTGCATCCTGATGGTTGAAGGCTGACCCAGCCACCTGGGCCCGGGCCGGCCGGGGACCGCCGGAACACACTCTCAATGCCCGGCCGTTTCTGTAGGTTTTCGCTACGAATTCGGGCCGGCGCCGCGGAAAAGGTCAGGCGCTACGGGGATACCCCTAGCGCCTGACCTGTGGCGTGTCACGTGTCCGTTTCCGTAGCTGAATCCTGTGCCATCTCTTGGCCGAGGTTCATCACCCGGCGCGCCAACTCCCCCGGGTCCGGTTCCCCGGCGCCCAGCGCCCCCGTGCCCAGTTCACCCGTGCCCGGTTCACCCGCTCCCAGGTCCCCGGCGGCACGCAGGTCCTGCCGCTGCAGCCCCGGCCTGCCCTGTAGGACAGCCGACCACAGCGCTTCCACCGTCGACACGGCTTGTATGGCTCCCTTCGGTCCCGCGACCAGCCAGCCGCTGCTGGTCGCGGCCACTTTCGGGGCTCCCGGCCAGGATTGGCAGGCCTCGTTGATCGTTCGTGCGACGATCAGGTGCTGCCGCAGCGTCCTGGTCGGGCCCAGGACGGGATCACTCACCACACTTCGTCCGCAGGCACCGCACATGTGAGCGTCCCTCCTAGGGCATGACGTCGCCGGAATTGGGCCCGAGTGTCTGCCCGACATACAGGTTGCCGCCCGGATCGCTGGCCAGAAGCAGCGCCGTCGGCGCCACTTCGGCCGCCAGTCCGAAGCGCAGCAGCGGCAGCCCGGCACGCTTCGCGGCTTTCCACTCCTCCGAGATGCCGTCAACCAGGGGCGTTTCGATGGGTCCCGGCGCGATGCTGTTGACCAGCACGTTGTCGGCGGCGGTTTCCAGGGCCAGGGCCTTGGTCAGCCCCACGACTCCGGCTTTGGCGGCGCTGTAGTGGCTGAGCCCGGTGCCGCCCTTGATGGCCAGCTGGGAGGCGATGTTGATGATGCGGCCCCACTTCCGCCGCCGCATCTCCCCCACCACCTCCCGGCAGCAGAGGAAGACACCGGTCAGGTCCACGGCAATCGTCTCGTTCCACATGGCAAGCGTCATGTCCTCCAGCGGCGATTCCGTCAGCAGGCCGGCGCTGTTCACGAGAATGTCGATGCTTCCGAGCTGGGAGCGTGCGGCGGCAAAGGCCGCCTTCACGCTCGCTTCGTCTGAGACGTCGACGGCGATGCTTCCCGCCGCGCCCGACCGGTCCAGAACGGCGACTCTGTCGCCGTTGGCGGTGAAGGCCTCGGCGATGGCCTTGCCGATGCCGCTGGCTCCGCCCGTGATCACTACAGCGCGGCCCTCCGTATTGCGGGAGGCGTCAGGGTTGTTCATGCTTGTCCTTCCGGGGCTTTTCAGGCGCGCATCTTGATGGTGAGGCCGCCGTCGACAATTACGGACTGGCCCGTGACGTAGACAGCGTCATCGGAGGTCAGGAAGCCGATCACGCTGGCCACCTCTTCGGGCCGTCCGACGCGGCCCCAGGGGATTTCCAGACCGGCGCGCTGCAGGCCCGCGGGCCCGAGGGAGTTCACCGGATCCAGGGACTGCGGGGTTTCGATCAGTCCGGGGATTACGGCGTTGGCGCGGATGCCGCGCGGTCCCAACTCAGCGGCCACACTGCGGATCAGCCCGAGCACGCCGGCCTTGGCGGCTGCGTAGTGGGCATGTTCCTCCCACCCGTAGACTGCGCCGGCAATGGAGGACACGGCAACCAGCGCTCCGCCGTCGGTCATCTTCGCGGAACCGGCGCGCAGGGTCCGCATCACGCCGGTGAGGTCGACGTCGAGCACGTCGTGCCAGCGCTGATCGGTCATTTCCTCCAGCGGTGAGTTGCGCAGGATTCCGGCGTTGGCCACCGCGTAGTCCAGGCGGCCGTATTCCTCGACGGCGCGGTCGGCGAAGGCATCGACTGACGGGGTACTGCGGACGTCCACTTCGTGGATGACCCCCTGGCCGCCGGCGTCCTTCACCAGGCGAAGGGTTTCCTCCGGGTCGTGCGGGTCGCCGGGAAAGGTTCCGATGACAGAATGCACGCCGCGGTGGGCGTAGTGGACCGCGAGGGCCCGTCCAATGCCGCTGGCCGCTCCGGTGATCGCGCCCACCCTGTTCTCAGGCGTCATGGGGGTGGTCCTCGAGCAGGGCTTCGACCGGCGGCTTCGCGGCGATCATCAGCAGGCCGGAGAAAAGGGTTCCGGCCGCGCCGACCCACAAGGCTGCAGCACCGGTTCCTACGCTGGCGGCCGCTAGCGTGAACAGGAAACCACCGAGAATCGTGCCGGGCTGGCTCATTGCGCCGATAAAGGCTGTGCCGGTGGCACGGCAGCTGACGGGGTAGCACTCCGCCATGAAGTACTGGATCGCGGCGTACGGTCCGACCAGGAAGAACAGTCCGGCGCCGTAGGTGACGATGATCATGAAGGGGTCCGTGGCAAGGGGGCTGAGCATGATGGCGAAGGAGATGCCGGAGATAATCCAGCCTCCGATGATGGTCCGCTTGCGGCCGATCTTGTCACCGAGCCACCCATGGAAGACATAGCCGAAGTACGCCAGCCCGTTGATGACGATCAGCATCCAGAAGGCGTCAGAAAGTTCCACACCCTTGGCGTTCTTCAGAACAGAACTGCCGAGAATGCTGAAAATAAGGATGCCGAAGAAGTTGAAGATCCAGGCCAGCGACAGGACGATCGTATTCCGGCGCAGGTGCGGCTCCCAGATGCGCTTGAGCGGGGCTGCGGAGGAGTGCTCGACGCCAAAGGCGTGGGCCAGGGAATGGGCTTCCTCGGTCTTGCCGCTCTTCTCGAGTTGGGTCAGTTTGTGGTGCAGTTCGAACTGCGGCGTCTCCTTCAGTTTCTTGGCGATGACCCACACGATGATCGCGGCCGGAACGGTCGCCATCAGGTATAGGGCACGCCAGCCGAGGGACGGGAGGAAGACGAGGGCGAGGGCGCTGGCAAGCAGGAAGCCCAGCGGCCAGCCACCCTGGATGAAGGAGTAGTGGAAGCCGGGGCGCTTGCGCTTATCCGCGACTTCGGTGACCTGGTAGACCTCGTTCATGTAGGTGGCGTTGACGGCCTGCTCCGAGAACCCGAGCCCGCCGAAGGAACGGACCAGCACCAGCAGGCCGTTGCTGAGGAACGGGATCCCGGTCGGAATCAGGGCCGTCAGGCCCGAGACAATGGCGGTCCCGCCGATCGTGGTCATCATGCCCTTGCGGCGGCCGAGCCGGTCAATGACCGGGCCGATTCCGAAGCAGACGATCGCGGTGCCGACGGCGATCCAGGTGTTGATTGCGTACGCTTCAGTGGCGGTCCAGCCGAACTCCTGCTGCATGGCCGGCAGGAGGGTGCCGAAAAGTCCGAAGTCGAATACGGCGACCGTCCAGGCACAGAGCGCCAAGACGGTGGCGACGGTTGTGTGGTGCTTGGAGAAAACCGGGAAGCGGCGTTTTTCGTCCGGTCCGGGTTGCGTCAGATCGACGGCGGGCTGCTGGATGGTCATTACTGGTTTTCCTTTCGGGGACTGCGTGCGAGGAAGGAGTCCGCTATCTGGTCGAACTTCAGCCAGCTGACGCCTTCGTGGGAATTGATGTGTTCGATGAGGCGCTCAAGCATGAGCAGCACTTGGGGGCGGCCCGAGACATCCGGATGGATGGTCATGGTGAAGACGGCCTGATCCATTTCCCGGTACACCCAGTCGAACTGGTCGCGCCACATTTGTTCGATATCCCGGGGACTGACGAATCCGTGGGAGTTCGGGGCCGCCTTGATGAACATCATGGGAGGTAGGTCGTCCAGGTACCAGTTGGCCGGGATCTCGACGAGGTCGGTTTCCGTGCCCCTGACCAGCGGCTCCATCCAGGTTTCGGCAGCCTTGGTGTAGTCGATCTTCTTCCAGCTGTCGCCGACCCGGACGTAGTAGGGCTCGAAGTCCTTGTGCATCAGGGAGTGGTCGTATTTGATCCCGCGTTCGAGCAGGATCTCGTTGGTGACCGGGGAAAATTCCCACCAGGGAGCAACGTAGCCCGTGGGCCGTCGGCCGGAGACTTTCTCGATGAGTTCGATTGACCGGTCCAGGATGGCCGTCTCCTGCTCGCGGGTCATGGCGATGGGGTTTTCATGCGAGTACCCGTGCACGCCGATTTCGTGCCCGGCGTCGACGATCATCCGCGTCAGGTCCGGGAAGGTCTCGATCGAGTGGCCCGGCACGAACCAGGTGGCGGGCAGGCTGTACTTCTCGAAAAGCCGGATGAGGCGCGGGCCGCCGACCTCGCCGCTGAACAAGCCGCGGGAGATATCGCAGGGCGAGTCCTCGCCCCCGTAGGAGCCGAGCATTCCGGCAACTGCGTCCACGTCCACGCCGAACGCGACTTGGATGTCCTTAGTCATGAGATCAACCTTTCACTGCGCTTTTGTTGAGGTTTGGCTTCTTGTTGAGGTTTGTCTTTGGGCTGTGGTTTGTTGGTGAGGCCTGGCTTTGGGCGGGATGAACTAGTCAGGGAGCGTGCCCCGCAGGGCGAAGGTCTCCGCGATCCCGGCGGCGGGAGTGCCGAGCCTGAGCAGAAGGCTCAGCAGGACCAGCGACTGGGATGGCCTGAGCAGCCCGGCGGGGATGGCCCCGGCAGCGCGCAGATCCTCGCCGCCGCCGTCGCCGTACCGGGGCACTACGGCACCGGCTTCCACGCGGGTGCTCGTCACCACCACGACGCCGGCCGCGGTGGCGTCGGCGACTTCCTGGCACAGCACACGGTTGGCGTTGCCCGTTCCCGTCCCCTGAAGCACGATCCCGGCCGCCCCAGCCTGGAGCGCGGCCCGCAGGAGGGTGGCGTCTGCTCCGGGGTAGGCAGCAACGAGGTCCACGCGCGGCGAACCGGCGCCCGCGCCCGGCAGCGGCAACGGGGAAAGGCCGGGCCGTACCGCCTGGATTTCGACCTCGCCGGAGTCGGACACCGATCCCACGGTTCCAAAGTCCGGGTTGGCGAAGGCATCGAGGCTGGTTGTGTGGCGCTTGCGGACGCCGGCCGCAGGGAAGATGGTCCCGGCAAAAGCCAGCACCACGCCTGTTCCCCGCGCCCGCGGCGAACCGGCGACGGCGATCGCGCGGGACAGATTGCCGGGTCCGTCCGGAGAGTCGGCGTCGGCCGCCTGCTGCGCTCCGGTGAACACGACCGGGCGGGGATCATCGTGGGTGAGGTCAACGAGATAGGCGGTTTCCTCCATCGTGTCCGTCCCGTGGGTGACCACGACGCCCAGCACCTGCGGGTCGGCCAGGGCTTCCCGGATCGTCGCAGAGATGGCGATCATGTCCTCGACCGTCAGCAGGTACGAACCTTTCCGGAAAACGTCGACCACGCGGACCGGATGGGCCGCCGGCACGCCCATGCTGGCGAACACCTGCTCCCCCGTGTCGGACGCCACGGCGGCTCCCCCGTCCCCGGCCGCACGGGAGGAAATGGTTCCTCCCGTGGCCAGCAGCACCACGTGGGGGCCGACCAAATCTGTGACTGTCATTTCCACTCCGTCTGTTCTGCATCTGTTTCCTGATGCGCACCCAATCGATTGGGTTGCTGGCTAAAAGTTATCCCTGCCATGTTTCCTGCAGATGCTCCCGGAAGTTTCAGGGGGGAAAATACTTCGCCGCCGGCTCCCGGGATTCCGTCTACCCAATCGATTGGGTAGGCCATGCGATTGACTATAGAATGTGAGGTGCGACACGTCAAGGGAGCCTGGACGAGAGATCCGCGCATCATCAGGCACCCTTGGTGATGACGACCTTTTGAGCTGAGGCAGGGAATGAATGGAAGAGAGCACGGCCGGTGGCCGCACAGTCACGCTGAAGGATCTCGCGAGCGAGCTCGGCATCCACCCCTCGACCGTGTCCAGGATCCTGCACTCGGGCTCCGAGGTGGCACGGGGGGCAGCTTCCGTAGCTACCGCCGAACGCGTGCGCGAGCTGGCGCGGAAGCGCGGCTACTCCCCCGACCCGCAGGCCGCCGGCCTGCGGACACGGCGTACGCATCTCATGGGCGTGATAGTTCCCCGGCTTTCGGACCTCGTCCTGGCGATTATGTACGAGGGCATCGACGAGGCCGCGGCGGAGCTCGGCTATTCCACGTTTGTCATGAACTCGCGCGACGACCCTGAGGAACAGCGCCGCAAGACGGACTCCATGCTGGCCCGACGCGTGGACGGGCTGATCATCGGCGACGCACATCTGGACAGCGGCCTGTTGCGGGAGCTGGCCGCCCGGAAGGTGCCGTTCGTTCTCATGAACCGCCGCGTCCCGGGCTTCCCGTCGGCCACCTGCGACGACGTCCTTGGCGGCGAGCTTGTGGCCGACCACCTGTGGGGCATGGGGCACCGGGACGTCGCCGTGATCGCCGGCGAGCCCTATGCCAGCACGGCTGTCGACCGGACGGCCGGTTTCGTGGACCGCTGGCGTGCGCTGGGCGGGAAGATCCCCCCTAACGCTGTTGTGTGGTCCCGATTCGATACCGGCGGAGGACGGGAAGCGGCCGAGGCCATCCTGGCTCACGGCAACTCCCACCCGACTGCACTGTTCGCCGTCAACGACTTCGCGGCCATTGGCGCCATGGGAGCCCTGCGGTCCCACGGCCTCGGCGTCGGCCGCGACGTGGCGGTGGTTGGCTTCAATGACACCTCGCTCGCCGCGGAACTGCCCATCCCGCTTTCTTCAGTCCGCTCGCCCATGCTGGATATCGGGCGGTCTGCGGTACAGCTCCTCAAGGGCGTCCTGGACGGCCGGGAGGTCGAATCCGTCAGACTGAAGCCGGTACTGTGCGTGCGGGAAAGCAGCGCCTTCAGGACCACGGTGTGACACTGCAAGAGAGTCCTCCAGTCAGTCGAATCAGTGGGTGGAATCGGGAGGCCATACGGGCCGGCCCGCACCGTCCGTCAATCCATAGCCCAACCGTGGGGCTCCACCCCCCGAGTTGAGGAGCCCATGAGTTGAGATTAGTGATCCGCCTCACAGTGTCACATTGGCATTTCTCCCAAGATTGAGACTGCTTTTCGTGCAAGCTGCACATTCGCCTTAGCGGGCGGACGCAACAATCCCGAGGGCGAGCATGCATGTGGCGCGGACTTCGCCATCGGACAGGTCCAGTTTCAGCAGCTCCTCGATTTTCCGCAGCCGGTAGCTGAGCGTATTCCGATGAATAAAGAGCTCGTCGCAGATCTTCGCGGAGTTCCCGCTGTGGCGCAGGTACGCGTCGAAGGTCTCCCGCAGCGCACTGCCGCCGTCGGAGGCCAAGGGAGCCAGCAGCCGCTGGCACATTGCCACCAGCCCCGGGCTGGGCAATCCCTGCACAATGCCGGCGAGATCGGCCGTTGGCGCCTGGTGCACGCCGGGCTGTCCCAGGTGACGGCGGGCGAGCTGAAGCGCGAGCGGCAGTTCACTGAGGCCCGCGGATTCCGAGACGATAACGGATAGTTCCGGGACGTCCGTAAAGAACGCCCGGGCGGCATCCAGCAGGTCGGCCTGCGCGTGCCCCTGCTGCAGCAATAGAGTCGTGAGCCCTGCTTCTTCCATGAACCTCACCGTGCCGAACCCGGCCTGCAGCCCCACCCGGGCGCGCCATGCGATGGCGCGCAACTTTGCGGGGGCCACCTCTTCTGAGGTGCCGATGAGCACCGCACCCCAGTCGGTGTCAGGATCGAACCCGGATTCGAGGGCGTAGCGGCGCAGCGGCACGGACGGCTCGCCGCGGTCCTCATAGAGGGCTTCCATAAAGCGTGCGGCTTCCCGGGAATGCAGGGGCGAATGGGACCCGAGGGTGTAGCTAAGCTGCATAGCGATGACGGCGGCCACGGGGCCCAGAATGGGCTGCAGCACAATGTTGCTCCCGATCCCCTCGATGGCAAGCCTGAACTGCTCGGATTCGCCGCTGGGCAGGCGCAGCGCGGTCCGCGCGGTCCCGCCGTGAGCCGCGCCCGCCGAGACGAGTTCGAAGGCATTCTGGTCGATCACGGCCACCCTCGCATTAATGGCGTCCGCAACCCTCGCCAGCACCTCCGCCAAGGAATGTCCGTCGGCCGCCAACCGGGTGCATTGGTCCGCCAGTTCCCAGCCCTTCCGCAGTTCCTCATAGCGTTCGGCGGCAATAACCCGCTCCACGTGCCGCATGACCAGCACAAAGGGCACCTGCGGCGGGAGCTCCAGCAATGGCAGGCCGTGCACCTCGCAGGCACGGAGCAGGCCGGCCGGCAGCTCGCTGTGCGCCGCGCCCAAGCCGAACGCCAGTCCGGAGACGGGGACGGAAACCAGCCGTTCCACATAGGCGTCCCAGATCCGGAAGTCCTTGACGTTCAGGCCCATGCCGTTGGTCAGCACCAAGGCGTTCACGCTGAGGAAGGGCGTGGGGTCCATGTGTTCGGTGGGGGCGCACCAGGTGATGGGCCGGTCCAGGCGGCCCTCGCCGCCGGCAACACGGAGTCGGATGTTGAGATCGGCGTCGTCGGCTAAGTCTGAAATGCGCACGGAACCCTCCAACTATGGCGGAACTCCCCGCCACGCAGTGCAATAACCATAATTCATGCCTGCAGATTCAGCGACCTGCACAATATCGGGCGCGTGAATTGCTGAGTAGCGTTGCATCCATGCAAAACAATGTGACCCCCGACACCTCTCCCGAGGCCTCTCCCCACACTTCAGGGCGGGTGCTCTTGAACTCCGATATGGGCGAAGGCCTCGGCCTTCACGAGTTCGGCAATGACGAAGAACTCATGCGCATCATCGACGTCGCCAACGTGGCCTGTGGGTATCACGCCGGCGATCCCGACGTCATGGAACGGACCGTGGCGATGGCTGCAGAGCACGGCGTGGCAGTCGGAGCGCACCCCGGCCTGCCGGACATTGTGGGGTTCGGACGCCGCCGGATGGTGCTCACCCCGGCGGAGGTGGAGTCGACCATCCTGTACCAGACCGGGGCCCTGACGGCGTTCCTCGCAAAGCACGGGCTGGAACTGAACCACATCAAGCCGCACGGCGCCCTCTACGGCATGCTGGCCGGCGACGAGGAACTAATGCAGGCCGCCGCCGGCACAGCCTTGCAGTTCGGCGTTCCTTTTTTCGGGCTCGCGGGGACCGCCCACGAACGCGTGTGCCGGGCCATGGGGGTGGACTTCGTGCCCGAACTCTATGTCGACCTCAACTACGGCCCGGCCGGTGAACTGCTGATCCAGCGCCGCCCGGCGCCCACCGACCCCGACGCCGCCGCCGAGCGTGTCAGCAGGGCGCTGGCCGGCAAGCCCGTCCTCGCCGTTGACGGCACCGAACTGGACATCCGGTTCCAAAGCATCTGCGTCCACTCCGACGCACCCAATTCTGTCGCAGTGGCCACCGCAGTGCGTGCGGTCCTTGGCTGAACCGATCTATCCAAACCATCTGAAAGAGAGCATCCCGTGGCAACCATCGTTTCCCCGCTCCCCGGCGTCTTCTACCGCAAGCCCGGCCCTGGCAAACCGCCTTTCGCCAATGAAGGCGACGCCATCGAGGTCGGACAGACCCTCGGCATTATCGAAATCATGAAGCAGTTCACCGAAATCCAGTCCGATGTGGCCGGCACCCTGGAATCGTTTGAGGTCAACGAGGGCGACATGGTCAACCCAGGCGACGCAATCGTCGTCGTCCGGGAAGGATAGCCATGAAGAAACTGCTCATCGCCAACCGCGGCGAGATCGCCGTTCGCATCGCCCGGACCGCCCGCGAGATGGGCATCGAGACATTCGTGGTGGCCAGCGAAGCCGACGTCGAATCCTTGGCTGCCCGGTCCGCTGACCACGTCGTCGTGGTGGGCCCGGCGCCTGCCACCGCCAGCTACCTGAACCAGGACGCCATCGTCGCCGCGGCCGTGGACAACGGCTGCGATGCCGTCCACCCGGGCTACGGGTTCCTCTCCGAGAATGCGGACTTCGCCCGAAAGGTCGCTGATGCGGGCCTGATCTGGGTGGGGCCGCGTGCAGACGCCATCGCGATGATGGGCAACAAGTCCTTGGCGAGGGAATCGGCCCGCAAAGCTGGCGTCCCGGTGCTCCGCGGCTCGGACGGCCCCCTCGATCCGGCGGCCGACGCCGTAGAAATCGCCCGCGGCATCGGCTACCCGCTCGTGATCAAGGCCTCCGCCGGCGGCGGCGGCCGGGGCATCCGTTTTGTGCACAGCGAGGGCATGCTTCTGGAATCCATCGAGCAGACGCGTGGCGAAGCGGCGGCCGTCTTCGGCGATCCCACCGTTTACCTGGAACGCTTTGTGCAGCATGCCCGTCACGTGGAGGTACAGGTCCTCGGCGACGGAACAAACTTCATTCACCTTGGCGACCGCGACTGCTCCATGCAGCGGCGCTCCCAGAAGGTCATTGAAGAAGCACCGGCGCCGGACCTCCCGGACCACGTCCGCCAGAGGATCCGGGAATCCTCCGTGGAACTGGCCCGCGAGTGCGGCTACAGCGGCGCCGGAACGGTCGAATTCCTCTATGACCCGGTCAACCATGAAGCGGCGTTCATCGAAATGAACACCCGTATCCAGGTTGAGCACCCGATCACCGAGCAAATCACGGGCGTCGATCTGATCCGCGAACAGCTGCAGATCGCGTTCACCGGGGCGATGTCCCTCCGCCAGGACGACATCGCATTCAATGGCCACTCCATCGAATGCCGTGTCAACGCGGAGGACCCGGACCACCACTTCTTCCCCAGCCCTGGCCTCATCACGGCCATGGACTGGCCCGCGGGCGCAGGCATCAGGGTGGACACAGGGGTGGAGGCCGGTTCCACGGTCACTCCGTACTACGACTCCCTGATGGCCAAGCTGATTGTGCATGCGGACACCCGCGAATTGGCCATTGAGGCGATGCTGACGGCCCTGGATGAGACCCGCATCGAAGGGGTCAAGACCACCATCCCGGTGCACAAGAAGCTGCTGAGCCGGCCCGAATTTGCGGCCGTCACCCACCACTCCAAATTCCTTGAAACCGTCCCCGATCTGATGGAGGCACAATGAGCAGCAGCCCGGAACCCGCCGTGTTGGAGGCCCGCTACACCTGGGGCGGAGACGAATTCCTGTTCGTTGAGGTCGCGGAGTCCATGAGCCTGGCGGCCAACTTCAGGGTGATGTCCATAGCAGCGAAGCTTTCGGCCATGCAGGTGCCCGGCATCGTGGACGTCTGTCCCGCCAACGCCTCGCTGCTGGTGAGGTTCGATCCCGATGTCCTGCCGCCGTCGACCCTGGAAGAGACCGTCCGGACCATTGAAGGGGATCTGGCGCACCATCACGACCATTCGCTGGAAACCCGGATCGTCGAGGTCCCGGTCTGGTACGAAGACCCTTTCACGGCGGAAGTGGCCGAGCGATTCCGCGAAGGATTCCATCAGGAGCCCGGCGGCACCGACATTGACTACGCAGCGAAGGTTAACAACCTCAAGGATGCCGCCGAATTCATTCTGCGCCACCATGAGCAACCGTGGCTTGTCTCCATGGTTGGGTTCGTCGCCGGCCTGCCGTTCCTCTTCCAACTGGTGGAGCGGGAGAAACAACTCGAAGTGCCCAAGTATTTGAGTCCCCGCACCGACACCCCCAAACTGACCGTGGGCCACGGCGGCTGCTTCGGCTGCATTTACTCCGTGCGGGGTGCCGGCGGCTACCAGATGTTCGGGGTCGCTGCCGCCCCCATCTTCGATCCGGCCCAGTCCCTGGCCGATTTCAAGGACTTCATGGTGTTCTTCAAGCCGGGCGATATCGTGAAGTTCAAGCCCGTCACCGAGGCCGAATACAACACCGTCCAGTCTGAGATCTCCGCCGGAACGTTCCGCTACCGGCAGGTGCCTGTGACATTTGATCTGTCCAGGGCGCTGGCGAATCCCGCAGGCTACAACCAGGAACTCATGGAGGCCCTCAATGGCGTTTAACATCAGGAACCCCGGGCTGGCCACCACGGTCCAGGACCAGGGACGCACCGGCCACTACAACGTCGGCATCCCGCAGAGCGGTTCCCTGGACCAGTACTCTGCCGAACTCGGCAATGCCCTGGTGGGCAACACTGCCAAGGAAGCCGTCCTGGAATGCACTTACCTGGGCCCAGTACTGTCCACCGACCAGGATGCCCTCATCGCCGTCACCGGGGCACCGGTTGAAGTCAAGGTCAACGGCGAAGCCCGGCCCCAGTGGACCCGGCTGCAGCTGAAGGCTGGCGACGAACTCAGCTTCGGGGTCATCCAGGGCGGCACGCGGTATTACATCGCGGTCCGGGGCGGCATCGATGTCCCCTCGGTGCTCGGCAGCCGGTCCACCTACAGTCTGGGCGCAATCGGCGGATTCCACGGGCGCAAGCTGGAGGCCGGCGACCAGGTTCCAGTCGGTAGCCCGCTGGACGGAGGAGCCGTGCCCGACGCCGATACTGTTCCGGAAGAATTCCGTCCCGCCTTCTCCAAGGAGCAGACGGTCAGGATCGTCCTGGGCCTCTATGACCACCGCCTCACCGACGAGGGACTGGACAACCTGCTCAACGGCGAGTGGAAGGTGACTCCGGTGGCGGACCGGATGGGATTGCGGTACTCGGGTCCCGGAGTGCAGTGGAAAGAGCGGGAACAGCCATTCGGCGCCGGTTCCGACCCGTCCAACATTGTTGATGCCGGATACGCTGTCGGGTCCATCCAGATTCCCGGCGGCACCCAACCGATCATCCTGCACCGCGATGCCGTCTCCGGTGGCGGTTACGCCATGGTGGGCACGGTCATCAGCGCCGACATGGATCTGGTGGCCCGGGCCGCCCCCGGCACATCCACCAGGTTCGTGGCAGTCAGCCTGGACGAGGCCCTGGTGGCCCGCAAGGAACTCGCCGAGCTGAAGAGGAACGCCCGGGCGGCCATCGGCGCCGGCGGCTGAGCAGCGGATCGGCAGACTACGGCAAATGGCCCCGAAACAGGAGCCTTGTGCTTCTGCGCCCGCGGGTCCTTACTGGTGGGAGGAGACCAGGCCGCCCGCCACCAGGGCGCGACATCGCAAGGATCCAGCTCCCGGTTCAACGTTTGGGGCGGCAGGCGCTCCAACCGTCGAACCTGGACCTAGGAGGATGCACATGTTCGCTCGCGTCAGCACGTATCAGCCCGGCCCGGACAGCCCCGGGGCACCGTCGGAGGACACCGTCAACCGGGTGCTCCAGCTGCCGGGATGCCTGGGCATCTACTACCTGCTGGGGAAGGACAGCAAGTCACTGTCAATCACGCTGTGGGTTGACGAGCAGGCCCTCGCCGGCAGCCAGGAGGCCGCAGCCAAGATCCGCACGGAGACCAGCGCGGAGCAGCACATGCAGATCCTGGGCGTGGAGGAATTCGAAGTGCTGACCAGGCAGCTCAAGGATTGAGCGTCAGGACGGGGCGTAGCCAGGGGCCAGGGACGACCTGCTGAAGTCGGTCTGCCACACGTCCGTGTCCTGCCCGTCGGCGTCGGTGAGGACGTAGTCGGGCCAGCGGTCAAACGCGGAACAAGGATGGGAAATCCCGAAATCCACCGTGTCGGTGACATCCACACCCGACACCCCGGTGAGCACCGCGTGATGGTCGAAGAGATTGCGCACCGTTGCGGTTGCGCCGGGCTTGAGGGCTCCGTCCGCGGTCCGGACCGAGAGGACGCTGGGCAGTCCGGCGTCGTAGGGAAGGTCCCGTTTGCCGGCGCCGACGACGGCCAACCCGGCTTCGGGCGTGGACAGGACGATCGCGCGAACGGAGAGCGCCGGCATGAGTCCCGGAATGGGGCTGACGGCGGCATAGGTGCCGTGGTCGTGGGTGACGTAGCAGCCCGATCGGAGAAGAATTCGCGTTCCGGGCACCTGGCCGCGGTCGGGAAGGAACTCAACCACGCGGTCCGGAAACGCCGACCCACCCATGGAGTAGATGGGAGTGGCGGTCTCAAAGAACTCCGCCGCTTCCAGATAGACGTCCCGCACCAGCCGGCAGTGCCGGTCAACCGCAGTGACCGTATCCTCAGCGCGGCTGTTGGGCACGACGCCTTCATACCCGGCAACACCCACCAGCCTCAGTCCCGGCGTGGCACGGACCAGCCCGGCCAGGCGCAGACCCTCGGACAGGCTGCGGATGCCGGTGCGCCCGCCGGGGGTTCCGACGTCGATCAGCACCTCCAGGTCGGACGCCGCGCCGTCGAAGATCTCGGCCGCCACCGTCGCCCCTGCTGCCGAATCGACGAAGCAGCGGATTTCGCGGGCGGGATCTTCCTCCAACCAGGCACGGACACGTGTTAGCCCGGACCTGTCGACGATCTCGTTGGCGACGAGGACGCGCTGATGACCCCAGCGCAGTGCCGAGGCGACTTGATCCACGGTCGCGACGGTGACGCCGACGGCGCCGGCCCCCAGCTGCCGCTCGATGATCGGTGCCGACATCGTTGTCTTGACGTGCGGTGCGAGGTCCACGTCCCGCTCCCGGCACCACGCCGCCATGACCCGGATGTTGTTCTCGAGGGCAGCGCTGTTGAGCCGCAGTTGCGGATACGCCGGCGCCGTGAGGGGCGTTGCCGCGAAGTCCGCATCGGTTCCGTCCGATCTTCCGCTCAGCCTGCTCACACGTATCCCCTGTTCTTCGGTCCCAAAATCCTGCCTTGACTCCGACAAATCTACTGGACTGACGTGCCTCTGGCGGCACCCCTGGCCCGGGCCGCCTAGACGTCCAGCGCCGGGTTCCGGTCGAAGAAGCCGGCCGGCTTGAGCCAGAACGCGACAGTGTCCACCGGCATGACCGGCCACTCCTCCGGCCGCGGGATGTGGTGAATGCCGAAGACGTACCAAACAACGACGTCGGTGTTTTCCACGGACCGCCCCTGCCGCACCCATTCGGGCATTCCCAGCCCGCCTGTGCCCTGGTTCACGAACTCGCCGGCCGGCCAGCGTTCCGCGGCATCGTTGGGCGTCACCCATACCGTGTGCCCGATGACCTCCGCACGCTGGAAAACCGGAGATGCCGGGTCAAAGAACGACGGGAAAGCTGCGCCGGGCACCAGCTTGTACGACACCGGGGTCCCGAGCCCGTTGACCGAGTTGTCGTTCGTCACCGTCCAGGCCCGCTGGGTCTCCCAGGAGTAGTCGTCGTGCCCCTCGGTCGTGATGGGGGTCTTGTTCTGATGCAGGGCGAGCCCGTACGGATTGTCCGGACCCATTGGGACCATCGCGGTTTCCGAACGATAAACGGTATTTGCGGTGCCGTCGATGTCCAGGTCGAGCCGGGCCACGAGGAAGTGCTGGTGGAAGGGTGCGTAGGTGCGGTTGTCCACCAGCGTTCCGCTCGGATGCCGCTGGCCCTCGCCGAAATGGCTGACCACCATGATGCCGGTGGCCCTCACCTCACACTCAATGTTCCCGTCCTGGTAGAAGCGCCAGTACACCAGGTATTCATAGTTGGCCACGGTGACATGGAAAGAAATCACCAGTCGACGTATCCGGCGCACTTCCATGCCGCCGTCGTGGTCGATGTGCTTCCATAACACCGCCCCGTCCTCTTCGTGGATGCAGATGGCGTTCCTGATGGTGTAGGGCTCCCCCGCAGAATTGTGCATGACCACATCCAAATACCGGATTTCCCCGAGGCAGTCGCAGCCCAGTTCCAGCGACGTTGTCATGAATCCCAGACCCCATTCGCCGACGTCGAACGCGGTGCGCCGGTAGTGATCATCGCTGGGATCCCGGTAGGGAACGGCCATTTCGGCGAAGGACAGGCGGTTCGCGATCGGCCGTTCGCGGCCGCCGTCGCGATAGCTGACCCGGTGCAGCGTCAGCCCTTCGCGGTAGTTGAACCCGACGCGTATGGACCAGTTCTGCCAGCTGATCCTGTTGCCGTCCATCTGAAAGGAAACGCCTTCGGGCTGGACAATGTCGAGCGGTTTGAGCGGTTCGCGGGTGCTTGCGTCGCGGAGCCGGTCCGGGATCAGCGCCGGGACATATTCGCCCATGAGCCCGGGACGGTCCACCGCAAAGGTGTCCTCGATGTCCAGCAGTTCCATGGAAGCCAGGTCAATGACGCAGTGGAACCCGTTGACCGGCCCCGCATAGGGGTTGGCGCCCGCACGGGCACGGACCCACGTGTCGGACCAGCCGATCCGGTGCCCCTGGTACTTCTCCGGGGTCATTGACAGGCCATAGGTCCACACGTCCATGAAGACCAGGGACAGATCAGTGATGCCGCGCTTGGCAAGCGCAGCGATCACCTGCGGGTGGCTGCGCAGCGCTGCGTCAGCTTCTTCCCACTCGTCGACGGTCATGTTCGCCTGAACGCCAGGGATATGGGTGAAGGAGAGGACAACCCCGTGAGTCAGCGATAGCCGCGCCTGGTAGGTCTTGTTGGAGGACCGATCGAAGCAGTTCACGCCGACGATCCGTTCCGGAGCCGGCGCGTCGGCATCGGCTTCGAAGGCGGCGACGGCAGCCTTTTCCGGTTCGATCAGCTCGATTGCGGCAAGCCGCCACGCCGGAAACGTGACGCCCTGTGCGCTGGCGAGCAAGGACGCAGCTGCACGGAACTCGTCCTCGCCCAGCGGATCCAGCGGATGAGACGGGGCTGACCTTCTCACTGCGCTCTCCTCTGCGAGATCACGTTCACGGCCCGCTACGGCTTCTCTTCCTCGGCGGCCTCGGTGAAGAGGGCACCCTGCGCGGCTCCCGAGCCCGACCTCCCGCCGCCCGCTCCGCGCAGGATGAATGCGATACCGACGGCCGCGGCCGCGCCGACCAGCGGCCCGGCGACATACACCCAGTAGTCGCTGAAATTTCCGCTGGCGAGATCCGGCCCGAACGTTCGTGCCGGATTCATCGACGTGCCGGAGATGGGGCTGCCCCACAGGCCCGCCAAGGCGATGTACGCGCCGACCCCGAACGCCCCAAACAGCCCGACGTTCTGGGCCCCGGAGGCGGTCCCGAGGATGACGCTGACCAGCACCATCGTCAGCAGTGCCTCCATCAGGAACGCGGCGCCGGCCGTATAAGTCGCCGCCGGATAGTTTGAACCGTAGGTGGCGGAGACCCCGATCACGCCCTGCAGCAGCAGACAGGCGAGCGTCGCGCCAATGAGCTGAACGACGATGTAGCCCGGCACCCGGCGCCACGGGAAATCACCGCGGAGCGCGAACGCAATGCTGACCGCGGGGTTCAGATGCGCGCCCGAGATCTTGCCCATGAACAAGATGATGCCCATGACCATCAGGCCCGGAGCCACCACTGCCGCCGTGCGGCTGATGACACCGGGGAACGCCTGGCCCATCATGCCGCCGCCGGCCGCAACGACCACGAGCAGGAACGTGCCGTACAACTCCGAGAACAGGCGCCGCCATTCCTGGCGCGGATCATTAAAATCCTCAATGCGCTGCACGACGCTTTGCTCTACTGTTCCCAGTACGTTGGGGATGACGCGGTGATGGGCGTGGCCCTGGTTAGCGCCGTCTTTGTCCTGATTTGCCGCCATGGCTGTCCGCCTCCGCAGGGTCTGGCCATGTGGTCTGCCGTGCCCAGCCTCGGTCTGCCACCTCAGAAGGCCAATGTACCGCTGCCGGCGACAGTTGTCAGCGCTCCGCGGGTGGCCCGCTGCCAGCTGGTGGCTGGCTTAGGGACAGTGTGGCAATTTCGTGAGGACATCCGCGGGACAAAGTCCTAGCATTCAGCCATGAGGCAAGAAACCTGGCAAAAGTATTCCGAGTGGCCCCTCGTCGGTGCGGCTTTTGTTTTTCTGGCGGCCTACTCCATCCTCGTGATTGCCGAACCGCCGCAGCCCTACGCCGACCTTCTCGAAATCGTCGTGGGGTCAACGTGGGTGGCCTTCGGCGCCGACTACATTGTGAAGTTGCTCCTGGCGCCCCATCGGGGCCGGTGGTTCGTCCGCCACCCCTTGGACCTGCTCATGGTGGTGCTCCCCGTTGCGCGGCCGTTGCGGCTCCTGCGTCCGTTCACCTTGCGCCGGGTCATGGAACGGGCACCGGGCACCGCCATCAGGACCCGCGTCCTGGCCTACGTCATTGTCTCCGCGATCCTCCTGCTTTACACGGTCGCCCTGAGCGTCTTCAATTTCGAAAAGGGCGCACCGAACGCGAATATCACCTCGATGGGCGACTCGTTGTGGTGGGCAATTGTCACCATCAC
Organism: Arthrobacter sp. P1_D12; assembly: GCF_056406175.1. Lineage (NCBI taxonomy): Bacteria > Bacillati > Actinomycetota > Actinomycetes > Micrococcales > Micrococcaceae > Arthrobacter > Arthrobacter sp. P1_D12. The sequence goes on from NZ_JBFUAR010000001.1 coordinate 511,088, forward strand.
AACGATCGGCTATGGCGACTACTACCCCGTAACCGTTCCGGGCCGGTGGGCTGCGGCCGCGCTGATGGTCGGCGGGTTTGCAGTCCTGAGCATGGTCACGGCGGTGGTGTCCTCCTGGCTCATTGAAAGTGTGACGGCAGCAACCAATCTGCGGAAGCGGTCGGACGAAGCCATCGGCAGCGAGGAACGTGCCCGCCTCGTGGCCCAGATCAGCAGGCTCCATGACCAGCTCGCCCAGGGACCGGGCGATTCCGCCAGTACCCCGGCCCTCGGAGGGACACCCAAGGAACCGCCACAGGGGCATTGACGCTGCCTTCGTTGCGCTTTGACTTTCCTGACGCCATGGCCGCAACCGGCCGGAGCGGGTACAACTGATTCATGACCACCCCTTCCCTGGTGCTCGGCCCAATGGTGCGGTACGTGGATGAGACGTCGGCGAGTGTCTGGGTGGAGACCCAAACCGCTGCCCGGGTTTCCATCCGTGCCGGCGGCCGGGGCTGGGAGGCCCGCACATTCGCAGTTCACGGCCACCACTACGCGCTGGTGGAACTGGACGGGCTGGAGCCCGGCACGGTGACGCCGTACGCCCTCGATATCAACGGAACACAGGTCTGGCCCGACCCCTCATCCGGGTTTCCGCCGTCAATGATCGCCACATTGGCCACCGGCAGGCCGCTGCGGATGGCTTACGGCTCCTGCAGGACCAGCGTCCCGCACGATGCATCCGGCAACCGGACCCATGGCGTCGACTCTCTGCGCGCCTATGCGCTGAAGATGGCCTCCGGCGGAGACCTGCCGTGGCCGGATCTGCTGGCCTTCCTCGGAGACCAGGTGTATGCCGACCTGACCAGCGAACAGATGCAGGAGTTCATCCGCGGCCGGCGCGACATCAAGGCACCCCCCGGCGAAGAGCTCAAGGACTACGAGGAATACGCCCACCTGTACTATCTGGCCTGGTCAGACCCCGCGAACCGATGGCTGCTGTCCACCCTGCCCAGCGCCATGATCTTCGATGACCACGACATCCGCGACGACTGGAATACCTCGCTGAGCTGGAAGAAGAAGATGGAGGCGACCTCGTGGTGGCATGGGCGGATCGTCGCGGGACTGGCCTCGTACTGGGTCTACCAGCATCTGGGGAACCTGTCACCGCAGGAACGGGCGGAAGATGCCGTGTGGCAGCGGATCATCGGGCACACCGGCGGGGATGAGCTCGATGTGGGCGCCGAGCTGGACAGCTTCGCGGAGCGGGCTGATCGGGACCCGAAATCCTACCGGTGGAGCTACTGCCGCGACTTCGGCGACACCCGGCTGATCGTGGTTGACTCCCGCGCAGCACGGGACCTGACGCCGGACGACCGGGCGCTGGTTGACGCGGTGGAAATGGCCTGGCTGGACGACCGGATGCAAGGCGGCTTCCGCCACCTGCTCGTGGCGACGTCCCTGCCTTTCCTGTTGCCGATGGGCCTGCACTACGTCGAGTCGTGGAATGAGGCCGTCTCTGAAGGTGCATGGGGAAACCGCGCCGCTTGGGCCGGCGAGAAGCTGCGCCAGGCGCTGGACCTGGAACACTGGGGCGCATTCCAAAACAGCTTCAGGGAACTGGCGGCCATGGCCAGCGAAGTGGCCGACGGCAAGCGCGGCCCGGCACCGGAAACAATCACCTTCCTCTCCGGGGACGTCCACTACTCCTATGTGGCGGAGGTGGAGCGTGCCTCGGGCAGCCGGATCCTGCAGGCCGTCTGCTCCCCCATCCGCAACCCGTTGCCCCGCCTGATGAGGTCTTTCGCGGCCGTAATGTCCTACGGCCTGGCCACCCCGGTAGGCGCCTTGGTCGCGCGCTCGGCCAAGGTGCCGGACCCGCCGTTCCACTGGTCCGGTATCCGGGGGCCCTGGTTCCAAAACAACTTGGCCTACCTGGAAGTGGTACCGGAAGGGCTGAAATTGTGGTGGCAGACCGGGGTGGTGGACGACGGCGACCACCTGCATCCGGGGCTGGAACGCGTCGCCACCCTCACGGTGTCTCCGCGGAGCGCGCAGGACCCCGTCCAGGGACAGCAGGGGCAACAGCGAAACGCATGACGTGAGCGTCTTGTGATCCCCGCATCGGCGCAGACGTTCTACCGAAGGTCGCGGTCAGCGGCTGCCACGTTCTCGATGGCGACCGTTTCGATGATTCTGGTCGACGGCTCACCCACCAGCGCCGGCGCCGTCACACCCGTTTTCCACGTATCGTTCTGCAGCCGGCCCAGAAAGTCCACCGCCGCCGCCTGCGTATCGAAGTCCATCTCCAGCATCACGTAATCCTGCTGGTCAAGCGGGCGCGAGATCCGGAATGACCGCACGCCCGACGCGGCGCGGTCCAGCGGATCGCTGTCGAAAGCCCTCCGCCACATGTCAAAATCCCGGACCTGGTGTTCGATCTGCAGGGTAATCACTGAGGCGCTCCTGTCGACGGTTCTACACGCCCACTGTAGGCCCCGAAGGCCCCGCCAAGTAAGGAGCGAGGCCGAAGTGTTATTCCGGCTGGCCTCTTACGCCGGCTGGGTTCCGGTGTTGGTGCTGGTCGGGGCGTTGGACTGATCGGCCTGGTGGCGTTGCCGGCGGCTCGCCAGCAGGAACGGCAACGCGATCAACTCGATCACGCCGCCGATGGCCAGCGACGCCGCGTAGCCGTACACATCTGCCGCCCGGCCGAGCAGCGGCTGGACCACCACGCCACCGCTTGAGCCCATGAGTGAATCGAAGCTGAGCACTGTGGCGCGCTGCTTCGAGGCGATCATGTCGTTCAGGTACGCCTGCCGCACCGGTATGCCCGCCGATGACACCACTGCCCAGAGCGCCAACAGCACCAGGGCCACCCAGAACACGTGGGTGAACCCGAGCACCACCAGGATCACCGTGTCCATGACGCTGCTCAGGATCAACACGGTGGTGCGCCGACGGACAAGACGCCGGATGCGCGGAGCCATCCAGCCGCCGAGCACCTGCGCCGCGGCCACGATGGCCGCCGCCAGGCCCGCGACGGAATACGCGTGGGGGTCCCCATAGAGCTCGAGCAGGTACGGCTGCAGGGCGTAAAACACATAGATGGCGACGCCGGCGGTGAACGGCGCGGCCAGCATCACGTAACGTACGGGCGGATTCTTCAAGCCGTTCTCGATCGAGGCGGCGAGTACAGCCCGGGTCGCCTGGAGGGGATGGGTCGAGCGTTCGGGGGTGAACCCGACGTCGCGCATGAGCCCAAACGCCACCGCGAACATGGCCAGCAGCACGCCCACGCGCATCAGGAACGGCACGCCCAGATTGGTGGCCTGCGCGATCACGCCGCCGGCGACAGAGCCGGCGAGCATCGCGACTCCGGCGACCATCTGGCCCCGCCCGAGCACCGCTTCCATCCCGCCCTCGAACCCCGAGAAGCGAAGTGCATCGACGAGCCAGGCCTCCACCGCTCCGGAGAAGAAAGTGAAGCCCAGGCCGAGCAGGACCGACACTACCGCCCACCACCAGAACGGGGCGGAGAACTGCCAAAGCAGGTAGTAGAAGTAGGTCGAGACGGCGAGGGTCACGGTTCCGAGCAGGAACGAGACGCGCCGGCCCCAACCGTCGGCAACCACTCCGGTGGGCACCTCGAACAGCACCATGCCGGCCGTGAAGAAGGCATTCGCGGCAAACGCCTCGAAGTTGCTGAGTCCGGCGTCGAGCAGGAAGAGGGTGTTGATCCCCCAGATGAACGAGGCCGCAAGGGTATTGCCCAGCGTCAACGTCAGATAGATGCGCTGAATCTTTCGGGCGGCGGCGTTCATCGCGTCGCCGTCCCCGCCGGGGCGAGGAGGGAGCACGAGCCCATTCTCGTCTCCGCTGCCGGCGCGCGCCAGTGCACACCAGGCGCAGGGCACGACGCGAACGGTCGAGCCGACGATGCCCGGTCTGCTCAGCTGCCCTGGTTCGTGTAGAACGACCGCCGGCGGGCGTACTCATGGACCCTGTCCAGGGTGGCGATCTGGTGGCGAGCCGTGGTGGCCAGGCCGTCAAACCTGGCACCGTCCAGTCCCAGATCGCCGGAGAGGTCCCGCAGCGTCTGCCACAGCCCCAGCTTTCCCATCACCGCTGACCGCATGACCTCAGACTCCAACACCAGCGTCAGCGGCGAGCGGCGCACCACCCGCCCGTTGAGCTTGAGCCGGCCGGCACGCTCCGCGACCCACGCCGCCGCCCTCCGGGGAGTTCGCCGTGGCAGGCCAAAATCCCCCGCTAGTCCTTTCAGGTACTCCCGCTCCTCCCGGATCTGGGTGGCGAGCGCTTCAAGTTCTGTGCGGAAGGGAGTGTCCGTAAAGTCGCGCGCCATTCGCTCCATGCGGCCCTGCCCCGCCGTGGCCCCCGCGAGGTGGTCCGAGAGGTAGAGCCCAAACAGTTTCTTATCGATGTTGCCGGAAATCTGCGGTGCCACGAAAGCTCCACTCTGATCGAAGGGTTGCTTCGGGAACACCACCCTGCCGGAGCGCAAGCGGGTCCCGAAGTACTATCGGGGCGCGGAGTCGTCGCGCGCCGGCCGCACTGACCCGGCGTCGGGGTCCATCGCCACGAGTCCGGTGTCGTCCTTCACCTCCGTCATCTCCTGCGCGACGTCAGGCTTAAGCCAGGACGCCACCACGCTGACGCCGCCTCCCTCGTCGCGGTCGATCGCGACGTCGATCTCGGAGGCGGCCGCCCCCATGCGCGAGAGCTGCTCGCGGTATGACGCGACCAGCATCTCCAGGCTTTCCTCGGTCCACTCCCCCGGCCGCATCCGCGTTGAAATTTCGACCGGTTCAGGCTGATAGAGCGTCATGAAAGTCCTTCCTCTGGGTTCGATCAGGGGTGAGCACGACCCCATTCTGGCCCCCCTGCGCCGGTGTGCGCCAGAGCAGGGCCGGGACACCATGGCTCCGGGGCGTTCCGAAGCGAACGCACAGGTGGCAGACTTTGTCTACCGGAGCTGTAGCCATAAGGAGGATCCCGGTGTCCGAGATGGTTGAGGCCCTTTTGCATGACGGCACGGCAATACCCGTCCTGGTGAGCGGTGACGGCCGGGCGCTCCTCATCCCTGCCAATGTGAAGCCGCGGTCCGGGCCGGAAGCCCAGACGATGCGGGAGTGGGGCGCGGACCCGGACCTCGGGCCCCATCTGGTGTCGGGCCTCGCGCAGTCCTATCGGGTAATCGCGGCCGACTACGAGGGGCACCGGATGGCGCACCCTGCGCCCGATACCCTCACCCCGGAGAACGTCACCGCCGACTTGCTGGCTATCGCTGATGCGGCACGCGCCGAGACCTTCGGATACTACGGCTATTCGTGGCTGGGCCTGTGCGGTTTGCAGTTGGCGATCCGCACAAACCGGCTCTGGGCGCTCATCGTGGGCGGATTCCCGCCGCGCGAGGGCCCGTACAAGAGCATGTTGGCGGTGACGCGGGCGGCCCACTCGGCGGCGGCCAGGTCCCCGGAACAATCGCCGGAGGTGAACCTCCCGGTCAAACCCGGCGACTGGGATGCCGCCACGATACAGACCAACGAGACACAGACCCGCCAGTTCCTCACGCTGTACGAAGCGCTCCAGGACTTCGACGATTCAACTATTGGCCTGGCGCCGGATCTGCCCCGGCTGGCGTTCGCGGGCGCCGCCGATCACATCGCTTACGGACCCCGCTGGGGGGACGTGACGGTGCGGATCGGCGAACCGCTGGCTGCCCATGAGCGCGAGCTCATCGAGGCCGGGTGGGATGTGCAAGTACTCCCCACACTCGATCACCTGGGTGCGATGCACAGTGACGTCGTCGTTCCTCTCCTGCGGGCCTGGCTGGGAAAAGTGGGCCGGCAGCAGTAGGAACACCTCCCCGGGACCGTCGCGGCGCCGGTTCCTACGCGCTGAGGCGGAAGACGTCGGCTTTGATCGCGTGGCGTCCGGCCTTGCGCTTGCCCGACGGCGTCCCATACAACACCAAGGCCGACCGATCGTCGTCGAGAACGGTGATCCCCTCGGCATGGTCCTCGTCCTCGCCGAATGGCGCGTCAAATTCGCAATGCAAGTCGTCTTTCGGCAGGACGGCCTCGGCCTGCGACGTCAGCGCGCCCCGCCAGCGAAACACGGCCGCGCGCCCGTCGAGTTCCATGGTGGGTCCTGCCAGGACGAGCAGGTCCTGTCCGTGCCGGCACAGATCCCGCACGCCCAAACCATGCAGGCGAAGGAAATGCTTGCGGTAGCGACGATTCCCGGGACCGATCGCCTGCGGCTCCAAGCCGGGCCCGCCACCAACCTGGAGCTCTATGATCATCGCCCACCCACGCAGCACCGGCCCGCGCAGACCGATGAACACCCGGTCGCCCGCTACGGCGAGGCCCTCGCAGTCAATGCCGTTGTCCTTGCCCGGGATCGGGCGACCGGTCGTCGAGGACTGGATGAAGCTACCAAGATGTGGGTCATCGGCCAGCAGATCCACCAGGTCCGTGCCCCGGCCGAGGCCCAGCACGGCGGGGCGCTGCTGCTGCCCCGTCCGGGGGCCGCCCGGATCGAGGAGGTCCTTAGTCGAAAGCCGGGCCAACACCCGACGGCGCTGGCTGACCTCCACTGTCGCCAGGGAATCCTGCGCTTCTGCGGGCGTGGCGTTGTTCTTGACCTGTTTGCGGGCCGAGCTGTGCGATCCAAGCAGCCACAGCGTGTCGTCCTCGACATCGAGGCCCTCGATGTCCATCTCACCCTTGTCCCCGGGCAGCTCAAGGAGGTGGGTGAGATCGAAGCTGCGGTGGGTGCGGGCCTGGTCGCCGGCCTCCAGGGTGAGCCGTTCGAGGCTGGTCGTCTCGTCATTGGCGACCCAAAGGTGGGAACCCTGCCGGGCGACCGCGGACAACCCGTCGCGCAGGTCAGCCTTCGGATCCAGGGTGCTGCGCTGGTCGAGTACGAGGCTGATTTCGCCGGAGGGCTCGTCCGGCCGTGGCCATCCGCTCACCGCGGCACACCCATCCTCGTCAGCGGTGATCGGCAGCTCATTCCCGCGCTCTCCGTTCGCGCAGCCAAGGGATGAGGCCACCTGCCAGGAGCATGTCCACCTGACGGCTGGAGAGACTGTGCCGCACGGGGTAGACCTCGCCGCGGGTCCGGTTCTCCACGAGGATCTCCTTGCCTGTGAGCAGGGCGTCGTGTATCCCTGTCAGCGCGAGCACATCGTCCTGTTCGATGCGGTCATGATCGGCCGCATTTGTGAACTCGACTGCGAGGACGCCGAAATTGGCCAGGTTCTGCCAGTGGATCCGCGCGAACGAGACGGCCACCACTGCGCGCAGCCCGAGGAAGCGCGGGGTGATAGCGGCGTGTTCCCGTGAGGAGCCCTGACCGTAGTTCGTGCCGCCGACCAGGATGTGGCCGGTGGAGTCGCGGGTACGGGCGGCGCGGTCGGCATAGGTGGGGTCGAGCTGGTCGAAGGTGAATTCGGCGAGTTTGGGGATGTTGCTGCGGTAGGGCAGAACGCGGGCACCGGCTGGCAGTATCTCGTCCGTCGAGACATCGTTGCCCACCACCAAGGCCACTGGTGCCTCGATGCGGTCGGCGAGTGGGCCGAAGACCGGAAGCGAGGAGATGTTTTCGCCCTTGACCAGTGCTACTTTGCCGGCTTCTTCCGGCGCCAACGGCTCCTCGAGCATTGCCACGTTCACGCTCGACACCGCGGGAAGTTCGATCTCGGGGTACTCAAGGTCGAAGAGCTCCGCCAGGTCCCGCGGGTCGGTGATAATTCCGGTGAGCGCAGCAGCCGCGGCCGTCTCCGGTGAGCACAGGTAGACCGAGTCCTCCTTCGTGCCCGAACGGCCGGGAAAGTTGCGGGGCATTGTGCGCAGGCTGTTGCTTCCGTTCGCGGGGGCCTGTCCCATCCCGATGCAGCCCATGCATCCGGTCTGGTGCAGCCGGGCTCCGGCGCGTATCAGATCAAACGTGGCCCCCATCCTGGTGAGGTCCTGCAGGATCTGCCGGGAACTCGGGTTGACGTCGAAGGACAGTCCCGGGTGGCACTGCCGTCCCTTCGTGATGGCGGCGACAATTGCGAAGTCGCGCAGGCCCGGGTTCGCAGAGGACCCAATCACGACCTGCGCCACCGGCCTGCCAGTGACCTCCCGCACCGGAACGACGTTGCCGGGTGAGCTGGGCAGGGCGATGAGCGGCTCGATCGTGGCCAGGTCGATCTCGTCGGTCACGTCGTAGGTGGCACCGGAATCGGCGAGGAGTTCGGTGAAATCGTCCTCGCGCTGTTCGGAGCGCAGGAAGGCCCGGACCTGGTCATCGGCCGGGAAGACCGTGCTCGTCGCACCGAGTTCGGCGCCCATATTGGCAATCACGTGCCGGTCCATCGCGCTCAGCGTGGCGAGGCCGGGACCGTAGTACTCGATGATCCGGTCCTTGCCGCCCTTCACGCCGTGCCGGCGAAGCATTTCGAGGATGACGTCCTTGGCACTGGTCCATGGTGGCAGCTTGCCGGTAAGCCGCACGCCCCAGATCTCCGGCATCTTCAGGTAGAGCGGCTCGCCCGCGATGGCCAGGGCTACCTCGGTGCCGCCGACCCCGATTGCCAGCATCCCCAGCGACCCAGCGGCCGGGGTGTGACTGTCGGAACCGACCATGGTCGTGCCCGGACGGCCAAACCGCTGCATGTGGGTCGGATGGGACACCCCGTTTCCGGCCTTCGAGAACCACAGACCAAACCGGCGGCAGGCCGAGCGGAGAAAATCATGGTCCTCAGCGTTCCTGCTGTCGGCCTGCAACAAGTTGTGGTCCACGTACTGCACGGACACTTCAGTTTGTGCCCGGTCGAGCCCGATGGCCTCCAGTTCAAGCATGACCAGCGTCCCGGTCGCGTCCTGGGTGAGGGTCTGATCGATATGCAGGCCAATCTCACGGCCGGGAATCATCTCCCCGGCCACCAGATGGGATGCGATGAGCTTTTGGGCCACGTTGTAGGCCACGGTGGGTTCCTTACTCCATGGCGAGGCCGGATGCCTCAGCCGGCAACGAGCCGGGCACCGGGCGCTCCCCTATATCCCCAAATTAGCCCACTCCGGGCGCCGGGAACAGTGGGGATTTGACGCTCATCGTGGAGCTGCCGGCCCCGGGACGCTCCTGGTGTTCAACGAGCTGAGGAAAGCGAGGGCCGCTGCCAGTCCCGCACTCAGCACGACGGCTCCCAGCCACATCGACACTGGCCATTGAATCGATGCCGCCAGGGCGATCCCAGCCAGTTGGCCGGTCCAGATGAGTGCCGCCAGCACGGCGGTGACCGCCGGCAACCTGCGCCTCAACCACGGGCCCGGCCGTCGGGCAAGCAGCAGATCCGCCGCTGCCGCGATGATCGTGGCTCCTGCCGCACCGGCGACCGCGGCCGGGCGCAGCCCCGACATGGCCAGCGGCAGCCACGCCACCACGGCGACCAGGATGGTGGCAATACCGAAAGGCGGCCTTCGGGCTCCGGAGAAGGTGTAGAGGAAGGGTGCGATAATCAGCGCTGTCGTCACCAAATAGCTGGCCAGTCCGAGGGCCGGGGGCAGCTCCGCCTGGGTGTGCCCGGGGCTCCCGATCGGCGTCTGTAGATAGGGGACGGCCGGCGGGGTCCGGACGAACGCCGAGCAGTAAATGAGGAAGAAGGCTCCCAGGCCCGTCATCAGGGCGAGCGACAACAGCGCAGGCGGCGTCCAGTTGAAGGCCTCTGCGCCGGCGGCGGCCCGTGCGCTGCGGATACCGGTGCCGAGGATAAGGAAGAGGCTGAACCCCAGCAGCAGGTGGGTGGGGCTCACCAGCGCATCGAGGGAGACTTCGATGCCCAGGATCTCGTGCCAGGCCAGATCCAGGACACCCGCGACGGCGAACAGGACCAGTCCGATGACCGTGCCCCGGTAGCCGGCCGGCACCGACCGGGTCAATGGCCGCCCGGGCTGGCGGTTCCTCCAGATCACGCTTGCCGTCCACGCGGCGGTGGCCACGAGGCCCGAATAGAGTGCCGCGTGCCAGGGGGTGAAGAAGGTTTCCAGCCCGGGAACGTGCAGGTGGGCCCAGCCGTCCAGGAACACAGCCAGGAGGAGCCAGATGCCCAGCAGTTGCGTCACAAGGTCGTTGCGCGCCCCGGCCCGAAGAGTCTGCGCTGCCGTGTCAACCATCGTCACTCTCCTCGCACCCGCAGTGCCGTCACCCTCGCCGTGCTATCACCCTGGCCGTGCAGTCCAGGGAGCCGGGACGCCCACACTTGGCCTGCGTCGAATGGTTAAAGCTTGGACCTCCCGGTGTCCGACCGCCAGTGCTGCATTCCCTCAGCCCGTCACTGGTTGTGCCGACGGGTTATGCCTGCGCGGTGGTGACGTTTTCGAGCACGACGGCGAGGCCCTGGCCGACGCCGATGCAGATCGCGGCGACGCCCCAGCGCTGCCCGGAGGCCTGCAGGGACCGGGCCAGGGTGCCCAGGATACGGCCGCCGGAGGCGCCGAGCGGGTGGCCCATGGCGATCGCGCCGCCGTGCCGGTTCACGATTCCCGCGTCGATGCCCCAGGCGTTGATGCAGGCCAGGGACTGCGCGGCGAACGCCTCGTTCAGTTCGACGGCGCCGACCTGGTCCCAGCCGATGCCGGCCTTGGCGAGGGCCTTGTTCGC